>CAMYLB010000225.1 GCA_947259145.1 uncultured Woeseiaceae bacterium
TCAATGAGAAACGCGGCGGCAATCCGCTGATTGTCTTCGTGCACGGCGGCCCGGAGGCGCATCAGTCCAATGGCTGGATGTCGAGTTACAGCCAACCGGGACAGGTCATGGCGGCAGAGGGTTACGCGGTCGTCTACCCCAACTATCGTGGCAGCACCGGTCGTGGCGTCTATTTTTCGAAGCTGGGCCAGAACGACTACGCAGAGGAAGAATTCAACGATATGGTCGACGTCAAAACGCACCTCGTTGAGAAGGGCCTGGCCGACGCTGATCGGGTCGGCATTTCCGGCGGCTCCTACGGAGGTTACGCATCGATGTGGAGTGCTACTGCACTCAGTGAGGAATATGCGGCGGCCGTGGCGTTTGTCGGTATTTCAAATCAAGTATCCAAGTTCGGCACGGGAGACATTCCCTACGAGATGTACAACGTTCACGCGCGCGCGTGGCCGTGGGAAGACTGGATGTGGATGTTAAGGCGAAGCCCTGTGTATCACGCGGAAAAAGCGAAGACGCCGTTGTTGATCATGGGGGGCGATAAGGATCCAAGAGTGCATCCGAGCCAGTCGCTGGAGATGTACCGTCACATCAAGCTGCGCACCGACACACCGGTCCGCCTCGTAATTTATCCGGGCGAAGAGCATGGCAATCGCAACACGGCCGCAACCTATGATTACGCTTTGCGTTTTAAGCGTTGGATGGATCATTACCTGAAGGGGCCGGGAGGCGCGCCGCCGCCCTATGAGATCGAACACGCCGCAAGGCTTGAGGAGTCTAACGACTAAGGTAGCCGATGTACCGATTCATGCTCATGGCTACGCTCGTGTTCGCGGGGGAGATCATTTTTGGTTTGCCTTTTCATACGGCACGATTCTTCCGGCCGACGCTGCTCGAGGCCTTTGAATTTACCAACACGCAGCTCGGTGATGTATTCGCAGTCTATGGCGTGGCGGCGATGATCGCCTATTTCCCCGGCGGCATGCTGGCGGATCGATTCTCGGCGAGGGTTCTCTTAACGGTTTCGCTCATTGCCACGGGTGCCGGTGGTTTTTACATGGCGACTTATCCCGGAGCTGTGGGCATGGCGTTGCTCTATGGCTACTGGGGAGTGACGACGATTCTGCTGTTTTGGGCGGCGCTTATCCGGGCAACCCGGGAATGGGGTGGCGTCACATCGCAAGGCAGTGCATTCGGTATTCTTGAGGGTGGTCGTGGAATCGCGGCCGCCCTATTTGCGACCATCGCAGTTGCTGTCCTTGCCGGGCTCCTGCCCGATGATGCAGCGCTCGCGAATGACGAAGAACGCCGCGCCGCATTTCGCGTTGTCATTTTCCTGTATTCATTCGCCGCCATCGCGACAGCCCTGCTTACCTGGTTCCTGATTCCGGCAGTAAAACACGTTGGTGACTCGAGTCAGAGCCTGTTTCATGGTGCCGCGGTCGTGATTACCCGCCCACTCGTATGGGCACAGGCTGCGGTCATTATCTGTGCTTATTGCGGCTACAAGGGCCTGGACAATTACTCACTGTATGCCGTGCAGGTTCTTGGCATGAATGAGGTGGAGGGCGCACAGCTATCGGCCTACGGCGCCTACATTCGACCCGCCGCGGCTGTTGCGGCCGGCTTCCTCGCAGATCGCTGGAGCGCGAGCAAGACAATCGGTGCTTCCTTCGTTGTTCTGCTCTTCACCTATGCAATGCTCTCGTTTGCCTTACCGGATGGCCCCGGGCTTGCGGTCATCTACGCGAATATCTTTGTCAGCTTCTTCGCTGTGTTCGCGCTACGCGGCGTGTATTTCGCTCTGCTGCAGGAAAACAAGACGCCGGCGTATTACACGGGGGCGGTGACCGGCATGGTTTCGTTCGTGGGCTACACGCCGGAAATCTTTTTTGCGCCGATTACAGGCCGAATCCTGGATGCGTCGCCGGGCATTGTCGGGCATCAAAACTACTTCCTGTTTCTGACCGCTGTCGCTGCGATGGGCATCCTCGTTGTAGCAGGCTTGCTGCGGCTGCAGCGATCAAACTCGCCTGTGGGTTGGCCGCGCGATCCCGCGCTCGAGATGAAATCGACCACGAAATAATTGCTGCAGAGCCTCGACTAACGCATAATTTTCGACCTGTTGAAATTATGCGCAATTAGGAAAAATCATGCATAAGTACATTGTTTTGCTGCTGGCGGTGACGCTCGCTGCCTGCCAACCGGCAACCGAGTCTCAATCGGACAGCGCCGCCGAAAAGTCAGCAGCGGCCGAATCGGCAAAGAAAGACACTCGGCTTGCGGCTGTACTCGATGCACAGCCGGAGGACGTTCGGGCTCGTTATCAATATCGTCACCCAAAGGAAACATTGGAGTTTTTCGGTATTGAGCCGGGCATGATCGTGGTCGAGGGGCTCCCGGGGCGCGGCTGGTACACGAAAGTGCTGCTGCCCTATCTCGGTAAAGACGGGCATTTGATCGGTGCCACCTACGCCATGGATATGTGGCCAAATTTCGCATTCGCCAACGCGGAGTTCTTGAAGACGCAAAGTACCTGGACGACGGACTGGCCCGTCAGCGCAGAAGAATGGCGCGATCAGGACAGCGCAACGGTCGCCGCGTTCAATTTTGGTGCGATGCCGGAATCGTTGGCGGGCACAGCTGACGTCGTTTTCCTGGTCAGAGTGCTACACAACCTCGCGAACTTCGAAGACGAAGGCGGTTTCCTGAGCGAGGCGATGGCGGATGTCTTTGCCACGCTCAAACCCGGTGGCATGTTGGGTGTAGTGCAGCACCAGGCGCGTGACGACATGTCGGATGAATTCGCAGACGGAAGTCACGGCTATCTGAAGAAGTCGTTCGTCATCGCGGTGGCAGAACAAGCCGGATTTGAGTTTGTTGCGGAAAGCGCCATTAACGAGAACCCGAAAGATCAGCCCGGCGAGGAGGACGTCGTCTGGCGTCTGCCGCCCAGCTTCGGTACCAGTCAGGACAATCCGGAACTCAAAGCGGAAATGGAAGCGATCGGTGAATCCAATCGTATGACGCTGAAGTTCCGCAAACCGCAGTAGACCTTAGTTCGTAAGGTCGAGGCCTATGATTACAGGGTCGTGGTCGGAAGCGCGATACGGGGAGTTTGCGTCGAATAATTTCGGGTCCCGGCCGTGCTCCAGGTTGTAGTCGAGCAAGGCCGGCTCATCGGCATTGATGTGCCACTCGATAGTGTCGACAACCTGGGGTACGAGGGTCGCCGAGGCGATTGCGTGATCCAGTGCGCCTGCCTGTGCGTCGAATACGAACGAGTACGGGTTGCTCTGTGCGCCCAGCAGGCTCGTGAACCCGGCCTTCCCCAGTTCGGTCAACGGGTCTTCGCGTGTGTAGGCGTTGAGGTCGCCGATTATCAGGTAGTCCGGATCATTGCTGTTGGTTGGATCAGTGGCGATCCAGTCCGCGATCGCGGCTGCGGCGCTGGTTCGCGTCTGGTTGCAGTTGCCCTGGCCATCGTCGAGATTCGGGTCTCCGTCTGCTTCGCAGGATGAACCTTTTGACTTGAGGTGGTTTACGACAACGCTTAGCTCGGCCCCGGTGGCGAGTACTCTAAACGACTGCGCGAGTGCGGGCCGATTTCGTGCGTCGTTAAATCCTGGATCCACGTTGCGATCGAGTAGCGCGAATGCGCCGGCCAGATCGACGGTTGACGTCTTGTAAATAAAACCGGTCTTTATTGCGTCACCGTGAACAGTGCCGGTGTTCAGAAAAGCATATTCGTCGGCTCCGATTCTGGCGTTCAGCGCATCAACGATCATCTGCAATGAAGCGCTGCTGTTATTTTCCAGTTCCATAAGACCGACGATATCGGCGTCCAACAACGCCAATGCTGAAACGGTCTTCGCGAGCTGCCTGGCCAGTTCCTGGATACTATCGGCACCGCGACAGCCGTCATTGCCCCGCGGCCCACAAACGCTTTGCCCCGCATCCACGGTTGAGAAAAAATTCAGCACGTTGAAACTGGCCACGCGCAGGCTACCACCCACCGACGGACTGCCGGGTCGGGGGTTCACCGAGTTGAATTCCGGTTCCGTCGTGGGCATCAGGCGCCAGGCCTCATCGCCGTTACCGCCGCTGCCACGCGAATAGCGCAGGTTGCCCGTGACGCCCGAGACAGTATCGCCGGTGCGAATCGAATAACCGGCAGCACCGGCACTTAGAAAGCGAATTGTCCCCGGGTTTGACGAGCGCCGGCCGTCGTCGAGCTCCAGGCTCCGGCTTGCTTTTGACGCCTTGTGTGCAGCGTAGCCCGCAGGGTCGGGTTCATTAGAATTGGTGAATTGATAGAGGCGGCCGCCTTCGGAAAGGCCGACGGCGCCAAATCGTTCGAGGTTGCGAAGGTTGCTGACGGACAAGGTCTGCGGAAACCGCAGCAACATCCCTTCGTAGCGTTCGAAATCGGCAACGAGGTCACCATCACTAGTTGTCGTCGTGCCGTCGGCCGGCAGAACTATCGCTGTCGCCTTTATCGTTCCGGACCCGACAACCTCGATTACCGGTTCAGTAATCTGGGTCTCGCCGAAATACTCGCTTACGGTGCCCGTAACATTGACGCGGTCGCCGCTACGGACATCAGTGGCCGGGTTGTTGCCATCGAACACGAAAACGCCCTCGGACGTCATGGGATCTTCGTCCGGCGTTTCCTGCTGAACGTAGAAACCACCGAGATTACCAAGGTCGTCAGCATCGTTATCCTGGAAGTCGCCCGTGACGACGCCGGAAATTGAGACTACTTGTCCGGCAAGCGGGCTCGCTGAGCCGCTTCCCTGCACTTCGGCTACTGGCGTCGCGCCGGACGGTGGTGGCAGCGGATCAGTCGCTGTTGGGCTACTGGCCCCGCCACAGGCCGCGAGGACGATAAAACTATAGGAGATCGTAGTGAGACGCATCCGACCCAGTCTAACGCCCCT
>CAMYLB010000226.1 GCA_947259145.1 uncultured Woeseiaceae bacterium
GTCACGCGCTGGCCGCCATTCACGCGACTGGCACTGATTCGGTCTGCCGCACATCGCCATGGCGATGCACTCGAGTTTCTTGAGATAGCGAAACGATCTGTCGCTGATCGGGCCGACGAAAGCTTGCGTATCCTCGGTCCGGTCGATGCGCCTATGGCGCGCAGGGCAGGCCGTTACCGCGCTCAACTACTGCTGCAAAGCAGCGATCGACAGGCGCTGCAAAACCTGCTCAGAGAATTGCGACCCGCCCTCGAGCAGGAGCCCATGGCCCGCAAAGTCCGTTGGTCGATCGACGTTGATCCGATCGAATTATTCTAGCCGGGCACTTGCGGGACCCACATTCGAGGAAATATCCGGGTAGAATTGCGGCCTCGCAAAACTGGCCCTCCGTTCTGAATGAAACACATCGTTGCGCAACTTGTTACAGATGCCCTTGCCGGACTGCCCGAACTGGCCGAAGCAGCCGCTGATCTGTCGATTGAAGGTACGGTCGAGCGCACCCGGGACGCCAGCCATGGCGACTTCGCCACAAATATTGCAATGCGCCTGGCCAAACCTGCGCGCAAGAACCCGCGTGAGATCGCAGCGAGCATCGTTGCGACACTTTCAGACAGTGCCGACGTCGACAAGGTCAATATCGCAGGACCGGGCTTCATTAATTTTCATTTAAGCCTGACTGCTTTTCATGCCGAACTGGAAGCGATTCTGCAGCAGGGCGAACAATACGGAAGACAGGCGCGAAAGAATCGGCCGAAGATCCTGCTGGAATTCGTGTCCGCTAATCCGACCGGCCCGCTGCATGTCGGTCATGGCCGGGGCGCCTCTTTCGGCGCCACCGTTGGCAACTTGCTTGAGGCGGTTGGCTATCCGGTGCATCGCGAGTACTACGTCAACGACGCGGGCCGGCAGATGGACATCCTCGGTATGAGCGTCTGGCTGCGCATGCTGGAGAAAGATGGCGTTGCTGTCGGCTTCCCCCAGGGCGGTTATCGCGGTAACTACATCCGCGACATCGCGACAACCATCAATACGGATGGCGTGACTTCGGTGTCCACCGAAGCTGTAATTTCAGGACTTCCGGCCGATGCGCCTGAGGGAGACAGGGAAGCTTACGTCGAAGCGCTAATCGGAAAAGCCCGCACCCTCCTGGGCGAAGCCGGTTTCGACCATGTGCGTCAACAGTCGCTGGAATTGATTCGCGAGGATATCGAGGACGATCTTGCCGAATTCGGCGTCACTTTCGACACCTGGTATTCCGAACAGTCCCTTACAAAAACCAATCGCATCGACGACGCGCTCGAGGTACTCAGAAAACGCGGCATGTTGTATGAGAAAGACGGCGCCACCTGGTTTCCTGCGACTGAGTTTGGCGATGAAAAAGATCGTGTCGTCATTCGCGCGAATGGCATCAAGACCTATTTCGCTTCGGACATCGCGTATCACTTTGACAAACGCGAGCGTGGCGCTTTACCGCGACGGCAAAAAGATGCAAATGTCCACGCGCTCGGGTGAATTCGACACGCTGCGACAGCTGCGCGCCGAGGTTGGCAACGACGCCGCACGCTTTTACTACGTATCGCGATCGAATGATCAACACCTGGACTTCGATCTCGACGTTGCGAAAACGCAGTCCAGTGACAACCCGGTTTACTACATTCAATATGCGCACGCTCGCATCGCAAGTGTTTTCCGGCAACTGGCCGAGAAGTCACTCGAGTGGAATGACGGTGAAGGCAGGAATCAGCTGGCGCTGTTGGTAGAGCCCCAGGAGAAAACGCTGATGACGTCGTTGAGCCGATATCCCGAGGTTGTCGAGCTGTCTGCAAACAACCGTGCGCCGCAGCACCTTGTGCATTATCTACGCGATCTTGCCAACGATTTTCATACCTATTACAACGCGCACGCGTTCATCGTCGACGATGCGGCGCTGCGTGAAGCAAGGCTTTACCTGATCGCCGCAACGCGCGTCGTAATTGCAAACGGTCTCGGCATCCTGGGCGTATCGGCCCCGGAGAAAATGTAATGGCGCAGCGCAAGAAACGTCGCCGAGCTCGTTCGAAAAAGCCGCAATATCCGCCGTTTGTGTGGATGCTTTTCGGGCTCGCGATCGGCCTGTCCGTTGCGGTTGCTGTCTATGTGAAAGATCGTGAACCGACCGGAGCAATGCAGTCCGAGACGCCGCGACCCGCTAGCCTGCAAAACGCGCTCGATGATAATGACGAGCCGGCGACTCCATCTGTCGAGGTTGAAAAACCCAAGGACAGGCGCTTCACGTTCTATGACATATTGCCGAACTTCGAGGTAGTCACGCCGGACGAAGAGCCCGACCTCAAAGCTGACAGGGAGCCCAAGGCAATCGAAGAGCCTGGCGTTTACGTGCTTCAAGCGGGCTCTTTCTCGACGAATCAGGACGCCGATCGTCGGCGCGCCGAACTTGCACTGCACGGCATCGAATCTCATATTCAGCGCGTAAAGGTCAACGACCGCAATTATCATCGTGTGTACATCGGCCCAACCGAAGATCTTGATGAATTGAATCTGCTGCGCAGTCGTTTACGCGCAGCGAAGATCGACGTCCTGCGGATCCGACTCAGTGACTAGCCTCATTACCTGGTGCCGACCACTCGCGGTCGCCGCGCTACTGCTTTTGGCGGCATGTGCGACGAGCCCGGCGCCCGAAGCGCCGCCCGCGCCTGCCCGGCCCGAGGCAGCGCCGCAGGCCGTGACGCCACTGCCGCCGGTGCCGGACAAGTCAACGTTGCGCCTCAGTATCGCTTCAGTCGGCGACATGATGATCGGCACCGACTACCCACGGAATCATTTGCCCGACGACGACGGCATCGGCTTTCTTGCGGCCGTTGCGCCGTTTTTGTCATCGGCTGACGTCACCTTCGGAAATCTTGAAGGTGTTTTGCTCGACGGGGGCGAGCCGGTCAAGAAATGCAGCAACCCCAGTGCCTGCTACCTGTTCCGTTCGCCCACCCGTTATGCACACCACTACCGGGCGGTCGGCTTCGATGTGCTCAGCCTGGCGAACAACCACGCTCGCGATTTCGGGGAAGAAGGTCGTAGCAGCAGCATGCAGGCAATAGCTGCTGCCGGCATGTTCCACTCCGGACGCGTTGACGATTTTGCGAGCTTTCAAGTCAACGGCATCAGCGTGGCGGTACTCGCGTACGCCGTTACCAAGAACTCCAATATGATGCTCGACTATGAGCTGGCTTTCGAAACCGTGGCAACGTTCGCTGCCTCGCACGACATCGTCATGGTTTCGTTTCATGGTGGCGCGGAAGGCGTCGATGCCACGCATATCCCGTTCGCCGATGAAGAGTATTACGGTGAACCACGCGGCGATGCCGTCTGGTTTGCGCGTGGCGTGATTGATGCCGGCGCCGACCTCGTTATCGGTCACGGCCCGCACGTCGTCCGCGGCGTGGAACGTTACAAGGACCGACTCATCGCCTACAGCCTGGGCAACTTCGCGACTTACTACGGCATCAGCGTTGCCGGTATCAAGGGAATTGCGCCGATCCTGACAACCACCCTCGACGGAAATGGCGCCTTTATCGAAGGGAATATCGTTTCGACGATTCAGCTACGCCCAGATGGCCCGAGCATCGATCCAAAACAGCGGGCGTTGAATCTGATGCGCGGCCTGAGCGTCGAAGATTTTGGCGAGCCGGGCCTCACGTTTCTTCCCGACGGACGGCTGCTGCCGGCACCGCGACCGCCGGTCCAACCCCACGTCCTCCAGACACCGGTCGAGTAAGCCACCACCCTTCTTACAGGTGGGCGCGGGTTGGGTAGCTCCTCTTGCTCGGACATAGACCGACCGCGACTGTGATCACCGGGGAGCTCTTGCTAGCTCCAGCTACGCAACGTCGCGTCGCAAGACACCCCGGCACTCACCGCCGCTGCTCAATCGTGCTGTCTGAGGGCGCCGGCTGGGTAGCTTCTCGAGCGTCGTGTGGAGCGCCGCGACGCAGGACGCCAAAGCAAGCGGAACCCGATGCGAGCGAGACAGGGACGTCGAGCGAGATTAAGCGAGAGGAGCTACCCAGCCGGCGCCCGGCATTAAGAACGGTAGCGGGTGGGTGGTGTGCTCCACCGTGCTGCGCGAGGAGCTACCCAATCGACGCCCGGCAGTAGGATGGTTGGATAGTGGGTGGTAAGCAGCCGCTCTATTTGAAGCTGACACCGAGTGAGCGGAGTTTGCGGTACAGGTGCGTCCGCTCCATCCCGACTCGTTTCGCGAGCTGACCCACTTTGCCATCACAAAGAACCAGCTGCTGTTGAAGATAGGCGCGTTCGAACTGTTCGCGCGCTTCCCGCAAGGGCAGCGCAAGAAGATCCTGTTTGACCAACGGCTCGTCAACGGCAGCCGCTGCGCTGATTTCTGCTTCGACTTCTTCGAGCGTTATGTCCTTGTCACGGCCGGATAACAATAGTCGCCGCACGAGGTTCTTCAGCTCGCGCACATTATCGGGCCACGGATAGTTTCTCAGTCGATTCTGCGCCGCGACATTGAAGCGCCTGAACGTCAATCCTTCCGCGTCAACAAGTTTGTCTACGTAGTAGGCCAGCAATTCGGGAACGTCCTCGGAATATTCGCGCAGTGGCGGTATTCGAAGACTTAGCTCCCTCAGGTTGGCTACCAGATCACGGCGCAAGGTGCCCGATTCGACCTGGGACTCGTAGTCGGCCCCTACGGTCGCGATGACGCGCGCGTCTACCTTGATCGGTTGGGAGCTACCAACGCGCGTGAAATTACCGTTCTCCAAAATACCAAACAACACCCTTTGTGCGGCGTCGTCAAGGTCCGCCAGCTCATCGATAACCAGCGTTCCACCCGATGCCCTTTCGAATGCACCGGCAACGATTTCTTCACCATGCTCACTACCAAGCAATTGCTCTTCCATATTGCTTTCGGTGATAGTTGCCGCCGTCAGCGTTGTTATTGGCTCGCCGGCACGGCGACTCAAGGCATGCATGTAACGGGCGAATGCGCCGCGTCCGGTTCCCGGCTCACCGCTCACCAATACCGATCCATCGTGGCGCGCATATTGCTGTACGCGCTCGCGCAGGCCCTGCATCAACTGACTGCGGCCGACGGGTGCCAATAAAGACGGCAACATGCTGCGCGCTACTTTTGCCTGCTTGCCCGCCGATTCGAGGGCTGCTTCAACAGTGCGCAACAGCTTCGCAATCGACAGTGGCTTTTCCACGAAATCGAACGCGCCCAGTCGGGTCGCCTCAACCGCCGTATCGACGGTGCCATGTCCCGACATAATCACGACCGGGCAATTCAAGTCACCGCTCTCGGACCACTCACGTAGCAATGTTATGCCGTCGGTATCAGGCATCCATATATCAAGCAGAATGAGGTCGAATTTCCGGCTCGTCCGTGCCTGCCTTGCTTCAGCAGCATTGGTCGCTACGGTTACGCCAAAACTTTCGTCCGACAGGATGTCCTTGATCAGGGCGCCAATATCCGCCTCGTCATCGACAACCAGTACATGAGGATTGCTCATGCGTGTTCCCTCCTTTTATCTGCGCGTCTGGGAGCTTTGGCAATAATCAGCTCACGCGCTGCATCATTGATTGGTAACCGAATACTGATCATCGCCCCGCCGTCCTTGCGGTTTTTCGCGCGAATCGAACCAACGTGTTCTTCGACTAACTTCTTTACGATTGCCAATCCAAGACCGGTTCCCTTGGGCTTCGTCGTCACATAGGGATCAAAAATCTGATTGACGGAACTCATATTGAAACCCGGCCCGTTGTCCTCGACCTTAATCTGGATTATATCGACATCATCGATCTCCGCGGCACTGACGTGAACATCGATTCGTCCGTCGCTCCTACCTTCGAGCGCCTCCGTGGCATTGCGAATCAGGTTGTGCAGCATTTGCCGCACGCGCCCCATATCGGCCTCGATCATTGGCATGGTTGGATCGGTAGTAAGAACGATTTCGACACCGCTCTTCTGAGCGCGATACAGATCAACGATCTCATGCACAAGCTTGTCGATATCGAACAGAGAAAAATCCATGTCGGGCGCGCGCGCGTAGTCGCTGAACGCATTAACCATTTCTTTCATCGCCTCGACCTGCTGCACAATGGTGTGCGTGGCACGATCGAGTACCTGGGCGTCTTCTTCAGG
>CAMYLB010000227.1 GCA_947259145.1 uncultured Woeseiaceae bacterium
TGCAGGCGAGCCCGTCACGCGGCGCGTGACGGTCAGCGCGCTTGGACAGATCGAAACGCAAATCCCGGCGATCGCGCCGCCGAGCGTCGATGGACTCAACGTCTACGCCGACAAACCGGAATTGAGTCGCCGCGTGGAAGCCGGTGGCATCCGCGGCATTCGTAAAGATCAGTACGCGATCATCGGTGTCAATGGGGGTGCTATCGAACTACCCGAGCTCGAAGTGCCCTGGTGGGATATCGGTGCTGCCACCTGGCGAGTCGCAAAGCTGCCCGCACGCACGATCAACGTCAAGGCAGTCGATGTACCCGTCACAGCAGCGCCAGTTGCCGAGACGGCGAAAACAGACGTTGCAGAAACGGCAGTGCCGCCGTTGATGCCGGGCGGATTCTGGCAGCGGGTCAGTCAGCTGCTGGCGGCGGTCTGGGTACTGACTGTTTTCGCCTGGTGGTGGTCTTCGCGCGATCAGAAGCGCGCACCGCGAGAGCCCGAGCCGCCGCCGGTCTACAAGCGACAGGCGAAGCTTGTTCGAGCCGCCCGCAAAGCCGCGCAGGCTGGTAACGGCGCGGCAGTTCGCTCGGCCGTTCTGGACTGGGGTCGGCTGCAATGGCCGGAGGACGCGCCGCGCAGTGTTGGCGAACTGGCCGACCGTGTTGCAGCACCGCTCTCTGACGAATTGCGCAAACTGTCGAAGGCGAGCTACGGCCCCGGAGCAAGTGAGTGGGACGGTGCGGCGTTGGCAAAATCGCTCAGGTCGATAGCCGTCGTGAGCGTTGATTACCGGGCTGATTATGAGGACCGCCTGCCACCGCTGATGCCGCCCGCGGTGTAACCCCGATGGGCCGATGGGGACATTCTCAATTTAATGTATTAATACGTTAAATTAAGAATGTCCCCAGGTAGATTGGCGTACAATACGCGCAATCGCCGGAGCTATCCGGCACGACTGAAGTCACGATCAATGGAAACCCTGTTTCAGTTCTTTGATAACGTGGAAGACGCCATCGTCGCCATGGCGTTGCGGTTGCGGCGCGTGCTGACCCGGCGCCCGAAGGAACGGCGGCGAGTCGCCAGAACGCCCATGGTCAAGTCGCAAGATGAAGATCCGCTGCAAGCCGAAAGCGGACGATCCGATCCGGCTGACGAAAACAAGAGCTAAGGTCTACCAGTGCCCGACGCTGGGCATTGAGGCCCACGGTTCGGTTGGTGGCAGGGCGTCCCCTTTTTGCAGCAGTTCGATAGAGATGTTGTCGGGCGAGCGAACAAATGCCATGTGGCCGTCGCGCGGTGGCCGGTTAATGGTCACGCCCGCGTCCATGAGTTTTTGGCAAAGCGCATAAATATCGTCGACCCGATATGCCAGGTGACCGAAGTTGCGGCCCTCATCGTATTCTTCGGGGTCCCAGTTGTGCGTCAGCTCGACCTGCGCTTCCTCGTCGCCGGGTGCTGCGAGAAAGACCAACGTGAACCGTCCCTGCTCGCTGTCGTGGCGTTTGAGCTCCGTAAGCCCCAGCTTTTTGCAGTAAAAGTCCAGCGACTTTTCGACATCAGTAACACGCACCATGGTGTGCAGGTATTTCATGATCTTGCTCCGGGTGATTCTTGACTCCACAATGGTCGTTGATCATAGCGCCGCAGGCAATACGTGAAAGACATTCGCACCATAACTCTGGATCTGGACGATACGCTCTGGGCAATTCACCCGGTCATCAAGCGCGCCGAAGAGCGTCTGCACGCCTGGATAGACGAGCACTATCCGCGCATCACAGAAATGTTTGGGCCCGATGACCTGCAGATATTGCGCGCCGAGGTCCTCGAGGAATTCAAAGAACACACGCATGACCTGACATACGTGCGGCGCATGGTTCTTACACGACTTGGTGAGGCCGCGGGTTATGGCGACAGCTATGTGGATGATGCGTTCGACGTATTCAATGAGGCCCGCAACGATGTCTCACTGTTTCCGGAAGCGCGCCCGGCCCTCGTCTCACTTCGTGAGCGCTTCGTGTTGATTGCCGTTACAAACGGTAACGCAGACCTGGAGAAGATCGGCATACGGGATTTGTTCGATGGCGTCGTCTCGGCAGCAATGGCCGGCGCCGCCAAACCGGCTAGTGCGATATTCAAGATGGCCGTGGCCGCTGGCGGCGCAAGCACTGCTCAAACGCTGCACGTCGGCGATCACCCTTTGTACGACGTGCACGGCGCTCGCGATGCGGGCTTGAAAGCCGTCTGGGTTAACCGTTTCGGAGACGAGTGGCCGGATGAATATCATTCGCCAGATGCAGAAGTTCAAAACGTTGGTGAACTTCATGATCTCCTGGAACAGGGTTAGCCGTGTCCGGGGCTGCCCATCCGATCATTCTTTATGTGCCCGGCCTGCTGCCCAAGCCTGAGCCGGCGATACATAAAGATGCTCTGCTGCGTTGCCTGCTGGCCGGCCTGCGCCGCGTCGACGAACCGGTTGCCGAAGCCGTGGCATCAACGAAGGGTGGTTTCGATATCGTCTCGTGGACGTACGACTTCTATCGCGAGCATCGGGATATCAGCATCGACAGCGCTGCCGTTGAAAATGTTATTCGTCAGACGCGCGCGAGCGAGCGCGATATTGCCGAAGCGGGTTCGTACGGGCGAAGACTTACGCGCTGGATTTACAAGCTGGGCGACCGGCTGCCGTTCCTGATTCCCCATGTTGCAAGTGAGCGAACGGAAATGCACCTGCGTGATCTTCGGCGCTATACGGGGAACGACAACGGCATCGCGGAGCACACGCGACGCATGCTCAAGGTACCGCTGAGAGCGGCGACAGAAGGGCATCATCCGGTATTGCTGATTGGGCACAGCATGGGATCGGTTATTGCTTACGACGCCCTATGGGAAATGTCACACAATGGCCGCGATCATGTCGTTGTCGATCTGTTGTTGACGATGGGCAGCCCGCTGGGTCAGCGCTACATTCAGAAGCGCCTGAAAAGCAGTGCATCCCGCGGCGAAGGCAGCTATCCGCACAACATTCGAAATTGGAAAAATCTGTCGGCGGTCGGCGACTTGACGGCAATCGACCCGCGGCTCAGGAACCACTTCGGCGAGGTGCTCAAGCTCGGACTTGTCGAGAGCTTCGAGGACGTCGAGTTATACAATTACTTTCGACTCGACGGTGCACTCAACGTGCACTCGGAGTATGGCTACCTTGTTAACGAAACGACCGCGCACACCGTGTCGTCCTGGTGGCGCGGCCATGATCCTGCGATGTCCGGCCGCTAGGTCGCTTCGAGATTAGGCTTGATGACGATGTCGATGCGGCGGTTGCGTGCGCGGCCGGCTTCGGTTTCGTTGCTGGCGACGGGCCGCGTTTCTCCGTAACCGGTCGCGATCAGGCGATAGGTCGGGATGCGCATTGCGTTGATCATGTACTGCTGCACAGACTCGGCTCGCGCCTGTGAAAGCGTCTGGTTGAGATCGTCGCCGCCGTGTGCGTCCGTATGGCCTTCAATCGTGATTTCACTACGCGGGAAGACGTCGATGGCTTTTTCGATTTTCGCGAGAAGATCGAAGTTCGCCGATTTGATCTGCGATGCGCCACTGTCGAAACTCAGGCCGACAAGTCGCATGATGATGCTGTTGCCCTCACGGAAGCGCCTCGTCGGACGTAAACATCTTTTCGATCTGCTCGAACTGCTGCTTAACCCGGGCCTGGGCTTCGAGCCGCTGCACCAGCGCGGCTCTTTCAGCCGTCGCGCCGCCGAGGCGCTCGTCCAGTGCACTCAGTTCTTCTTCCATGTCGGCGATGCGAACTTCGTTTTCGGCTTTTTCCTGCTCCAGGCTCTGCAGGTGATTGCGCTGGGCCTCGAAGAAAGCGACCAGTTCCTGGGTCAGCCTGTCCGGGCCATTTGCCATATCGGGGACAGCATCGGCCACGCCGGCGATTGCCTGCATCGGTTGTTCCCACTGCAGCACAAGCTGCTCCGGCGACAGCTTTTTGTCGCGCACCTGCCGAACAACCTCGGAAAGGTAGATCGCGTGTTTGGCCTCGTAGTTCGCCTGCTGCGCCAGGTTGCGAGGCAGATCGGTGTCATAACGATTCTCGCTCAGTTCGCGCTCGGCATCGGCCAGCAGCTGTTTCGCTTTGCCCAGCGTGATCGGCGCATAACGCCCCACGCGAGCCCGATCGGCGTCCGCCAGCAGACGACGGGTTTCGCTGAGGTACTGCGCTTTAATCGCAACGAGCTCGGCGTCGCGATATAAACTCGTCGCCTCGATGTCGCGACGCTTCGAATTCTTGAGGTCACCGCGCTCCAGCAGGCGGATGGCATCGGCGAACTTGCGCTGTGCTTCCTGCCAGATTTCAGCAGACAGCTGGGGCGCCTTCGCATTCGCCGCAGCCTGGCGGCTTTTCATGACCTGGGCCAATGCAGTTTTTGCGAGCCGTGCTTTTTGCGCAGCCGTCCTGAAATTGGTCGTGGCATCAGCAGCGTTCGAGCGAACGACTTCGATGTTGCGGCCGCGTTCAAGGGCTGACTCTGCATCCTGATACTCTTTGAGGCCCTGTTCGTAGCTTTTCGGGGCGAGTAACTCTGCATTGGCTGCGTCCGCTGCCGCTTTGGCGGCATCCGCGTCCTTGAAAAATGTATTGCGTAGCTCGTTTTGCGCATAGCCATTAGCGGCTGAAAACAGCAGCAGGCTCACGGTGACAAATTTTACGAAATCGACTTTCGCGACCATCTATTCAATCCTCGACATTTTCTTGAGATATTAGGTCTGCCCAAGCTAGTGGCAGGTGCAGCGCGATATTACATATGGTGTGACAGCAAATCTGTGCAGCGTGTCCATAATTTCCCCGAATTTTACTTGGTCTGGGCCAAAAAGCTCGAAAAATCGTGCGCTTATACTCGATTTCGTACCGGATTGGGGCCTGTTTGCCCGCACTGCCCGAAAAACGCACCGTGCAGTGTTTCCGGGTCCAAATGTGAATTGGGTCAACTTTTCGGCCATCGAGCCGCCTGAGACAGCAATTTGTGCTGTGGCTCACAGATCCCGTTTGCGGGCCCCGGTAGTCTTTAGCCATGTCTGCAAAGTACTACACACAGTTCATTCTGACCGACACGCAGTATCGTGACGGCAACGAGTTCTGCGGGGCCAGCAACTTTGACCTGCAGCAGAGCGCTGTAAAACTGGTCAGCTGGTCGAGACTGCACTAACACCTCTGGCGTTTGACAATTTCCCCCTGACTCTCCCGGCTTCGGCCGGGATCTTTTTTTGTGCGTTTTTTGTGCGACAATGCGTGCCCCAAAACGCCATAGACACCGCACGCTTCGTATGAGCAACAAGGACAAAAAATTTCAGGGTATCCCGATCGTTCAGAGCGGCCAGAAGTATAAAACGGAAGCCGGCTTTGCAGCGATAAAGAACGGCATCAAGGAACGCCGGGACATCGAGCCGCTGGTTCGTGGTGACAAGCCGCGCTGGCTGCGTGCCAAAATGCCCTCGGGATCCGGTTATTCGTCGACCCGAAAAATCGTTCATGAACACAGGCTCAGCACCGTCTGCGAAGAATCGATGTGTCCGAATATCGGCGAATGCTGGAACGCCGGTACTGCGACGATCATGGTGCTTGGATCTGTCTGCACAAGAGCCTGCCGGAAGAGCCTGCCGGTTTTGCGCCGTGGACACGGGTAACCCCAAGGGGTGGCTTGATGCGGAAGAGCCTTTGAATTCAGCGCGTGCCGTAAAGCTGATGGGTCTCGAATATGTCGTGATCACTTCGGTTGATCGTGACGATCTCGTTGACGGGGGTGCCTCGCACTATGCGGAGTGCGTCCGCGAGATCAAGAAACTCAATCCGAACACGGCAGTCGAGGCGCTGACGCCTGATTTCAACGGCGTTAAGGAGCATGTCGAGCTGGTCGTGGACTCCGGTCTCGAGGTGTTTGCTCAAAATGTCGAAACGGTTCGTCGTCTGACTCAGCGGGTGCGCGATCCGCGCGCTGGCTACGAGCAGACCATCGAGGTCCTGCGACACGCCAAGGCGCATCGCCCCTCGGTCCTGACCAAGACCAGCCTGATGCTTGGCCTCGGTGAACGTGACAATGAAATTGTCCAGACCATGCAGGATTTGCGCCGTGCGAACGTCGACATTCTCACGCTGGGCCAGTATTTGCGGCCGACGCCCAATCACCTTCCTGTCGAGCGCTACGTTACGCCGCAGGAGTTCGAAGCTTATCGAGCGGAAGGACTTGAAATGGGGTTCGTCGAAGTGGTCGCCGGACCTATGGTGCGCTCGAGCTATCGTGCTGAGCAGGTGCTCCAAAAAAACAACGTCGGCATCGCGGTCTGACGATCCCCCACAAGCTTTAGGATTCCAATGGCCCAGTTTTTTGCTGAATATGGTTTATTTCTTCTAAAAGTCATTACGATTTTGGCTGCGATCGTTGTCGTCATCGTGATTGCAGCGTCGGCGGGGCGCAGGGCAAGTCACGAGGGCCTCGAAGTCGAGAACCTGAACAAGAAGTACAAGTCGCTCGCGGATGCATTGCTCGCCGCCGTATCGACGAAGAGCGAACGGAAAAAGACGGCAAAAGCCCGCAAGAAAGAAGACAAGGCCGAGAGCAAAACTCCGTCAGCGAGGCCGCGCAGTTTTGTCATCGACTTCAAGGGTGATCTCAAGGCCAGCGCTGTCGCCTCTCTGCGAGAGGAGGTCAGTGCCATTCTCGATGTTGCAGCCGACGGCGATGAAGTTATTGTGCGACTCGAGAATCACGGCGGCGTAGTCCATGAACATGGACTTGCTGCGTCGCAGCTCGCAAGAATTCGAGACCACGAGATTCCGCTGCTGGTCTGTGTCGACAAAGTGGCGGCAAGTGGGGGATACCTCATGGCTTGCGTTGCATCGAAAGTTTATGCCGCACCGTTTGCTATCCTTGGCTCGATCGGCGTACTCGCACAAATTCCGAACTTCAACCGAATGCTCGACAGTCACGGCGTCGAGTTCGAGCAGGTCACGGCCGGCAAATACAAGAGAACGGTAACGATGTTCGGCAAGAACACCGACGAAGATCGCGCCAAGCTGAAGGAAGAACTCGAAGACGTGCACACGTTGTTCAAGGATGCCGTCGCTAAATTTCGCCCGGGGCTGGATCTCGACAAGGTCGCCACGGGAGAGCACTGGTACGGCACAAGGGCACTCGAATTCGGCCTTGCTGACGAGATCAGGACGAGCGACGAGCTGTTGAAGGAACAGGGGTCGGACCGCGATTTGTACCTGGTGTCCTACAAGATCAAGCAGCCGTTACAGAAACGCCTGTTCGCGAATATCGACAGCCTGCTTGAGAAAGCGGATGCGGCCGGCTGGCGTCGCCGTTTTGAATCACGCCTGCCGCGCTAGGCCAGAGGAACTGGCTCCTCGTATTCCGGTCGAACACTAGGCGGGTTTGAAGCGTGCCAAGGCGTTATAATCCTGCGATATCCCGAGGAGCTCCAATTCGTATGTACAGACTTAAGTTACTGATCGCACTCGTTTTTTCTGCACTGATCGTTGCGTCCTGCTCGACTTCGCCGACGGGACGAAGCCAGATGATCTGGAAATCAGATGCCGAACTCGAAGCTGAGAGCGCGCGGGCATTCAACCAGATGCGCGCCAGTATGCCGCTGTCCACCGATCGTAAGAAAATCGATTTCGTTGCCTGCGTTGCCGGAGCCGTAGTCGGTGTACTCGAACCGCCGCTGAGTGATATTGAATGGGAGCTGGCCGTGTTCGACAGCGAGTCCGTCAATGCATTTGCGATGCCCGGCGGCAAGATCGGTGTCTTTACGGGTATCCTTGAAGTGACCGAAAACCAGGATCAGCTGGCTGCCGTTATAGGCCACGAGATCGCCCATGTGACGGCGCGGCATTCCAATGAACGTGCTTCAAGAGCATCGTTAACCGGTGTGGGCATCAACGTCGCTGCGATTATTCTGGGTGGCGGACACAGCGGCGCAACCTACACCGCCCAGCAGGCGCTCGGTGCAGGTGCAGCGTTCGGCATATCCCTGCCGCACACCCGGGGTCAGGAAAGTGAGGCGGATATCATCGGCCTCGAGTACATGGCCAACGCCGGATTCGATCCACGAGAAGCGGTGAAACTCTGGCAGCGCATGGACGCTACGACCGACAAGAAGCCCGCAGAATTTATCTCTACGCACCCGGCCAGTGAAACGCGTATCGAGGCGCTGGTCTCGGAATGGCCGAAGACACTGCCGCTGTATAATAAGGCCAAAGAAGAAGGCCGAATCCCAGACTGCTCAAGAGAATAGAGACATAGTGTGCTGAAACGTCTTGCGCTGCTGCTGCCACTTCTGGCTCTGGGTAGCTGCGCGACGCTGGATGACTTCCTTGCCAGCATGAAGAAAGGCCCGAGCGCAGCAGCGTTCAAGGACCGCCCGATCGAGGAGCCGATCGCCCCCAATACATTCCTGCTGATGGACCGCGAGCAGTCGGTGGTTGGTGAGCCACAGGTCGTGTTCACACGAGCAGACGATACTTTGTCCGACCTGGCACGCGAATACGGCCTGGGGTACGACGAAATCGTAAGCGCGAACCCTGGCATCGATCCCTGGACGCCTGGCGAAAACATGCCGGTGTTGCTGCCGACACAGTACGTATTGCCGAACGTGCCGAGAGCGGGCCTCGTTCTGAATATTGCGACCAAGCGGCTGTTCTATTTTCCGCAGGCTGCAGACGGCGAGCCGCAGCAGGTGCTGACGTATCCGATCGGCATCGGACGCGTTGGCTGGGAAACACCGTTGGGCTCGACGAAGGTTGTATCCAAGGCCAGAGATCCGCAATGGTGGGTTCCCTCATCCGTTCGGCGCGAGCATGCGGAGCTGGGTAATCCGTTGCCTGCCGTCGTGCCGCCCGGCCCTGACAATCCTCTCGGCAGCCGCGTTCTGAAACTCGAGATGCCGGGCTACCTGATTCATGGCACCAATCAGCCCTACGGCGTCGGTATGCGAGTCAGTCATGGCTGCGTGCGCCTTTACCCGGAGAACATCGAGAATCTGTATTTGCTCGTCGACATCGGAGAGGCCGTCATGATCATCAACGAGCCTTACCAGATTGGTCAACAGAACGGCTTCCTTTACTTTGAATCACATGCGCCGCTCAAAGACGATGAAGTACCGGCGGAGACGCGTTTGCAGAATTTGCTTGATGCGTACGCCGAGGCCTCGGGGCGGCCGCTGAACGTTCATCTGCAGGACCACGTCGAGGCGCTGGCCGAAGTAGCGTCGGGCGTGCCGGTTAGTATCGCGATGTATGACGCTAATGAGTTTCTTGCCCGGGCGCGCGTTGTCCGTAACACGGTTGAAGCAGATCCGAATGCGCCGACGTTGATCGAGGTCCGTGAGATGATGGACGAAGTCGACGACGAAGAGGAATTGTTGTGAGCGAATGGCTGGACCTGATGCTTGACGAAATTGCACGCAAGCAGCGCGAGGCTCGCGAAGCGGATGATGAGCTCAAGCGGCGCGAACAGCCGACTAAAAAAAGCCGACCGCCTGCGTCGGGTCAATCGAAGTAGGCCATGAACTCCTCAGGTATGTTGTCTGCGGAACGAGGCCGGTCGCTCGTCACGGCAAGCGGCTGCGAGTTGTAGGTGTTCCAGAAAAGGTAGTTCTCCCCCGCATAGGTGTCCGCCGCCAGGTCATGCAACAAAGCCGCCATGGCTTTGCCCGTATATGTGGTCTCCAGCGCAAGTCCGAGCTTGTCGTTCGCAACGGAAACCGCGTCAGCAGTGATCTCGTCAGCAACCGCGTAACCACCGGCAAAGAATTCATCGCGCCAGCGTAACTGGGTGCAATCCGTGGAGCTCGTCGGGATCGAAGTGTCCAGTCGGTTCAGTAGCAATGCCGTTTTCCGCAGCAGGCGCTCGAACCTTTCGGGATTCGTGATGTGCCGGTCCACTACCCGGACGGCGTGCACTTCGGTGGATAGCCCGGCCAATGTCAGGCCGAGCAACAGCCCGACGGCGCTGCCCATTGTGCCGCTGGCGATGTAGATGCGATGCGGTTCTGCAACGTCACCGGCTGCGATCTGCGCGGCGAGTTCGAGCCCGGCGTTGACGAAACCGACTGCGCCCAGCCAGCAGGACCCGCCGAGCGGTGCGATCCAGGACCGGCGGCCTTGCAGGTAGCGACGATAGGTCGCGAGACGATCCGCGCTGCCAGGATAACGAACGATTTCCGTTCCGATGCGGCGATGCATGTTTAGCGTTCTCGGGATATTGGGCGTCTTTTTCTGGTCGGCAAGAATGCAGGTGCATTCAAAACCCAGCTGCGCCGAGAAGATAGCGGTCGCGAGCGCATGATTCGAACCGACCGCACCGAACGTCGCGATTCGCTTCGCGCCTCGCTCCCTGGCTCGTTGAAGAATGTATTCGAGTTTGCGCACCTTGTTGCCGCCATAGTGCGTGCTACTGACGTCATCGTGTTTTATC
>CAMYLB010000228.1 GCA_947259145.1 uncultured Woeseiaceae bacterium
GAGGCACAAGACCCTGCCCATCGAAGGAGTGCAGTTTCATCCTGAAAGCGTATTGACGCCCGAAGGCGACCGCCTGATGGTGAACTTCATGCGGATGGCTCAGTGACGGGCAAGGAATACAGCCATCTGCTCGACCGCCTGCTCGATGGCCACGCGCTCACGGAGAGTGAAGCCTATGAGTTGATGCACAAGCTCGCCGACGGCGAGCTGCCATCGGCACTGGCCGGTGCGCTGCTCGCGGGCCTGCGGGCCAAAGGTGAGACGGCCGACGAAATACGCGGATTCGCCACAGCGATGCGCGAGCTTGCCCTGCATCCGAAGATCCCCGACGGCGCGCCAACGGTCGACACGGTCGGCACCGGCGGCGACGGCTCTGGCAGCCTGAACCTTTCAACGGGAACCGGCCTCCTGGCCGCTGCGGCCGGTTCGCGAGTTGTAAAGCACGGTAACCGCTCCGTCTCCAGCCGTTCAGGCAGCGCGGACATGCTCGAGTGCCTGGGCATGCCGCTACCGCTGCATGAGAAAGAGGCCGTCGCCTGCCTCGAGGCAACGAACTTCACGTTCCTGTTCGCGCCGGCCTACCATCCTGCAATGAAGGCCGTGGTACCAATCCGGGGTGCGCTGTCTGTTCGCACCGTATTCAACGTCCTCGGCCCGCTTACCAATCCTGCAGCGCCGCCGTTTCAGCTCATCGGCGCTTTCAGCAAAGATGCCGCCAGGCTGATGGCCGATACGCTCGCCGGCATGCCGTTGCAGCGCGCGTTCGTCGTGCACGGCGAACCCGGATGGGACGAAGCGACGCCCGCGGGCGATTTCTGGCTGTACGACGTACGGCCAGGATCGGTCACCGAGACGAAGCGCTCGCCCGAAGAGTACGGGCTCAAACGATGCCGACCCGAAGATCTTGAGGGCGGTGACGCAGAACACAACGCAAGGGAATTGATCCGTGTCTTTACAGGCGAAGACCAGGGTGCCCACCGCGATGCGCTGTTGATGGGTACATCGCTCGTGCTCGAAGTGCAGGGCGACGCGAAAGATGCCGTCGACGGAGTGGCCCAGGCGGCTGCCGCAATCGACGATGGTCGCGCCGCGGCGTTCCTTAAGAAAATGCGCGAGCACTTCGACCGCTGATGAGTGATTTCCTGCAAACCATGGCGGCGGGGAGTGCCGAGCGAGCGGCGGCAGCACCTTCTAATTTTTCGTCGGCCGATTTCGATAAGCCGCTGGTGCCACTCAGGCTTGGCGATTTTGATGTGATCGCAGAGATAAAGGATCGCTCGCCGGCCGAGGGTGCACTCAGGACAAAGACCCAGAGTCGCGTCAAACAGGCGGCCAGCTATGCCGCCGGTGGCGCAGCCGCGATATCCGTCCTGACAGAGCCGAGCCGCTTCGATGGGGACCTCGCGCACCTCGAAGAGGTGGTCGCTGCCGTGCCGGGAACGCCCGTCATGCGAAAAGATTTCCTGGTAGAACCGGTACAGGTACATGAAGCTCGTAAAGCCGGCGCGAGCGGCGTCCTGCTGATCGCCGCGCTGTTATCAAGTAGCAAGCTTCGCGAGATGCTCGATGTCGCCTGGCAGCACGGCATGTTCGTACTGCTCGAATCTTTTGACGAAGACGACCTGGCCCGATCATCAAAGCTCATGGAAAACGCCGATGATTGCGAGCACGCCGAGTCCGGTCAGCTGCTGTTCGGCGTCAATACCCGCAACCTCCGCACACTCGAGGTTGACAACGATCGGCTGCGAAAACTCGCAGCATTGTTGCCGAACGCGCGCTGTGTCGCCGAGAGCGGACTGCGCGTTGCTGACGACGCAGCGACAGTCGCAGGCTACGGGTACCGCCTGGCGCTGGTCGGAACAGCGCTGATGCGAAGCGACGACCCCGCGGCATTGGTGGCCGCCATGCGTGACGCAGGCGGCGCCCGGGTGGCGGCATGAGTCTGCTCGTGAAAATTTGCGGGTTACGCGACAAGCGCCACGTTGCCGTTGCCGTCGAGGCCGGAGCAGCAGCGGTCGGATTCGTTTTCGCCGAATCGTCCCGCAGGGTTACACCGGAGCTTGCCCGATCGATCAGTGGCGCTGTGCCGCGCAGCGTGAAACGTGTCGCGGTCATGCTGCATCCGGCGAACGACGAATGGCAGCACGTACTGCAACAGTTCGAACCCGATGTCCTGCAGACTGATGCAGAGGACTTCGATGGTCTCGAGATCCCCGCATCTGTCGAGTGCTGGCCCGTTTATCGTGAAGGACAATCAATGCCGGACGTTGCGGGCACCTGGGTGTATGAAGGACCAAAAAGCGGCCAGGGAGAGACCGTAGACTGGTCGGCGGCCGCGCGTCTGGCGCGATCCCGTGGCATGATCCTGGCCGGTGGGCTGGGCCCGGAAAATGTTGCGGACGCTATCCAAAGAGTAAGGCCGTCCGGCGTTGACGTGTCCAGTGGCGTCGAATCGGCGCCCGGCCAAAAGGATTCGCGGTTGATAAAACAGTTTATCAGTGCGGCGAAAGCCGCGGAGAAAGATCTATGAGTGCACTGCTGCAAGCCGACGAGGCATCAGCACTTCTGGCGGCGGCCATCCGCGGCGAGCTGCCCGATGAGCGCGGTCGATTCGGCCCGTTCGGCGGCCGCTATGTGCCGGAAACGCTGGTACCGGCTTTCGAGCGACTTGAAGAAGGCGTGCGCGAGCATCTGCATGACGCTTCGTTTCAGGCCGAGTTCCGAAAGGAGCTGCATGAGTGGGTTGGCCGACCGACCGCTTTGACCTTTGCGCCGCGGCTCAGTGAAATCTGGGGTGCCGACGTTTGGCTGAAGCGGGAAGACCTGGCCCACACCGGCGCACACAAGATCAACAATGCAATTGGCCAGGCGATCCTTGCGAAACGCTTGGGCGCCAGGCGCATCATCGCCGAAACCGGTGCCGGGCAGCACGGCGTCGCGTCGGCCGCCGCTTGCGCGCGTGTCGGGCTGCCGTGCAGCGTATACATGGGCGCCGTCGACATGGAGCGCCAGGCACCCAACGTTGATCGCATGCTTCGGCTCGGTGCAGAAGTCGTCGCGGTAGAGTCCGGCGACAAGACCCTGCGGGCAGCTATCGACGAGGCGCTCCGAACCTGGGTAACGGATCCCGAGGGCATCTACTACCTGCTGGGGTCTGCAGTTGGAGCGCATCCGTATCCGTACCTTGTGCGCGAACTGCAGTCGGTCATCGGCGAGGAAGCTCGGCAGCAAATGATCGATCTCGCGGGAGGCCTGCCCGACGTTGCGTTCGCCTGTGTCGGCGGCGGCTCAAATGCCATCGGTCTTTTCTATCCAATGCTCGGTGACGATATCGAACTCATCGGTGTCGAGGCCGGCGGCACGGGCAACGGTCTCGGGCAGAACGCGGCGACGCTCGCGACCGGTACACCGGGCGTCCTGCAGGGCTCTTACACGATCATCCTGCAGGACGACGACGGACAGGTGCAGGAGACACATTCGATCTCGGCCGGCCTCGACTATTCGGGCGTAGGACCCGAGCACGCGCTGCTGCAGGCAACCGGCCGCGTCAAATATATTTCAGCAACCGATGACGAGGCGCTCGAAGCGCTGGAGGAACTGTGTGCGAGCGAGGGCATACTGACCGCGCTCGAAACGTCGCATGCTTTCGCCGCCGCAAAAAAATACGCCAAAGAGCATCCCGGCAAGCGAATACTGATAGGCAACTCCGGACGCGGCGACAAGGACATGCCGACGTTGACCAAGTACCCGGCGAGGACCCGTAGCCATGCAGGCGCATGAACGCATAACCGCGGCCATCGCTGCTGCGACGAAATCGGGGCGGCCCGCACTCGTGCCGTTCATCACGGCGGGCTATCCGAAGCCGGCTGATTTCATTTACACGCTGAAAGCGATCGCGGCGGTCGGCGATGTCGTTGAACTCGGCATTCCATTTTCCGACCCGATGGCGGACGGCATGACCATTCAACGCTCGAGTTTCGAAGCGCTGCGACAGGGCGTCAGCCTGAAGTGGATTTTCGATCAGCTCGACTCGGCGAGCGGCGAGATCGATGCGCCGTTAGTCATGATGTCTTACCTGAATCCGCTGCTTGCATTCGGCTATGACAAGCTTGCCGATCGCGCCCTGGCCGCCGGTGTATGTGGCTTCATCGTGCCGGACCTGCCGTTTGAAGAAAGCGCAGAACTGCGGGCGGCACTTGAAGCAAAAGGTCTTGGTCTTATTCAACTCGTGACACCTGCAACGCCCGAAACTCGACTGCAAACGCTTTGCGACGCATCGCGCGGTTTCGTCTATGCCGTGACCATCACCGGAATAACCGGCGGGGGCGCCGGGCTTCCGGCTGATCTCGCGCAGTACCTGGACAGGGTTGCACGCCTGTCGTCACTGCCCGTGTGCGCGGGCTTCGGCATTCGGGCGCGCGAGGATGTAGCGGCCGTGGGCAAGCACGCCGCCGGCGCAATCGTTGGCTCGGCACTGGTTGAAGTGCTGGAACGCGGCGACGATCCGCAGCCCTACCTGCGCTCCCTGATTGGCCAATGAAAAAGCTGACATCAGCGGACTCGCTGATCACGATCAATCATTACAAGAACCTGTTGGCGTCTGAAGGCATCCCGACGCAAATTCGCAATGAGCATCTCGGCTCCATCATGGGTGAAATGCCGTTCGTCGAAACCTGGCCGGAAATCTGGGTGATCAACGATCTCGACTTTGATCGTGCGACGCAGCTTATTACGTCCGTAGACTCGGAAAGTCCGCAAGCATCCTGGCGGTGCAAGAAATGCGGTGAGCAAAACGAGGGGCAGTTTGCGGCATGCTGGAAGTGCGGCACGTCCGCGGACTAAGCACCTACCACCAATCGCCGCTGCCAAACGGTTGCCGGGGTGTCTCAGTCGCTCGGACAGCTGCTCCCGTCAAGCGGGACCGAGGTTCGCAAACTCGCTTTGTGAAACACCCCCGCACTCGCCGCCGCTGCATCATCATGCTGCGTGAGGCAGGCGGACGAGATGTTTGCTGGCGAGACATAAAGCGAGCGTAGCGAGACAGTCCGCCAGCAAAGCATGTCGGCCGGTTGCCTCAGGTACGTCCTCGATCGACGCCGTGGTCAGATTGGCAGCAGGGCGGGTGGGTGGTAGGTGGGTGGTGAGTTACGGCATGCCGCGCGCAAGCAGGCTGGTGCCGGCAATCTCGCTCCGTAATACCGCCGCAACCTTCTCCGGATGCATCGGCTTGCTGATCAAAAAGCCCTGCGCCAGGTCGCAGTTGCAGCTCTTCAGGAACTCGAGCTGCGTCAGTGTCTCGACGCCTTCCGCGGCCACCTCTATGTCGAGGCCCTGCGCCATCGCGATAGCGGCGCGAATGATGCGCTGGTGGCTGCCATTTTCTGCGACGTCGGATATCAACGACTGGTCGAGAACGAAACTGTCGATAAAACCGTTGTCGAGCGATTCGAATGACACATCGCGTGTCCCGAAATGATCGAGTGAGATTCGGACGCCGAGTTTTCTCAGGCTGCGCAGTGTTTCCAGCTCATTGCTTCGCTGGCGAACGATATCGTCGTCGCCAATCTCGAGCTCGATGCAGCCCGGATCGAGCGTTGTATCGGACAGCGTTTTGGCGACAGCTTCGACCAGTCGGTTGTGCATCAGTTGTTGAGTTGACAGGTTGATGGCAAGTGAAAGGTCGGGAAGTTCGAAGCGATGCTGCCATGCCGCGAGCTGTCGGCAGGCGGTTGCGATAACCCATTCGCCGGCCGAGTGAATCAGGCCGCTGCTTTCGAGAATGGGCAGGAAGCGCGACGGTGCCAGCAGGCCAAAGCGAGGGTGCTGCCAGCGCAACAGCGCTTCGAGGCCGATCAGGCGCCCGGTCGAGACGTCGATACGCGGCTGGTAGTGCAGCACGAACTCATCGCGAACGAGGGCATGTCGCAGCCCGATTTCGAGTTCTTCACGTTGCGCCAGCTTGGTGTTGAGGGCGCTGGAGTAATACTGAAAACGATCGCCACCGCGTTTCTTCGCTTCCAGCATGGCAATGTCTGCGGCTTTAATGAGTCGTGCTGCATTGTCGCCGGAGTCCGGGTACATCGCGATGCCGATACTCGGGGTCGCATACACTTCGCTGGGGCCAAGCTCGTACTTCTCGGACAGTACCAGCAACAGTTTTTGCGCGGCGGCAGCGGCATTGCTCGCTTCGCCGAAGTCCTCGAGGCAAACCACGAACTCGTCACCGCCCCAGCGGCCCACGAAGTCGCCGACTCGCAGGTTTGCCTGCAAACGTTTTGCGACTTCGCAAAGCAATGCGTCACCCGCGTCATGCCCCAGCGTATCGTTGACCGACTTGAATCGATCAAGATCGATAAAGAGAGTGGCGAGCGGCGCGGACTTGCGCTGGCTTCGTCCAACGGCGCGCATCAGCTGTTCGCTGAACAGGCCGCGATTGGCCAGACCCGTAAGTTCGTCGAATTGAGCACGTTTTTCGAGCGCGCTCGTCTTACGCGTAAGTTCCGTTATGTCGCGGAAAGTTATGACGCCGCCGATGAGTTGGCGATTACCGTCGAACAGGCCCTGGCCGTTAAGACTTAGCACCGTGTCGGGCTGTTCCGGCGCGCGGTAGATGGCGACCTGGGCCGCAAACTTTTCGCCATTGCGCGCACGAACGAGCGGCAGGTCTGCAGAGTTTTTGTAATTTTCACCGTGCTCGTCAACGCAGCAGAATGTCTGTTCCCAGCTCGGGTCCGGCTGCGACCGGGGCCCGAGGCCCAGTATGGAACGAGCGGCCGGGTTGATGTCGAGTACATGGCCCGCGTTGTCAACAATGATAACGCCGTCGTTAATGTCCTTCAGTATGGACAACACCGTCATATCGGTGTCCGACAGCCGGCGCTGCAATTGGCTGCGTTGCACGGCATGGTCGAAAACGGCGTCCTGACTTTCAACGCTTATGTCATCGATACAAATATGAGCTGCGGCACCCGCTCTAACAGCGACAATGCCGCGATGCTCGTGTTCTTTGCGAGTCAGCGCGATGACCGGGTAGGGTTCGAGCGAGTGAATGATGCTGCTGAGCGATTGCCCCGATTGCGGGATTGATGGCCCGACCTCCAGAAGAACGAGATCGACAACGGAAGCAGCATCTGTCGGTAAGCCCAGGTCAGCGCTGCGTGTCAGCATCGTGCAGCAGGGAAGGGTTTCCAGTTCGCTTAGATAGTCGGTGGCAAATTCGCCGCGGCCGAGGTAAAGAATCGAATGCCCCGACATCAGCAACTCGCAACCGTTAGTGGCAACTTGCCCGCGGTTTCGTGAAATTGTGCTTGAAACGGACGAGCGTCTGTAGGTGCCATATATTGTTTTGCTTCTTGGGTTGCGCCGGTTGACGGCCGAGCTTGCACGCGGCCAGTCGCATGATACCAGAATAGTAAACAAACACAGTCGCTTGAGCGATTTTTTTGGCTCGAACAGGCGACCGTTTTCAAACCAAAGCGGGCGCAACGGCATCCAAAGGTCACGATAAAGGGAGAAAAAGCTCTTGTCAGCGCTTTTGACCGAAAACAGCAGCGACTATAGTCAGGCGATGGTTATGACGACATCCGACAGAGTCGCCGATGAGGCCGCCTGGATCAGGCGGGCAAAGCGATCGGACTCCCGGGCTTTCGAGTCCCTCTATCGATTGCATGTAGACAAGGTCTACGGGCTGTGTCTGAGGATGACGGGCAATGTCAGTGAGGCGGAAGACTGTACGCAGGACGCGTTTATCCAGGCGTGGAACAAGCTTCAGAAGTTTCGCGGCGACAGCGCATTTGCATTCGATCGTCGAAACGCGAGCAGGACCGAATCGCGGCCGTGGCCGACACATCGTCGGCGCCACTGGCTTTGGGCGATGTCGGCGAGCTCAGGGACCTGTCCGAAGCCGTTGACCGGTTGCCGCCAGGCGCGCGTCACGTATTCGTTCTGCATGCTGTGTATGGCTATAGCCATAAAGAGGCCGGCAGCATGCTGGGCATCGCGGCAGGTACCAGCAAAGCGCAGCTGCACCGCGCTCGCAGGCTCCTGGCACAACAGTTGAAACAACAGGGATTTCAGGCATGACCGAACTTAACGATGACAAACTGGCTGCGGCAGCAAGACGGTTGCCGACGGAGATCAGCCCGGAACGAGACCTGTGGCCGGGCATTGCAGAAGCTGTTCGTGCGCCGCGACGCACGCGCTGGACACCGATGTTTGCACAGGCGGCAGCTATCGTGCTGTTGATTGGCGCGTCATCGGCGGTGACCTACGTCGCTGTAAGTGGACGGCAGGGCCCCGTTACACAAGTGGCGCCGAATCTTATTTTCGAACAGACCTCGTTCGGCAGTCGCTACAACGTCGGGTCCGGCTTTCAGGACGCGCGCGACGAACTGGTCGCACAACTGGACGTCGAACTTGCGCGGCTGTCACCGCAGACACGCGCCGAGATTGCGACCAACCTCGACGTGCTGCATGAAGCGATTTTCGATATTGACGAGGCCCTCGAGCGGGACCCCGACAACCTCATGCTGCAGGCAAAGCTCGTCAATGCGTATCGAGAAGAACTCTCGGTGCTTCGCAGAGTAGGCGGCCTGACGAGAAACGTCATGATGAGAAACGATATCTAGTTGGCGCTTTGGCCAACCGGAAAGGCAAGAGAGAACGACGATGAAAAAACTGATTGCGATAACCCTGGGCTTCCTGCTCGCTATGCCTGTCTTGGCAGAAGAGGTTGATGAAACGCTGGACGCGGCACCGGACGGGCAGGTCGACATTTCGAATATTGCAGGCTCGATTACCGTGACTGGGTGGAGCAGAGACGCCGTCGAAGTAACCGGCACTTTGGGCCGCAACGTTGAAGAACTTATTTTCGAACGTAAAAAGGACAAGGTTACGGTCAAGGTCAAGGTTCCAAGACACGGTGGGCGCGGTATCGATAGTGATCTGCATATCAACGTCCCGCAGAACAGTTCGATTGACGTCAGCGCTGTCAGCGCCGACATTGATGTTACCGATGTCCTGGGCGAGCAGCGCCTGCATACTGTCAGCGGCGATGTTTCAGCCGAGTCGGCCGGCAACGATGTGGAGGCGGAGTCGGTGAGTGGCGACGTTGAGGTCGACGGCGACAAGAGCGATACGGAAACGAACGCAAGTACCGTGTCCGGCGATGTAACGCTATTCCGCGTATCGGGAACAGTCAGTGCCGAATCCGTAACCGGGCGCGTTATCGTTGACGAAGGCTCCTTCAGTCGCGCTGACTTGAACGTCGTCAACGGCGAGTTGTTATTCCAGGCGGGGCTTCAAAAGGGTGGCAAGCTGTCTGCCGAGACCGTCAATGGCGCTGTCGACGTAGAGCTTGTTGGCGACGTTTCGGCGAAGATCGATGTCAGCACTGTCAACGGGCGCATTCGTAACTGTTTTGGACCGGAACCCGAGCGCACCAGCAAGTACGCACCTGGCTGGTCTTTGCGCTTTACCGAAGGCGATGGCGACGGCCGCGTCGATATTTCAACGGTGAACGGTGGTGTGAAGTTATGTCGCAAGTGACGGTGGCGCGAGCCCGGCACCGAAGTCCGGACCGCCGGGGGGGTTGATTCAGCCTAAATTGCGCCCAGTTTGGTACTCTTAGGGGTCTGCCATCCAAGGGTTTCAGCATGGGCCGCATTACCAAAATCATCGCGTGGCTGATAGCCGCGTTCATCGCCGTATTTGCGCTTGCCGCAGTCTTCTTCGTCCTGTTTTTCGACCCCAACGATTTTCGCGATGACATTGCGGAGGCCGTGAAGGAGAGAACCGGGCGCGACCTCGTGATCGAGGGAGACCTGTCGGTCGCGTTTTTCCCCTGGCTGGCGATAGAGGTCGGGCATACAACGCTCGGCAATGCGCCCGGTTTTGGCGACGAACCGTTTGCCGAGTTCGACCGGGCAAAGCTCAGCGTTCGTTTGTTGCCGATGCTGTTTCGCCAGGAAGTTGCGATCGGTACCGCCGAGCTGACGGCACTGGCGCTCAATCTCGAGGTAGATCGCA
>CAMYLB010000229.1 GCA_947259145.1 uncultured Woeseiaceae bacterium
GTCGACAAAGAAATAATCGACGCCGTCGACTTCCGTGCGGCGCTTCTGCCGTGTCGTGTACGAAATAGAAAAGCGCAGGCCGGGGTTGCGCGCAACGAGTGCTTTGACAATGGTTGTTTTGCCGGCTCCCGAGGGTGCCGCAATAACAAACAGCTTCGCGTTGTTTCTTGCCACCCGAAGTTACTCGACGTTTTGAATCTGTTCGCGCATTTGTTCGATCAGGACCTTCAGGTCAACGGCCGCCTTGGTGGTTTCGGCGTCCGCGGACTTCGAGCCGAGCGTATTGGCCTCGCGATTCAGTTCCTGCATGAGGAAGTCGAGACGTCGACCCACGGGTTTATCTTGGTTCAAGGCCTGCCGAATTTCGACGAGGTGGCTTTTCAGTCTATCGAGTTCTTCATCGACATCAATTTTTTGTGCGACTAAAGCAAGCTCGACTTCGAGTCTTGCGGGATCTGCCTCAACATCGAGTTTTTCGATTCGTTCCTTTTGTTTGCTGCGCGTTGCCGCAAGTACCTCGGGCATACGCTTTTGAACGGCGGCTGAAATCACGTCGATGTCGCCGCAACGAGACTCCAGCATTTCGGCAATTCGATCACCCTCACTCGCACGCATAGTCTCGATAGCGCCGAGTGCTTTGTGCAGCAGTTCCGTGGCCTGCTCGAACAGCGGTTCGGTATCAATCTCGGTCTGCAGCACCACGCCCGGCCAGCGAAGAATCTCGATCGGGTTGACCGCGGCGACATTGGGGAGTTTTGCAGTCAACTCCGAAATTCGATGGCCAATCAATTCGACAAGACCCTTGTCCAGCTGCATCTCGTTTTCCTGATGTACCGCGCGGCGGAAATAGAGGGAGCACTCGACCTTGCCTCTGCCGAGGACCGCGCTCGCCTGCTGGCGGAAAAACTGCTCCTTCGGTCGCAGGTCTTCGGGGATCTTGAACTGCACATCCAGGTAGCGGTGATTGACCGCGCGTATTTCCCACGTCAGGGTACCAATGCCAGTTTCAACTGACTCTCGCGCGAAGCCTGTCATACTGTGTAACATCAGCATCCTTCTCCCAGCAACGGCACAGTTTGCCGCCTGGGTCACGTTTTTCCGAGGATTGTCATTCTAAGCTGTGGCCGCTGTTGAAGGCTAATCAAGGCTACCCTTACGCCATGCAAATCGAATACGCCAAAGTCTCAGCACTCGGTGACCGCAAAGATAACCAGGATCGAGCGGCTGTCGTCGTTGCCGACGAAGCCGCGATGATGCTTGTATTTGACGGCATGGGTGGTCATTCCGACGGGGCCCGGGCCGCAGAGACGGGCCTCAAGGTGGTGCAGGATCTTTTCATGGCAGCCACGTTGCCCGTATTCGACCCGCAGGGCTTTCTGTATATGGCGTTATCACGTGCGCACGATGAAGTCGTTGGTCTTGGCCAGGACCTCGCCGTCGATTTTCGACCAAGGGCAACCTGCGCGATCTGCCTTGTGCAGGAAGGCGGTGCATTCTGGGCACACATAGGCGACAGCCGTATCTACCAGGTTCGGGACAAGCGCGTGTTGAATCGTTCACGCGACCATAGCCACGTGGAAGTCTTGATTCAGGAAGGCGCCATCACCGAGGAAGAAGCCAACGACCATCCGATGCGAAATTTTGTCGAGTGTTGCATTGGTGGCGACGCCCCGGTGCCGGACATGAGCATAACGAATCGCATCCGACTTGACCCGGGCGACGTTTTGCTTGCGTGCTCGGACGGGCTGTGGTCGGGACTGAAAGATGACGATATGGCGGAAATCGGCGCAGTCGGCGATGCCGATGACGATGACGCAGAGCAACTGGTCGAGAATCTGAAAGCCCTGAGCATAAAGGCGCTGACCGTTAATTCTCCCTACAGTGACAATACGACAGGCACCGCGTTAAGGTGGCTCGGCTAGTCTGGCTGAAAGCAGGAGAGTAATCATGCGCCCCAGTGGTCGCGATGTGTCACAAATGCGCGAGCTGCGCTTCATTCCCGATTTTACGAAACACGCCGAGGGCAGCGTCCTCGCGACGTTTGGTGATACGCAGGTGCTGTGCACGGCAAGTATCGAAGATCGCGTTCCCGGCTGGATGCGCAATACGGGCCGTGGATGGGTGACCGGCGAATACGGCATGTTGCCGAGGGCGACGCACACGCGCTCGGGCCGTGAGGCCGCGCGTGGCAAGCAGGGTGGGCGGACCGTCGAGATTCAGCGTCTCATTGGTCGCTCGCTGCGTGCTGTTACAGACCTGGAAGCCCTCGGCGAGCGATCTGTAATGCTGGATTGCGATGTCATCCAGGCCGACGGGGGTACACGCACGGCATCGATCAGCGGTGCATACGTTGCACTTGCCATCGCCATGAACAGGCTGGCGAAAGCCGGCGGAATAAAGAAAACGCCGCTTCATGGACAGGTAGCGGCCATCTCGGTTGGCATCTATCGCGGTACGCCGGTACTCGATCTCGACTATGCGGAAGACGCAGAGGCCGAAACGGACATGAACATCGTCATGAACGATGCCGGCCGATTTATCGAGGTACAGGGCACAGCCGAAGGTCACGCGTTCACCGACGATGAGTTCAGCACGATGATCGGCCTGGCGCGCGCCGGAATCAGCGACATCATCGTTGCTCAAAATGAGGCGATTGCGTCTGTAAGCTAAGTGACCGCGCTACCCAGTAAAGTCGTAATGGCCAGCAGTAACGCCGGCAAAATCCGCGAGATCGCACGCCTGCTCGATGGGCTCGGTGTCGAGGTCGTGGCACAGTCGGAGCTGCGCGTAACTGATGCTGATGAAACAGGCACCACGTTTGCTGAAAATTCGCTGATAAAGGCACGACACGCCTCGGACGCAACGGGGCTTCCGGCTATTGCCGATGACTCCGGGCTGGCCGTGGACGCACTGGACGGGCGGCCGGGCGTATATTCGGCACGCTATGCGGGAGTCAATGCGACGGACGACCAAAACGTCGACAAACTGCTGCGGGAGCTTGCCGATGTCGGCGATGCGTCGCGCGGCGCAGCGTTTCATTGTGTCGCGAGCTTCACCGTGCCGGGAAATCCGCAGGCCGTCGTCGCCGAAGGCGTCTGGCGGGGAACGATTCTGCGGGCGCGCAGGGGCGAGGGTGGTTTTGGCTATGACCCGATTTTTCTCGATCCCGCGAGCGGGCTCAGCGGCGCTGAGCTGACGTCAGAACAGAAGAACGCGCGCAGTCACCGGGGACAGGCGCTGCGTGCGCTGGTAGCGCTGTTGCAACGTCAATACTCGTGACTCCACCGCCACTTTCGCTGTACGTGCACCTGCCCTGGTGCGTGCAGAAATGCCCGTACTGCGACTTTAACTCGCACACGGCGGGAGAGGCCGCGCCGCGGCAGAGATACCTCGACGCGCTGCTTGTCGATCTCCAAGTCGAGGCATCCCGGGCCGCAGGCCGAAAGCTTGAGAGCATCTTTCTCGGCGGTGGAACACCCAGCCTTTTTTCTCCCGAGGAGATTGGTCGGCTGCTGGACGGTGTCCGCGCATGCTTTGACGTAGCGGAGAACGCGGAATTAACGATGGAGGCAAACCCGGGCACGGTCGAGTGCGGGGAGCCGGCCGGCTATCGCGATGCCGGTATCAATCGCCTGTCCTTCGGTGGCCAGAGCTTCAACGACGAACTCCTGAAGAGCATCGGGCGAATCCACAATAGTGAAGACATAGTGCGAGCCGTCAATGATGCGCGGACGGCCGGTGTTGCCAATGTGAATATTGACCTGATGCACGGATTGCCGGGCCAGGGCGTCGCGGCCGCACTCGAGGACCTCGAAACGGCGATCAGCCTGACACCCACACATATTTCCTGGTATCAGCTGACGCTCGAACCCAACACGGTTTTTTATACGAGGCCGCCTCAGGATCTGCCGGATGAAGAGACGACATACGTGATGCAGGAGCGTGGGCAGGCGTTGCTGGCTGAAAACGGTTACCGGCAGTACGAAGTCTCGGCGTTTGCGCGCGACGACAGGGTCTGCGCACACAACCTGAACTACTGGCTCTTCGGCGATTACCTGGCAGCCGGTGCCGGTGCCCACGGCAAGATTAGTGACTCCCGGGGCGTATTCCGGTACCAAAAGCCCGCCAACCCGCTGCAGTACATGAAGACCATCGAGGCAGGGGGGCAGAGTGCTGCACCGGTCCGGATTGCCGGGACGGAGCTCGTCTTTGAATTCATGTTGAATGCGCTGCGACTAAGCGATGGATTCAGTGACAGAATCTTCCGCGAAAGGACGGGGCTGTCCGCCGACGAGCTGCCGACGGTCATGCGCGAGGTCTGTAAAAAAGGGCTGGTTGCGCGGGTGGACGAATCGCGCTGGCAGGCAACGCCGCTTGGCAGACGTTTCCTTAACGATCTGCAGGCCGAATTTCTGCCCGGCAAGTCCTGAAGGCGGTCAAAAAGGCAGGGCTGCGGCGCGCGTTTTGACCCCGTTCGGCCCTGCCTGACGATCCTCGGGAAACTTTCCACCCTGACCATTTATGCACAAGGGTTTCGGGAGTCCTTTGATTAGTAGTATAAGAGACGTCCGAATTCACTTTGTAGGTCGTGAAGCGCCCATAACTTATTGTTTTTCCTGACGAATCGAAAATGGACACAAAATAGTCAAATTGACAAGCTTGCTTGCAAATCCGCACCTTAGGTAATTCACTCAATTTCCATCCACAGTCTTATCCACAGGTTCTGTGGATAAGAGTTCGGGGCTTGCGGCTGCAGGCGCTTCGCTATATCCTACGCGACCTTTTTGCGAAGTAGCGCGCTCGGGAGAGCAACATGAAAGCCGACATTCACCCCAAT
>CAMYLB010000230.1 GCA_947259145.1 uncultured Woeseiaceae bacterium
CTTACTTTGAGTCGCGCGGCACTTGAAGAGCTCGACAAGCAACTTGCCGACGCAACAATTTATTCAGACCAGGATCGCGTAGTGGAGCTCACACAGCTGGTCCAGGATCAGGCGGACAAAAAGGCCGAGATCCAGACGCTGGAATGGAGCTGGCTCGAAGCGAGCGAGGAGCTGGAAAAGGCCAACTAGGCCTTAAGGTTCCTGCGCGGGTTCAGCCGACTCTATTCCGCTTCGCAGTCGGTGTCGCTCAGCAGGTAGCGCGATCCGTCGGACTTCTTGACCAGGACGCAGTCGTCGCCGTTCCTTACCAGCTGGAACTGGATTGGTTTCTCCAGAATCCGCCCCTGCGGCACGGGGTTGTCCATCGTCCCGGCGGGCCAGCGCTCGATCGTCAGACGGCTGCTGTCGGTCAACGCCGTGTCCGCCAACATGACCTCGGTACCGAGCGCTTCGTTAACCGCCGCTTGTAACGCCGCCCGGCTATCGGCATCCGCATTCACGATGCGCGCTGGGCGATCAAGATCGGCATCAACAGTCTGGCAGCCGCTCAGCATGAGCCAGAGCGCGGTAACGGAGATAGATCTGAGAATCTTCATGTCAGGGCCGCCTCATGATGCGGTTGGAATCGAAGAGCGACCGGTATACGACGCCGTCTTTGCCCTGTAGAGCCAGTGCCGGCTTACCCAATTGTCCTGGCGCGACGGCGGCCGGCGCGATACAGCCCTGACCGTCGCGGAACGCCAGCGCCACCTCGAGGCGGTTCTCGGCGGGGTTACCCAGTTGTTGTGAGAAATCATCGGCAACAGCACAGCCAAGAACCTGTGCCTCGTCGTCATCAACGGCCGCAGGCGAGAAGCCGTCGGTGTAGTCGCCATAGTTGGCCGCGTTAACGCCGCGGAACTGGATCGTGAAATAGGTCGTGCCACAGTTTTCCTGCGCGTAGAAGCCGTAAGGCTTGCCACAGGTCGTCGAGCCGATCTGGATTACGTCGACGCCGACGCCACGCAGCCCGTTCATGACCGCCTCGCTCGCGGAACAGGTGCCGCCACCCGTGAGCACGAAGACCCGTGAGAGATTCAGCGTGGGCAGCGCCTGGCCGGCAGCAACCGAGAAACCGAGCGTCTCGTCATGGAACAGCACCGGCTCAATGTCCTGCCCGGTAATCGGGTTTATTGCCGGGTTCTTGTCGTTGAATTGAACGACTTCGAAGGTCTGGCCGGCCGTCAACGCCGGGCCCGCGATCATGTAGGCGAGCTGGCTCGCGATGTCCAGAAAGCCACCGCCGTTGTAGCGGATGTCGAGCACGAGGTCATCAACGCCCTGCAACGTGTTGATCGCATCGATGAGCTCCGCTTCGGCCGGCGCACGATGATAATTGAAGGTCATGTAACCGACGTCGCCGGTCGGCGTGTTGATGACCTGGGTGTTCTGCACCATGGCGTTCGTGATTTGTTGCGACACCAGCGTGATGATGCGCACAGTGCCGTCGGGATCGCGAATCGTGAAGTCGTGCGATTCGTTCAGAGCCGAGGGAAACAGGCCCGCGTTCAATACGCCGGCATCGCCGTCGCTGACCGCGGCACCGTCGATCTCGAGGACCCGGGCGCCGCGCAACACGCCGTTAGCCGTGGCCGGGGAATTGGGTTCGGTATACGCGACGAGAATTTCTCTATTCGGCGGTGACGCCTCGAGGATGGCCCAGGCGGCGCCGTAGCCTGCCGAAACGCCGCCCTGCGAAAGCTGGCAATACGCTTGTGAGTCCTGGGTGAAATGAAATTTGTCCTTGGGTGCACCTGTGGGCGACAGCTGCGTGGTCTTCAGCAGAGCAAAATACGCGAGCGGGTCGGGCTCGCCGCCCGGGTCGACGTCGTCGATCTCGTCGTACCAGAGGTAGGTGCGGTTGCTCCAGGAACGCAGAAAGTTGTTCTCGTCGAGCGCCGTGCCCTGGACGTCCGCTACGGCCGGGCAGCTTGCCGTAAAGATATTGACGCTGTTACCCGGCGTCGCGCATCGCAGGGCATAGGTCGACTCATCCAGAAACACGCCCGGCTGCCAGTCCGTAGGCGGTGGCGTTGGTGGTGCTACTACTACCCCACTACCACCACCGCCGCCGCAGGCGGCAAGCAGCACGAGAGTAGCAAAGTAAGAAAGCAGCAACGAAATGGTCTTGTTCACGAATTTACCTCAGTGCCTGAATCGCCGGGGAGGGGCTGGCATATTATCGGAAATGCTTCGCGATAAACACCGTCTCCGTTTACCATAAGAACGCAACAACGCGTGTTCGTTCCCGAGGAATTGAGAAGCGATGAAAATCTGGGTAGATGCGGACGCCTGTCCCGTCGTCATCAAGGAAATCCTGTACCGGGCGGCCGAACGGACCGGCGTGAATTTGACGCTGGTGGCAAACCAGCCGCTGAACACCCCCAACTCCAGTTACATCAATACGCTGCAGGTACCAAGCGGATTCGATGTTGCCGACGACGAGATTGTAAAAAGGCTCGATGCGGGCGACCTCGTGATCACAAGCGACATTCCCCTGGCCGCCGAGGTCATCGAGAAAGGTGGTCATGCCCTCAGCCCTCGCGGCGAGCTGCATACCACCGAAAACATCCGCGCGCGCCTCAATATGCGGGATTTCCTCGACACCATGCGCGCCAGCGGCGTCGACACGGGCGGACCGCCGGCCATGAGCCAGCGAGACCGCCAGGACTTTGCCAACAACCTCGACCGCTTCCTGACGAAACACGCTAAAACCTGAGCGAATACTCCAGCCCAAACTGTCGCGGCTTGCTCGGCCAGGCAATATCAGCCGGCAGACCGATAAAGCGCGCCGCAAAAAACCATTCGATGTACTCCTCATCAAACAGATTCTCGACATACAGCCGAGTCGTCCAGCGTTCGTTCTCGAGCGCGAAGCTCAGGTTTGTAAGATCGTAGGCCGGCTGCGTGTCAACATTGTCGAGCGTCCAGTAAGTCTTGTCGCGGTGCTCGTAGTCGAGCCGACTGACAAGATCGAGTGAAGCGGTCAGCGCGTGCGTGTGCTGCAGCGCCAGGTTCAGACTCCAAACCGGGGCACCCGGCACCTTTCGGCCGACAATCGCGCTGGCCGGAACCAGTACGCCTGGAATATCTTCGTATTCCTTGATCTCGCTGTCAGTGAAGCCGAGACCGAAGTTGACTTGCAGCGCATCCGTGGGCAGCGCCGTGATCTCGAGTTCACCGCCCATAATCTCGCTCTTGCTAACGTTGATGTTTGCCTGCGTGCCGGTCTGGTCGAAGAGAAAGTATTGCTGATCGTCATAGTCAATAAAGAACAATGAAACGCCACCGCGGAAAAGACCGCCGGGCGACGTGCCCTTGAAGCCTGTTTCGTAACTGACCAGCGATTCAGCGCCGAAGCCCGGCAGGAAATTGCTGCCCGGCGCAAGATTATTGAAGCCGCCGGCACGGAAGCCCTTGCCGATCGTCACGTAAGCCAACAGGTCTTCGCGGAAGCTGTAGGCCAGGCTGGCTTTGGGTTGCAGTTCGCTGAACGTCTCACTGCGGCCCTGCGTCGTGTCTTTGGGTGTTTCCTCGTCGTAACGAAACGCGAGCGTCAGCTCGAGGTCTTCAGTGAGGTCGTAACTGAGGTTGCCGAACGCGGCGAAGTCTTCGAGCTCAAGATCCTGCGCGGCGGGTGGAACGGGCGTACCCAGGAACGTGGTTGCCAGCGAGCGGAAGCGATCCTGCGTGAAATACTGCACGCCAGCCACCCAACGCAAAGCCGTGTCCGACGTAGAGACCAGGCGCAGCTCCTGTGCAAATGTCTTGGACTCGTCGATCACGATTATGTCGATCGCTTCGAACAGCGTTTGGTCCAGGTCCTGGTCGTTGCCGGAATCCACGTCGGTGTACGAAGTAATCGAGGTCAGCGTGCCCCAACCCAGGTCATAGTCGATCTTGGCCGAGGTTTCCCACGACTTCACGAATGACTTGCCGATACGGTTGGACTGAATTTCGTAAGTTGGATTTCCGAATAAAATCGGTGCCGCCGGCGGCGGCAATGGAAGAAACCCCTCGCTGCCGGGCATGAAATAGCCGGAGCCGCCGTCCTGGTCGAGATACTGTCCTCGCAGGTCGACGCTGAGTTTCTCGCTCGGCTTAAACAGCAGGCGTCCGCGGAACGCCGCGGATTCCTTGTAGTCAACGTACTGATTGTCGAGGTAGGCGTTCTTGAGCTGACCTTCACGATCCTGGATGCGGAACGACGCGCGGTACAGCACACCTTCATCGCCAATGGGACCCGACGCACTGCCGGCCAACGTGAAGTCCTGCCCCTGTGCAGCGGACACGCGGAAACCGTACTCTGGTTCTGTTGTCGGCTGCCGGGTCGAAATCAGGATCGCGCCGCCGATCGCGTTGCGTCCGTACAGCGCACCCTGTGGGCCGCGCAACACGTCCACGCTTTCGATGTCGAACAGCTCCTGCGTCGTCAGAAGATTGTTGGTCGCACTGACGCCGTCAATGCGAAAGGACACGGGCGGCTGACCCGTGCCCCGGTTTTGACGCACGCCGCGAATGACCAGCGTGCTAACACCGACCTCCTGGTCGTCGGAAAAACGCAGGTTGGGTGTCAGCGATGCAACGCGGTTAATGCGCTCAATGCGATACCGCTCGATGTCGCCGAGCGTAAAAGGCGTTATTGAGTCTGGTACATCGGAAAGCCTTTCCTCGCGATAGCGCGACGAAACGACAATTTCCTCGATAGCTGCATTGTCCTGTGACTCCGCGCGAACCTGCCCGGCAGGCGCCAGCATTGCACACACGATCAGGGCTAAGGCTGCACTCGGCGTG
>CAMYLB010000231.1 GCA_947259145.1 uncultured Woeseiaceae bacterium
ATCGTTCAGGTTATCGCCATCCGTGTCGTCATTGTTCGGGTCAGTCTCACCCGCCCCATCCGTGCCGGTGCCGCCGATGGTGTTGACCGTCTGGCCATCGCCATTCGCGTCTTCCGCACCGTCAGACAGGCCGTCTGCATCAGTGTCCGCATTCAGCGGGTTTGTCGTCGTTCCAGAATCGGCATCGGCGACAAATGCGCCGGCACCGACATCCGTGCCCACGGCCGGCCCTGTGCCGTCGGGATCTGCAACAGGAGTTGTAACACCGCTTTCAAGGCCGTCGCTCAGGCCGTCATCATCGCTGTCGGAATCAAGCGGATCCGTCTCTGTGGCCTGCGTGATGCCATCGCCATTCGTGTCTTCAGCACCGTCAGACAGGCCATCGTCGTCCGAGTCAGCATCCAGCGGATTGGTATCGCCAGCATCTATGCTCGCGTCACCGCCGGTTTCAACACCGTCGTCGATGCCGTCGCCATCGGTGTCCGGGTTGTTCGGGTCGGTGCCGAGTATGGCTTCGTCGGCGTCGTCGAGGCCGTCGCCGTCAGTGTCCAGGATTACGGTCAGGTCACCGGTCGATACTACTGAATTGCTTGCCGCATCTGTGGTCGTTACATCCGGGTTACTGCCGATATCGCTGGCGGTCCCATTACACGTAACCGTGCCGCCGGATTCCGCACCGCAGGTCATGCCGGGAATCGACACGGAGCCGCCCGTCTCGACGCCAGTACAAGTCGCGGTCACGGAGTTGCTGAGAAACGCCGGGTTCGGTGCGAATGTGCAGGCCGCGGGTGCAACCGTCAGGTCAAGTACCACGGCCGTGGCGTCATTCTCATCGGAGTCGCCACCGTTGCTAATAGATTCCGTCGGGTCGCCGTCGCCATCCGAATCCGGGTCAAGACCGGCATCAGACACGTCGAGTACCTGCGCGAAGCTGCCCGCTATCTGCGAACTGCGAACTGACGCCTGCGTCGTAAACGGCCCTGTATCGGAGCCGAAGTCGACGCGGACTGTGTAAGTAATTGTGCGAACTAAGTTGCCGGGCATCGTGTCCGTGCCGGACAAGAGGTCAATCTGGGTCGTACCGTCGTACGCCGTTCCCGGCGCACTAAAGCCATCGAGAGTCGGGGCGCCCTGAATCGCTATGGACGCCGCATTCGGGAACGCCACATCGAGGTCGTCTATCACCTGCACGTTGATGCCGGGCACCGCGCTGAAATTTTCGACGGTCAGCGTGAAAACGAGATCAAAGACGTTGCCAGTACTTCCAACGCGAGTCTGCGATGTCAGCTCCTTCGCAATGCCAAGCGTTACGAAATTACAATCGAACGGCGCGATCGGATCAATGGGAAATTGCGCGCCGACACCGCCGGGAAGTCCATTGTAAAAACCGCCGGATGCACCCGTACCCGCAGGGCCGGCGGCGACACTAAACGTAGCGCTGTCGAGTGTCGTGTCCGACAACCAGATGACACCGCCGGAGCCGCCGCCACCGCCACCATCGAGTGTTGTCGAGCTGGATCCACCTGCGCCACCGATGGCCGTGAATGAAATCCCATCAACGGTGGATTCGTTCGTGTGAATGACCACGGTACCGGCCGCGCCGCCGCCACCGCCGCCCTCAGATGCAGCGGTGCCGCCGGAATCACCGTTTGCCGATACAACACCGCCACCAGTAGTGACTATGCCGACCGAGCGTACGAACACGATACCGCCACCTGCCTGGCCGCTGCTGACACTTAGGTCAAGAGCGCCAATATCATCACCGTTGCTGGCGCCACCACCACCGCCCATGACCATGCGATCCGGGGTGGCTCCAAAGTGCTGTGGAAATGCTGCGCCGCCGAATCCCTCGGAGCCAGAGCTACTCAGACCCCAGCCACCTTGGCCACCGCGTGCGAAGTTACCGCCGCCGCCACCGCCCGCGTCTTCAGCGCCACCGCCGCCCGAACCCGCGGTTCCCGGCGCACCCAGACCCGAATCCCGCGTCCAGGCGGTACTGCCACCGCCCCACGCCCGTCAGCGTTAAAGCTACCACCCTGCACGTCAAGGCTCTCACGAACGTTGAGTGCCGAGACGCCGCCCCAGCGCCCGTTCCAGCGATCGGAAACCACTTCACCCGTAATTGTCAGACGCGAGAACTGCGGGACCTTGATGACCTGGTAGCGGCGAAAGCCCAACGTTCCTGTTGTTACGTTGGAATTGACGTATTGGTTGATGAGGCCGTTACCGATGCCGGTGCCTTCGATCGGGATCGCCCCGCCCACAACCGGTCCGGTGGCTATCACGAATTCGTAAAGCCCGGCCGTGAAGTCACCATCATTGAGACTTCCCGCCTGCACCAGGCCGCCAGGGCCGTCGCCATACTCACCACTGGCTTCGTGATTATTATCCGTATCAATAGCGGCGCCCATCATCTGCGCCACGATGAGAATGTCACCGGCGGCTATCGTCGGTGAAACTGCCGGGTGCAGGTTCGTCGCCTGTGGGCCGAGCAGCGTATCAATCGGAATCGCCGTCGATCCGGCCGCGACCGTGGTCGTCGTGCTCGCGGGATCCGGCGCCGCATAGTAGACGTTGACGCGTGTGGCGGAACTGCCTATGACGACCGTGCCGTCAACGCCCGTCGAGCAGACCGGGGCCGCATAAGCAGCGCTGACGCCGAACATCGTCCAGGCAATGGCGCCCAGGAAGATCGAGAGTGTCAGAATAAGGTTCGCGCGGCTGCCCGCGTCGCGGCGCCTTGTGCTTGATGCAGTCATAGTGTCCGATCTCAATTTTTTGACGTTAAATAACAAAAGGTCGAGCAGTCCGACGACACAATACGACGGCACGCCCGATCCTGTACGCAACATCGCGCTCGGCGATGATCGCAAAAAAGCCGCCGATAAGGTCTGAGCAGCACGCGCAACTATACGATTTTTCGGGAGTTTTCCGAGGTGATGTGCATCACATTATGGTAATTCTGTACCACACCTGTCCAACGTGACGCTGTGAACAATTGTCACAGAATCAGCCTTGCGGCGATGGTCGACTAATCCGAATGCACCAGTTGCAGGCTTTTCTCAATAAGGTCCTGCCTGGCGGATCGCACCGGAAACGTCGCGTACGCCTGGCGCGTAAAAATCGGCGCTTCTGCGACCTCGTAAAGCAAACCCAACTCCACGTCCCTTTTTATCATGCGCCGTGGCAGGTAAGCGCTGCCGCCGATCGAGCTGAGGTATTCAAGCGCCATTTTTGCGTGTGACACGCGGGTCATCGATTCCGGCGCATCGGGAAACATCCGCCGATGGTCCAACGCGAATGAAAGACCCCAGTCAACGTACACGTAGTTCTGTTCGAGCGCGGATTCGACGCTGAGTCCCTTTGTGGCAGAGACAAGAATGAAGTCAATCGTCGCAATTTCGCGTATCTGCATGATGTCAAGCTGCGCTGGCTCCAGCATGATCGCGACATCCAGCGTACCGTCGATGAGTTTTCTGGTTAAGAAATCCGGCGACTGAGACTCGGCCATGATGGCCAGCTGCGGATAAGTTCGGCGCAGGTCATGCAGCCATCGCTGCAACAGCACGTCCCACAAACGAAGACTCCCGCCGATGACCAACTGCTCCGTTGCATGCGCCAGCGAGACATCCTGTCGAGCCGCGCGCCAGGCCGCAATCATGCGCTCCGAATGGCGGATCAGGCGGCCGCCTTCAGGCGTCAATCGCATCTCACGCCGACTGCGCTCGAACAGTGTGACGCCCAACTGTTGCTCCAGGGACTTGAGGCGGCTACTAACGGCTGCCTGGGTAACAAACAACGCCTCCGCCGCACGGCCAAAATGACGCGTACGATTAAGTTCGAGAAAGGTGCGTAACAGCTCCAGGTCCATCGCTACCTTATAAGAATAATTTGTTGAATTAGCAAGTTTTTTTAGTTGTATTTATGACAATTCAGCCGGTACAGTCGCCTCGGCCAGTTTCGACCGAGGGGATCACAGGTGTCCAGAGAACAAACACAGGACGCGAATCGTCGGACATCGATTTCAAGAAAAGCAGCCTATTCAAAAGCCGCACAAAAAAGGCTGCACGATGCCAGGGTTAAGCTCGGTGGCGTGAAAGCCAGGATTCGGTCTGCGACAGTTGCCGGGCAAATCGTTGTAAACCGCCAGTTGGAGGATGCTCAGCGCGCCGTCGATGCGAACCTTGTTGCAGCGGAGTCGAGCCTCGAACGACTGAGAAAGTCCGGTGACGACGCGTGGGAAGATTTGACCCCGGATGTAGATACAACCTGGGAGGACCTGTCGCAGTCCATCAAGAAGCTTGTCGCCGGGTATTCAGAAGGTAAAAGACAGTCAGGAACTTAGGATGAACAAGATGACTTTCAAACTGGTAATTACGACAGCGCTCATCATTTTGGTGATGATCTTCGCCGTACAGAATGCCGCCGTTGTTGATATCAAGCTGTTGTTCTGGGATGTCGAGATTCCGCGATCGCTGCTTATATTCATGATGTTATTTATCGGTATTGTCATCGGCTGGTTTTTACGATCAGTTTTTCGAATACTGAAGAAATAGGCCGCTGGCACTTGATCTTGATGAAAGACTTTCTTCGGAACCTCCAGAGCAGCGCTGTCTCGGTCCCGCCGCGTAACCCATGCGCTGCCATGGCCCTATGCCTGCTGGCCGCGGATGGCGTCGAGGCCAGCGAACTTACGTGGGAAGGCGGGATTACGTCAGTTTTTCAGGACGCGGACGACAGTCGTGTCGATTCCGAACTGACGGCATCTGCCGATCTCTTTATTACGTTGCCGCGGAATAACGGGGAGTGGTTCCTCTATGTTGAAGCAAGCACCTCGCCTGACGACGACGAAGTGTCATCCATCTACCCGACGGCTAACGCTGATGCCGGCTCCGTATTGGATCAGGATGGCAACAGCCATATACAGGTATCCGAATTCCACTACACATTTTATATGGCTGATGAACGCCGGCTGATGGTGGGTTTGGTCAATCCTTCGGCGTGGCTTGATCGCAGCCGTATTGCGAACGACGAAAATACGCACTTCCTCAACGGGAACTTCAAGAACAATGCAACGATCGAGTTTCCCGACTATACGCTGGGTGCCGTAATTCGATGGCTAGGCTCCGAATCCCGGCCCGAGGTTTCGCTTGTCGTTGCAAGCTCGAAGGGTATTTCCGATTTACCCGACCGGTCGTACCAGGATTTGCTGGATATTTCCTCGGACAGTCGCGGTGCTTTTGTCGGCACCGACGCAAAGTGGCTCCGCGATCGGACAACTTTCCGTTTGGGGGCCTGGGTGCGCACGGGGGACTGTCCTGTCGCCGGCAGGCCAAACGACTTCGAGAAAAACTACGGCCTTTATGGTGTCCTGGGTTGGCACGACGCCGGCAACGCGCTGAACTTCCGCCTCGGGTTGGCGAATGAAGACGTATCAGTTGCTACACATTTTGCGGCAATCGCGTACGAGCGCTCGACGCCCATAGGCCTGTTCGGGCTTGGGGTTTCGAGGACACGCATTGCCAACAGCTTTCCTCAAGCGGATCTGGACGACGTTACTGCTGCGGAGGCTTTCTTTCGCCTACCGATCGGCGACACCAACGGACAAATCACTCCATCTGTACAATACGTCGAGAATCCTGGATTCGACGCTGCCGGCGCGACATCTGGTTCCAGAGCGGTCGTCGCCGGCGTACGATTCCACTGGTCATTCTGAATAAGCAGGAGCAGGTGATGAAAGAGTCCGACAAATTGCTCACGTTTGGCTGGCGTGAATGGGTCAGCCTGCCGGAGCTCGGGATAAAGAGGATCAAGGCGAAAGTCGATACCGGTGCTAGAACGTCGGCGTTGCATGCCTTCGAGCTGCGTCCCTACTCGGAAAACGGACGTGACCGCATTGAATTCCGCATACACCCTGTTCAGAAGGACAATAATACCGTCATCACCTGTACGGCCGATGTCATCGACAAACGCAAGGTCACAGATTCGGGCGGTCACAAGGAAGAACGCTTCGTCATTCGCACGGCACTGCAAATTGGCGAGCATCAGTGGCCCATTGAGGCCACGCTGACATCACGTGACGACATGCTGTTTCGGATGCTACTTGGGCGAACGGCGCTTAAAGGGCATGCGCAGGTCAATCCGTCGAGATCGTACGTCGTCGGCAAGAAAAAGAAAGTGAAGTCAAAGGATACGAACAAAGATGACCGCTAACAAATCAATAAAAATCGGTGGAACAACGGTATCGCCGGGCACGCGTGTGAATATCGACCTGCCGGTCGCGGATTTATACACGTCGACAAAGCTCAACATGCCGGTGCAGGTCATCTGCGGCCGTAAAGCCGGGCCCGTGCTATTCGTATCCGCGGCTATTCACGGCGACGAACTGAACGGCGTCGAGATCATTCGCCGACTACTGAAGCGAAAAGCGTTGCGATCAATTCGCGGGACGCTGCTGGTCATACCGATCGTAAACGTGCACGGCTTCCTTAATCAGTCGCGCTACCTCTCGCGCACCTGTTCATAAAGCAGATCGTTTCCAAAGCCGACTACGGTATCGATTTGCACACCGGAGCAATCAACCGATCCAACTTGCCGCAGATTCGAGCAAATCTCGACGATCCGGAAACTCTCGAAATTGCCAAGGCGTTTGGTGTCCCCGTGATCATCAATTCGGACATACGTGATGGATCCCTCAGGGGGTGTGCTGCGGACCGCGGCCTGCCCGTTCTCATTTACGAAGCCGGAGAGGCGCTGCGTTTTGACGAGGTCAGCATCCGTGCCGGACTGCGCGGCGTGCTCAACGTCATGCGGCAGATCGGCATGCTGCCCAAGCTCAAGAACCCCAAGCTTGTCTCTCCGGTCATCGCCAAGTCCACGAGCTGGGTTCGCGCGCCGGATAGCGGTATTTTTTCCGCAAAAATTGCGCTCGGAAAAAGCGTCCAGAAAGGTCAGCACCTTGCCCTCATCAGCGATCCCCTGGGCGATGAGGAGGAACATGTACTCGCGCCCTTCGACGGAATCGTTATTGGCCAGAATAATTTGCCCCTCGCTCATGAAGGAGACGCGTTATTTAACCTGGGCTCCTTCAAGAGCATTCCGCGAGCCGAGAACCTGGTCGAAAATTTCGCAGCGGATCACGACGACGACCCCACCCCAACGTAAATTCACAGCGCTGAAGAACTGAAACTGCGCGACAGAGGATCAAAAAATGAAGATAGGAATCTTATCCACGAACAAGAACCTTTACTCCACCCGACGCCTGGTGGAAGCCGGCGTTGAACGTGGCCATGAAATGCCCGTGATCAATCACAAGCGTTGTTACATGAACATCACGAGCCACAACCCAAGCATTCACATCAAAGGTGAAGCAATAACCGGGATCGACGCGATCATCCCGAGGATCGGTGCCTCGATATCGTTTTATGGCACATCGGTAGTACGGCAGTTCGAAATGATGGGCGTCTATTCGGTTAACGAGTCGGTCGCGATCACACGGTCACGCGACAAGCTGCGGGCCGTACAGCTGCTGTCCCGAAGGGGAATCGGTCTTCCCGTCACGGGTTTCGCCAATTCGCCCGACGATACAGAGGACCTGCTGCAGTTTGTCGGTGGCGCGCCCGTGGTCATAAAGCTGCTGGAAGGCACACAGGGTGTCGGCGTAGTCCTGGCCGAAACGAAGAGTGCGGCCGAAAGCGTGATTGAGGCTTTCAGCGGTCTCAAAGCCAACTTCATGGTCCAGGAATTCATCAAGGAAGCGGGCGGCTCCGACATTCGTTGTCTCGTCGTCGGCGACAAGGTCGTGGCTGCCATGAAACGACAGGGTAGAGAGGGTGAATTTCGATCCAACCTGCATCGCGGCGGCAGCGCCAAGCTGATCAAGATTACGCCGGAGGAGCGTTCGACAGCCGTGCGTTCGGCCAAAGTTATGGGCTTGAATGTCGCAGGCGTTGATCTGTTGCGTTCCAATCACGGGCCTGTGGTTATGGAAGTGAATTCCAGCCCCGGCCTGGAGGGAATCGAGAATGCGACTGACCGAGACGTGGCCAGTATGATCATTGAGTTTATCGAGAAAAATGCCAAACAGGGCAAGACTCGCACGCGCGGCACGGGTTAAGTCCGCAGGGCAGGTAGGTAACTATGCTAGACGAACTTAAGACTGTATTGGACACGGCGCTATTTACGGCGCCAGGTGGCAAAGTCATTACGCTTGGGCAGATGACTGGGGTCTTCCTGCTATTGCTCTTCGGTTATCTCGGTAGCCGCCTGGTGGGCTACCTCCTCGGCAAACGCCTGGCGGCAACGAAGCTGCGACCCGACGTCATCTATGTGCTCAAGAGAATCGCGTTCTTTGTGATCCTGATACTGGTCGTCATTACAGCGCTAGGCCTGCTCGGCATCCCGTTGACGGCATTTGCGTTTGCAACCGGCGCATTAGCGATCGGCGTCGGCTTTGGCGCGCAGAACATCATCAACAACTTCATCAGCGGCTGGATACTGATGGTCGAGCGCCCGATTCGCATTGGCGATTTCATCGAGATTGATAGTGCCCAGGGCGTTATTGAACATATCGGTAATCGGTCTACG
>CAMYLB010000232.1 GCA_947259145.1 uncultured Woeseiaceae bacterium
CCGGGCTATTATTGTCTTTACTATCCGTGGGTTACGCTGACAAGGCGGTACGACGACAAGTATAATGACAAAATCTGAACTCATAGAATCAATCTCCCGTAAGCAAAAGCACTTGCCGGCAAAAGACGTCGAGCTGGCGGTTAAGCATTTGCTCGACCTCATGAGCGACTCATTGGCCAAGGGTCAACGTATTGAGATTCGCGGCTTCGGAAGTTTCTCTCTGCACTATCGTCCACCGCGCATAGGCCGCAATCCGAAGACGGGGGAGGCGGTTGCGCTGTCGGGTAAGTACGTCCCGCATTTCAAGCCCGGTAAAGACCTGCGCGAGCGCGTCAACGAGAGCCGCCACTTTCCAATTAAGAATTGAACGATCGCAGAAAATTGCGGCGATGTTTCTGTTTTTTCAACCGCCTGACAGACTTGGAGTGACTGCATGCTGAAACGTATCGGCCTGCTGATTCTCATCTTGGTAATCGCCGCTTTGATGGCCACCTTTACCGCAATTAACACCGGTATGGTCGATATCGACCTGGCGTTTGCGAAGTTCACCAAGCCCTTACCGCTGGTGCTGACCGTGACCTTTGCACTGGGCTGGCTGTTCGGCATTCTGTGCATGGGGGTCTTCGCACTGAAGCTCGTAAATGAACGGCGCATTCTGCGTCGCTCCTTGCGTCTGTCGGAAAGCGAAGTCACGAGTTTGCGAGGTTTGCCGCTAAGCGATGCCGACTGAATCCACCTTTCTGCTGGCGGGGCTGTTCTTGTTGCTCGCCGCCGCAGGTTGGGCGATGGGTCGGTTGCAGGTTGGGCGATGGGTCGGTTTGGTGAACGCGATGAAGAAGATGCGCCGCCGCCTCTCAATATCGACTATCTGAAAGGACTGAACTTCCTGCTCAATGAGCAGACGGATCAGGCACTCGAGCACTTCCTGCAGATGGTCCGCGTCGATGACAAGACCATCGAGACGCACTTCGCGCTGGGCAGCCTGTTTCGCCGTCGAGGCGAGGTCGATCGCGCAATACGAATTCACCAGAACATCATCGCGCGCCCGGACCTGGCTTCCGAGCAGCGCGACCAGGCGTTGTATTCATTGGCGAAGGACTATTTCGCGGCGGGATTGCTGGACCGGGCGGAAAGTTTATTTGCGCGATTGGCGCAGGGTTCGCGCTTCCAGGTTCAAGCGCTGGAGAAACTGTGTCGTATCTATGAGCAGGAACGAGAATGGGAGAAGGCCGTCGATGCGGGGCAGCGACTGGAAGTTCTGAGCGGCCGCTCGCTCGCATTGCAAATCGCTCATTATTACTGTGAATGTGCGGAAGCAGCGGCGGCACAAAAAGACTTTGCATCGGCTCGCGAGTACGTCAAGAAAGCTCAGGCGGGACGCCCGCGCACGATGCGAGGTGCATTGACGCGCGCACATGTAGCCCGAGACACCGGCGACAACAAGACGGCATTGAAGCTGTATCACCGAATTATCGATGAGAATACCTATCTCATTGCTGAAGCTTTACCCGAAATTGTCTCGATCTACAAACGCGAGAATGCGACGGCCGAGCTTGAGAGCGCGCTAAAAGCATTGTTGGCAAAAAATCCGGAAAGGAGTTCGCTGATTGCTTACACGGCGATAGTGAATAACCTCGGTGGAATTCCGGTGATCGACGAGTGCGTCAAGCAATATATGTTGAACGAACCGACCCTGGGTGAATTCGTCGAACTGCAACAGCTATCCGGGGGGGACAAAGGCTCCAACGATGTGGCGCTGGAAAAAATTCGCAGTGCGTTGTGTAAACTCGCCGGCACGACGCCCCGATATCAGTGCCAGGAATGCGGATTCTCGAGTCAGCGACTTCTATGGCAGTGCCCCAGCTGTCGAAACTGGGAAACGCAGCGACCCGCGTCCCGCGTGCAGTTCGATACGTTGCTGCAACACAGCATTACCAAGCCCTAGTCCCCGTTTTGCCTCGAATTGCGTAGTTTTGTCGGCGGTGATTGGCCGGCGACATACCTAAGCTCCTTCATGTCGCAAACCCGCGGCTTGATCATCACGACAAGGAGCTTACGATGAAGACCACTAAATACGCACTGGCGATAGCAGCGCTGGTATTGCCATGGATCGCGCTGGCTGGCCCCGTCAATGTCAACACAGCGGATGCTGAAACCATTTCGGCAGAACTGAAGGGAGTGGGCCTCTCCAAAGCCAGGGCGATCGTTGAGTACCGCAAAAAACACGGTCCTTTCAAGACGGCCGATGATCTCTCCCTGGTGAAGGGCATTGGCGAACGCACGGTAGAGATAAATCGGGTCGACATTCAGGTGTCAAGCGCGAAGAAGAAGTAGTCGCTGTCGGTATCGGCAGAGTGAGAGTCGCGCTGGCCTGCGGCTGGCGCGACTCGGTTTGCGCGCCTTACGTGATGTTCGTCATGACGCGGCGACGGGCTTTTGGCTATGATTCGCTCTCAGTCATGTTCGTTGGAGTATCGACTTGGGACAAAAAGTCAGCGCAGCCGTTTTTCCCGTCGCCGGACGAGGCACTCGTTTCCTGCCGGCAACCAAAGCCAGCCCGAAAGAGATGTTGCCAATCGTCGATAAGCCACTGATTCAATATGCGGTCGAGGAAGCGATTGAGGCGGGCGCGACCAAGCTGGTATTCGTCACAGGGAGTTCCAAACGCGCGATCGAGGATCACTTCGATACAGACTCGGAACTCGAACGGGCACTGATCGCGTCTGGCAAGGATGAACTGCTGGCATCCATCCGCGGTATTGTTCCGCCGGGCGTTGCCTGCATCTACATTCGACAAGGGGAGCCGCTTGGGCTTGGTCATGCCGTGTTGTGCGCTCGACCGGCTGTCGGCAATGAACCGTTCTTTGTGCATCTGGCCGATGACCTCATCGCGGGCAGCCCAGGTTGCCTGGCCCAGATGGCAGCTGAGCACGGACGCCATGGCGGCAGCGTGATTGCCGTTGAAACAGTCCCGAGGAAGCATACATCGAGCTACGGCATTGTCGCCGTGGATGCCAGCGACCAGGACCGAATCACAGAGATCGTCGAAAAACCAGCGCCTGAGGACGCACCGTCTGATTCAGCGGTAGTCGGGCGATATCTGTTGGCGCCCGCCATATTCGACAAACTCGAGAAAATTGGTGAGGGGGCCGGCGGTGAGATTCAGCTGACCGATGGCATCGCCAAGCTGCTGAGCGAGGAGGCTGTTTACGCATATTCGTTTAACGGCGTGCGCTATGACTGCGGCAGTAAGCTCGGCTACCTCCAGGCGACGGTCGCGTACGGACTTCAACACCCGGATACAGGGGCACCATTCCGAGAGCACTTGAAGGACGTGCTCTCGGAATAATTCGCGCAGCTAGCGAGTCGCGTTAATCGAATCCCCGATAAGCTGATTGTGGGCGAGGGCGCCTGGCATCTGCTGAACCGTGTAATAAATCATGTACATCGGAATCGGTGCGAGCAGCGCAATCGCTATGCCGAACCGGATGCCTTGCTGCAGGCAGAAGAATCATGAAAAACTATCGGCAAACGTCGGGAAGGTATCCGTTTTTGATTTCACCAGCGCTGGCGCAAATCCAGCTGATGGCTCCGGAGTTATCGACGCCCGTTAGCGTAACGATTTTGCCCGAGATGTCAGAATGTGCGTCGTATCCGTATTGGATTTCGATAACGTTATCTATAACTTCGACCTGCGCCGTATAGCTGCCGAAAATATCCGTCGCATCTGAGAGTCCAGCTTCGACGTTATCCGACGGCCAGTCGCCTGCGCCCATATAGAACTCACTAACGGCGCTTTTCGCGGCGCTGGAGAGATTCAGTCCCTCGGACACCTGGGCGCGGATTACATAACGTTGGTACATAGGAATAGCGATCGCGGCGAGGATGCCGATGATTGCCACGACGATCATGAGTTCAATCAGCGTGAAGCCGCGCTGGTGGCTGGCTGCTGATGCTCGCACCGGTCCGGATAAGGGTTTTATGGCGGCTATTCGCATTGTCGCTGGCTTTGGCCCAGCCCTCCTTTTACCGCATGGCGCCGGTTTGCACCGTTGCCTATTAGGACTTGAATTGTCGCCTTTTGGAGACAGAATGTCCGCCGCTGTCATCACAGGAAAAAGTGTGATCTGTGTCCCGCTTTATGCAAGATCGCAGCGTAACAAAACTGTTCTCAGACCCGGGATAAGCACCGTTTGCTTCCCGTCGGGTCGAAAAAAAAGGACCTTCAGCAGAAGGCCCTTTCCTGAATTTGGCTCCCCGACGCGGACTCGAACCACGGACATTCTGATTAACAGTCAGACGCTCTACCAACTGAGCTATCGGGGAATATCCAGACACCCTGTCGCAATGCTATCGGGTGCGGGCCGGCATTTTTGTCCAGCACCCGCCCGAAGTCAAGCCGCCAGGACGCGTTTCATGCGTTTAATGGCTTCCTCCAGCATGTCCATGGAACAGGCAAACGACAGGCGCAAGTAATGCGGTGTGCCGAACGCGGAGCCGGGCACGCAGGCAACGTCTGCCTCCTTTAGAAGCAGCTCCACCAGCTCGATATCGGATTCGAGGCCGTGTTGCTCAAGTGCACCGCTTACCCTGGGGAATGCGTAGAACGTACCTTCGCCCGGACGGCACTCCAAACCCTCGATATTGTTCAGTGCAGCAACAAGAAAATCATGGCGCTGCCGGTATGCGGCCGCCATCTCGGTCACAGGCCCCTGGTCCCCGTCCAGTGCCGCCAGCGCGGCGGCTTGAGAAATGCTGCAGGGATTGGATGTACTTTGGCTCTGCACGGTCTTCATCGCACTAATGAGCGTCCGGGGCCCCGCCGCATAGCCGATGCGCCACCCGGTCATCGCGTAAGCTTTCGAGACGCCGTTTGTTGTGACGATTCGATCTTTGAGGTGGGGGCAGGCTGTTGCGAAGCTGACGAAGGGATCATCGGCCCAGTGAATGTGTTCATAGATATCGTCCGACACCGTCACAATTCCGGGGTGCTTTCCGAGCACGCTCCCCAGTGCCTGAAGCTCCGACTCGGTGTAGCTGGCGCCCGTTGGGTTCGACGGACTATTGAGGAAGAAGAGCTTTGTATTGCTGCTTATGGCCGCTTCGAGTTGCAGCGGCGTGATCTTGAAATCCCGCTCGATGCCAGCGGCAACGATGACGGGTTCAGCGCCTGCCAGCCGCACCATGTCAGGGTAGGAAACCCAGTACGGTGCCGGAATGATGGCCTCGTCGCCAGGCCCAAGGAGCGCGATGCAGAGGTTAAAAAGGGCCTGCTTGGCGCCGCTCGTGACGATGATTTCGGCGGGCGCGTAGTCGAGTTCATTGTCGCGGGCAAATTTGCGTTGAATCGCTGCTTTGAGCTCGGCAGTGCCATCAACAGGTGTGTACTTGGTAAGTCCTAACCTGATCGCCTCGATCGCGGCATCTTTGATGTGCTGCGGTGTATCGAAGTCGGGCTCACCAGCGCCGAGGCTGATGATATCGCGGCCCGCGGCTCGCAG
>CAMYLB010000233.1 GCA_947259145.1 uncultured Woeseiaceae bacterium
AATTGGCAGCAAGTGATTTTTTCGCACGATTTTCGGTGCCCAGGGAAAAGAGGACATGGCCATGACGCGACAGGAACAGATTAACAAGCTCAAATCGGAATGGGCGAACAGCCCACGGTGGAAAGGTGTCGAGCGCGGCTACAGCGCTGAAGACGTAGTGAAACTGCGTGGCACGGTGCAGATCGAGCACACACTCGCCCGCCTCGGCGCCGAGAAGATGTGGCGTCTCGTTAACCAGGAAGAACCGCTCTGCGGACTGGGTGCCCTGACAGGCAACCAGGCCATCCAGGAGATCCAGGCAGGGCTGAAAGCGATTTACTGCTCGGGCTGGCAGGTTGCCGGCGATGGCAACAGCGCGGGCGAAATGTACCCGGACCAGAGTTTGTACCCGGTCGATTCAGTGCCGAAGATGGTGGAGCGCATCAACAATGCCCTGCTGCGCACCGATGAGATTCATGCACTCAACGACGACGACAGCATTGACTGGCTACCACCGATCATTGCTGACGCCGAAGCAGGATTTGGTGGCAACCTCAACGCATTCGAGCTGATGAAGGCGATGATCAAGGCCGGCGCGGCGGGCGTACACTTCGAGGACCAGCTTTCTTCCGCCAAGAAGTGCGGTCATATGGGTGGCAAAGTCCTGGTGCCAACGCACGAGGCCGTGGCGAAGCTCAACGCCGCCCGGCTTGCCGCCGATGTCTGCGGTGTTCCAACGGTACTGCTGGCGCGTACCGATGCCGACGCAGCAAACCTGATTACGTCTGACTCGGATGATCGCGATCACCCGTTCATTACGGGTGAGCGCACGCCGGAAGGTTTCTACCGCACGAACGCCGGTATGGATCAGGCAATCGCGCGCGGGCTGGCTTATGCGCCCTATGCGGACATGATCTGGTGCGAAACGTCGAAGCCGGATCTCGAGCAAGCGAAGATCTTCGCCGATGCTATTCACGCTGAATTCCCGGACCAGCTGTTGTCTTACAACTGCTCGCCGTCGTTCAACTGGAAAGCGAATCTCGATGACGCGACGATGAAGGTCTTCCGCGAAGAACTCGGCAAGATGGGCTACAAGTTCCAGTTCATCACGCTTGCCGGCTGGCACGCACTGAATTCGAGCATGTTCGATCTGAGCCGCGCCTATAAGCAGGAAGGCATGTACGCATATTCAAAATTGCAGGAAAAAGAGTTCGCGGACGAGAAGTTCGGCTTCCGTGCCGCCAAGCATCAGTCCTTTGTAGGGGCCGGGTACTTTGACGCGGTGCAGAATACGACGAAGAAGAGCAATTCGTCGCATAAACCGATTGACAGGTACGTGTCCGGCAGGAGCTAATACTCTTGGAACCAGCAGCGGCTAAACCTATGAGTATTGATGATCGACAGCCCGTTGGCGGGTTGAGTATTTCTCGTGTCTTCTTCGATTTCGTCGAGCAGGAACTCCTGCCGGCGATCGACTTCAAGTCCGAGCTATTCTGGAGCGGACTTGAGTCGATCATCACCGAGCTCACACCCATCAATCGGGCGCTGCTGGCGGCCCGCGATGAACTGCAGCAGCAAATCGACGACTGGCATGTCGCGAGGCAGGGGAAGCCCTGGCAACATGCCGACTACGTCGCGCTTCTTAAAGACCTTGGCTATCTCGCCGATGCGGGAAAACCGTTTCAGATTGAAACAGCCAACGTCGATGCCGAGATCGCAGAGATCGCCGGACCACAGCTCGTGGTGCCCGTCAGTAATGCACGGTTTGCGATCAACGCCGCCAACGCTCGCTGGGGCAGTCTATACGATGCGCTTTACGGTACCGACGTCATCAGCGAGGACAACGAGCAGCAGCGCGACGGCGGCTATAATCCTGCGCGTGGCGCGGCCGTTATTCGCTACGCGACAGCGTTCCTTGATCATGCCATCCCACTCGATGGTGTCAGCCACGCGGATGTTAATAGCTACGGGCTCGATCGACTCGATACCGGCACGGTCTTCGTGGCTTCCCTCGCCAACGGCGAAACGAAGTCGCTGAAAAACCCACAGCAGTTCGTCGGGTTTTCGGCCGTTGACGATCAGCACGGGTATTTGTTCCGCAACAACGGCCTGCACATTGAAATCCAGGTCAACCCGGATCACCCGGTTGGTAGAGACGCGACCGCCAATGTTGCGGATGTCATTCTCGAAAGTGCAATAACCACGATCCAGGACTGCGAAGATTCGGTCGCCGCGGTCGACGCTGAGGATAAGGTCGGCGTGTATCGAAACTGGCTGGGCCTGATCACGTGCGAGCTGGAAGCGACGCTCGAGAAGTCGGGCAAGACGATCACGCGCAGGCCAAATCCGGATCGCGTGTACACGGCCACCGATGGCGGCGAACTGGCCTTGTCGGGTCGCAGCCTGCTGCTGATCCGGAACGTCGGGCACCTGATGACTACGGGTGCCGTGCTCGACACGGCGGGTGATGAGGTCTTCGAAGGCATTCTGGATGCGGTAATAACGACCGCATGCGGCATGACCGATCGCAGGCGCGAAGGGTATCAGCCGAATAGTTCGAGCGGCAGCATTTACATCGTAAAACCAAAGATGCATGGGCCGGAGGAAGTCGCCTTTACTGACAAGCTTTTCAGTCGTGTCGAACAGTTGCTTGAACTGGAGCCGAATACGATCAAGGTTGGTGTCATGGATGAAGAGCGCCGCACCACCGTTAATCTTGCTGAATGTATTCGTGCCGTAGGTAAACGCATCGTGTTTATTAACACCGGCTTTTTGGATCGCACCGGCGACGAAATTCACACGAGCATGCAGGCCGGGCCGGTGCTGCCCAAAGAGGCTATCAAGAAAGAACCGTGGATTAACGCCTACGAAGACTGGAACGTGGACATCGGCATACGTTGTGGACTGCCCGGCAAGGCGCAGATAGGCAAGGGTATGTGGCCGAAGCCGGATGAGATGCTACAGATGATGGAAACCAAACAGGCGCATCCTGAAGCAGGAGCCAACTGCGCATGGGTACCGTCGCCGACGGCCGCAACGCTACACGTCATGCACTATCACTTGGTCAATGTGCGCCAACGGCAAAAGGTGCTCGCGAAAAGAAAGCTGGCGAGCCTTGACGATATTCTGACGCCCCCTCTGGGCGATCTTAGTCGACTGTCGGCGAATGAAATTCAGGCTGAACTTGACAACAATGCACAGGGAATACTGGGCTACGTCGTCCGCTGGATCGACCAGGGTGTCGGATGTTCCAAAGTTCCCGATATCGACGATGTTGGCCTGATGGAAGATCGGGCTACCTTGAGGATATCGAGTCAGCACATTGCTAACTGGCTATTACATGGCATAACAACTGAGGCGCAGGTGCTTGAGACGTTCAAGCGCATGGCGAAAATCGTCGACAGGCAGAATGAGGGTGATGCATCATACGAACGCATGAGTGACGACTTCGACTCAAGCATCGCTTTTCAAGCTGCCTGTGCATTGGTGTTCGATGGCTGTAGTCAGCCTAACGGCTATACCGAGCCGCTCTTGCATCGCTATCGCCGGCAGAAAAAAGCGCAGCTAACGACATAAAGCGTGCAGTCCACTGCCGGGCGACTGCGCGCGCACTTCCTTTTGGCAGCTTTGCTGCCCTGCGCGCTGCTTGCGGACGACATCGTGACCGTTGCAGTTGCCAGTAATTTTGTGAAGACGGCGGTGGAAGTCTCGGCGGCCTTCACGGAAATTACAGCAGTGCCGGTTCGCATCAGCCCTGGATCGACGGGCAAGCTCTACGCACAGATCGTCAACGGCGCACCGTTTGACCTATTTCTGTCGGCGGACACAGAACGCCCTTTGTTGCTGGAACAATCCGGGTATGCGGTAAATGGCAGTCGGCAGACGTACGCGATCGGCAGCCTGGTTTTGTGGTCGCGTGATGAAAGGCTGCAAGGCAGGGACTGTCGTGAGGTACTCGAGCGAGGTGATTATCTTTGGCTGGCGCTCGCCAACCCCATGACTGCGCCGTATGGGGCGGCGGCGCGTGAGTTTCTTGAAAAAGCGGGTCTCTGGAAAATGGCATCGCAGCGTGCCGTATTCGGAGAGAATATCGCGCAAACCTTGCAGTTCGTTGCAACCGGCAATGCGACGCTGGGCTTCGTCTCGTTGTCGCAAGCAAAGGACCCTGATTTGCCCGTCGCTACCTGTACCTGGACCGTTCCGGCCACGTCGGACACCTCGCTGCACCAACAGCTGGTGCTGATGGAAAGGGCACGTAGCAGTGCTGGTGCCAGGCAGTTTCTTGAATTTCTAGGCACGCCGGCCGCCCAAGAGATCATTGTTCGACACGGCTACGCGGTTCCGGACTAATGGACGAGCTGTCTGGCATGTCGATTTTCGCGCCGTTATTGCTTTCGATACAGCTTGCGTTCGTGACCACGGTCGTACTGATCCTGGTTGCCACGCCGATTGCCTGGTGGCTTTCGCAAACGCCGTCGCGGTTCAAAGCGGTTACGCAGGCTATCGTAGCGATGCCGATCGTACTGCCGCCGACCGTGATTGGCTTTTACCTCTTGATCTTGCTGGGCCCAAACGGCGCAATCGGCAGCTGGTGGGTGCAAATGACCGGTACGGCGCTGACGTTTTCTTTTTCAGGGCTCGTCATTGCGTCGTGCGTTTACAGTTTGCCGTTCGCAGTCCAGCCACTGCAAAGCGCTTTTGAGTCATTGCCGCGGCAGACACTGGAGTTTGCCTGGACACAAGGCGCATCGAAACTGGACGCGTTTTTCACTGTTGCAGTGCCGATGTCAGTTCGCGGCTTCATTGGCGCTGCTGTCCTGGCTTTCGCCCATACGCTGGGCGAGTTCGGTGTCGTCTTGATGGTGGGTGGCAATATTCCCGGCGAAACGCGCGTAATTTCTATTGCCATTTACGATCAGGTTGAAACGCTCAATTATGGTGCTGCACACCAGATGTCGTTGTTCAGCTACCGAAGCCACCTTAACGCTGAAACATGCGTTACGCCGTAGTAATTTCCAACTCAGCGTCGACGTGCAAATTCCCACGACCGGGATCACGGGATTGTTCGGTGAGTCGGGGTCGGGGAAGACAACCCTGTTGCGCTGCATAGCCGGGCTCGAAGCCGACCTGTCGCATGATAGTCGACCGGTACATAAGCGCGGCGTCGGCTATGTCTTTCAGGAGCCGCAGCTTTTCCCTCATCTCGATGTACGAAGAAACATCGAATTCGGGTTACGCCGATCATCGGCCCCGAAGGTCGACCAGGACCAGGTGGTTGAGATGTTAGGCCTGAGCGACCTGCTTGATCGCAAGCCCGATGGCCTGTCGGGTGGAGAAGCGCAGCGTGTCGCCATAGCCGCCGTCTTGCTGCGATCACCACATCTCGTACTAATGGATGAACCGCTGGCGGCGCTCGACCAGCGCCGCAAGGACGAGTTGCTCCCCTATCTTGACCGTCTGCACGACGAGCTGTCGGTGCCAATGATTTACGTCAGTCACAGCATCGACGAGGTAAGTCGGCTGTGTGACCACTTGCTATTGATCGATGACGGCAGAATTGTGGCCAGCGGCGAATTGCATGAAATGTTGTCACGACTGGATCTGCCCATGTTATCGGGATCCAATGCCGGCTCCGTTATTGAGGCCAAGCCCTGGCGCTACGACCGTGACTACGATTTGACTCAGTTCAATTTTTCGGGGGGAGAGCTCCGTGTGCCGGGCCGCTACGATATCAATGCACGCAGCGTTCGCCTGCGAATTGCGGCGCGAGACGTCAGCATGTGCCGGAGCAGGCCGGATGACACGACCATACTGAACGTCTTCGCCGCCGAGATAGACGACGTACAAACGTCGGGAAGCTCGTCGGCGCTGGTTCGCCTCGTCGCCGGTACCGATTACCTGTTGGCGCTGGTTACGAGGCGCTCAATCGCGCATCTTGATCTGAAAAAAGGCGACCAGGTATATGCCCAGGTGAAGTCAGTGACAGTTAAGCGCTAGCGGCCGCCGGGTCACGGTCTTACGTCGCCGATATTGAGTTGCCATAGGCGAGCATTCCGGCGTGGGTCTTCGATCTGTACTAGACTATCCTTGCACTAACAAAAATAACTAACTGGGAGAACACGATGAAAAAATTACTAACTGCGACACTGGTCGCGCTCGTTATGCTGTGCTTCAGCGGTATGGCCGTCGCCGACAGTATTGCCGAAACATGGACTTGCGAAGTCAAAGAGGGCAAGAAAGTCGAGGACGTACAGGCTCAAAACAGCAAATGGCTGAAATGGATCAACGCGCATGTCGATGGCGGCGGTATCACGAGCGCTGTCGGTACGACTGTAGTCGGCAATTCCGAGATCTTCATCTTTGTTGACACCTACCCGAATTTGGCCACCTGGGCAGCTGCAAAGGACGCCTTGGACAGCGAAGAAGGTGATGAACTCGACGACCTGTTCGAGGAAGTTTCGGAATGCAGCGAAAATCGTCTTTGGAAAATTGAGGACACCAAGTAACGACAGCAGGTTTTCGATCTGCACTTTGGGATGCGGCTGGTATGTTTGGCGTACCAGTCGCATTACCTGATCTCTAACCACAGAGTAGAAAACTAAGATGATTTCCTGACGCGAGCGTGCTCGCGGTGCTGGATATCTGCTTAATTGCTTTATCCTGCTATTGGCGCGGACCGGGCTACTTGAAACGGAACTCGAAACCGATGTGCATACCGGAATCGAATGTGAATCTGCCGACGTTTTTGTATTTGGCCTCGATACGCCGCAAGCCCAGATAAACATCGCCATCGCGAATAACGCTATAGCCCGCACGCACACCAACTTCGTAGTACTCGGTCTGGTCACCGAACGAGGAGACGTCAGGTGCGTAGTACCCGTAGCCGCCGATGTTATAGCGATTGGCGTTCGGTAGCGTATATCGCGCAAAGCCCCCGAGCGCCAAGGCCGTTCCGCTAATCGTGCTCGGATCAGTGCGAGTGTGGACTACCCGCAATCCCAATCCGGCCTGCAATGCCGTTCCGGTTCCGCTCGCGGCATCCACAAGGTGGAAGCTTGCGTGAACGACATCTCCTTTGTCCTGGTTATAGAGCCAGCCCAGGTTGGCAAGGTATCTCGGGTCGCCGAGCCGCCAGGTAAAACCCAGACGAACCGAGTCGTTGTTCAGGTTAACGTCAAGCCCCTTTCCGGTTGTCTGGGCAGACGCCAATCCCGACAAAAGACACAGGCAAAACGCAAACAGTGTTTGATTCGCTCTCATAATGGTTCCACTTTTAAGCCCAAGTCGCCGCTCGGTATCCCTCGATCCGTTACGGCCAGGGCATGATACCGGACAACCGCAATAAAGGCATCGGTTCGAAACAAAAGGCTGGAACGGATCAGGAATTGCCGCCCATCATTTCGAACTGTGTCGCAAAGAAAAATAGATCTCCGGCAAGTAATCTCTCCAGCGAGTCCGTCTATTGACACAGACGACAGTACCTATCTGAATTGATTCCGTGTTATTTTTGCGAGGCAAGTGGGCGTTTGGCGTCCACAATGGGAGGATAAAAGTGAAAAATCCAATAAAGAAACTTGTTTCCGTTCTGATGATGGGCACCGTGTGCGCTGTGTTTTCTACAGGTGCGCTTGCGGAGGAGTGGCCGTTTGTCGAAGGTGACTACTGGGAAGTAACCGGGATAGATATACATGACGGCGGCGGATGGAAGTATTCGAACTGGCTAGCTGACGAATGGCGAAAGGACCTTGAATTTGCGAAATCCAAGGGCTGGATTAAGAACTACATGGTAATGGCCAACGTTCACAATCGAAGCGATGAGCCAGATCTCTATTTGATCACTGTGCGCACAGATATTCCGTCGGGTGAAGAAGGCGAAAAGCGCTCGAAGGAATATATGGCCTGGCAGAGCAAAAGCATTGAGAAGATGGCTGGCGAGAGCGGCAACCGTGCCGAGTACCGCACAGTGATGAGCACGTCCTTGCTCCAGATTCTGAAGTTTCGCGACAAATGATTGATCCGGTAACAACCTGACAATGAGGACGGTCGGGAGCGCAATTGCCCGACCGTCTTTCTTCTCTCAGTCATAAGCTCTGACTGGAAATAAACCTGCCACCTCGAAGCGTCCGCTTTCGGCTGTGATTTCAACCGGTCAGTTCGCTGATTTTGCAGTGATCTGGACAACGGCTACCGAGGAAAGCGCCCGCCAATTGGCGAGCGGGTAACTCAGAAAAATGAACCCGACAGGCGCTAGGCTTGTTTGCGCCGTCGGCGCGGCGGGCCGTTGCGATTGCCACCTTGATTCTTGCCCGCACCAAAGCGGCGCTTCTTCGCACCGTCATTTCGGGGTCCGTTCGAACGTCTCGATCGGCCGTTTTGGATTGGCTCTGCCCTGATTCGCGGATCCACTTCATAACCAGGTACGATTTCTTTCGGGATTGTCGAGCCGAGCATTTTCTCGATGTCGGACAGTAGTTTCAGCTCGTCGACGCAGACCAGTGAAATTGCTGCACCTTCATGACCCGCTCGCGCGGTTCTGCCGATACGATGCACATAGTCCTCCGGGACGTGTGGCAATTCATAGTTCACTACGTGCGGCAAGCGCTGGATGTCGAGGCCGCGCGCGGCAACATCGGTTGCAACCAATACACGCACGGAACCGTTTTTGAAGTCCTGTAACGCGCGAGTTCGTGCGCTCTGAGACTTATTGCCGTGAATGGCCGTCGCCGAAATGCCGTCGGACTCGAGTTGGGTCGCAAGCCGGTTGGCGCCGTGCTTGGTGCGAGTGAATACGAGGACCTGCTGCCAGTCTTCTTTGCCGATGCGGTGCGAGAGTAGTTCGCGTTTACGATTCTTATCGACCGGATAGATAATCTGACTGACTTTGTCCACCGTTGAATTTTCTTGTGCAACCTGAATTTCAGCGGGTGAATTCAGCGTGCTTGCCGCAAGCTGCCTTATTTCCTTCGAGAAGGTCGCCGAGAACAGCAGGTTCTGACGCTCCTTCGGAAGCACTTTCAGCACCTTGCGAATATCACGAATAAAGCCCATGTCGAGCATGCGATCAGCCTCGTCAAGAACGAACACCTCGACCGCAGAAAGATCAATGGTGCCTTGCTGCATGTGGTCGAGCAGTCGACCCGGCGTTGCGACAACAACATCGACGCCTTTTCGCAGTCTACTGATCTGGGTATTGATGCTGACGCCACCAAAGATGACGCCGGTCTTGAATGGCAGGTAACGACCATAGTCGCGCACGCTCTCACCCACCTGTGCGGCGAGTTCACGTGTCGGTGTCAGGACGAGGGCCCGAACCTTGCCGCGATTGATTTTGCCAAACTGCAGTCGCTGTAATAGCGGCAACGCGAACCCGGCCGTCTTGCCAGTGCCGGTTTGGGCGCCAGCAAGGAGGTCGTGGCCTTCGAGTAAGTGAGGAATTGCTTGCTGCTGGATCGGGGTAGCTTCGCTGTAGCCCTTTTCATCGACCGCACGCAGCAGTTCGGCCGACAGGCCGAGTTGATTGAATAA
>CAMYLB010000234.1 GCA_947259145.1 uncultured Woeseiaceae bacterium
TCGAGGTGATTGGTGGGCTCATCGAGCAGCAGCATGTCGGGCTGCGACAGCAGCAGGCGACAGAGCGCCACGCGGCGGCGCTCACCACCCGACAGCTTGGTGATGTCGGCGTCCCACGGCGGCAGGCGCAGGGCATCGGCAGCGATTTCGAGTTTGCGGTCGAGCTCCCAGGCTCCCTGGGCGTCGATCGCATCCTGCAGCTTGCCCTGTTCCTCGAGCAACGCGTTCATTTCATCATCATTCATCGGCTCGGCAAATTTCATGCTGATGTCGTTGAACCGATCAAGCAGCGCCTTGGTCTCGGCCACACCTTCCTCGACGTTGCCGCGGACATCCTTGTCAGGATCGAGCTCGGGTTCCTGCGGCAGGTAGCCGATCTTGATGCCGGGCTGCGGACGTGCCTCACCGTCGATTTCGGTGTCCAGGCCGGCCATGATGCGCAGCAGGGTCGATTTTCCAGAGCCGTTGAGGCCGAGTACGCCAATCTTGGCGCCCGGATAAAAGCTCAGGGATATGTCGCGCAGGATGTGCCGTTTTGGCGGCACCACCTTGGCGACGCGATTCATCGTGTAAATGTACTGTGCCATTGCCAGCCCGTTTGCTTGGGAGCGCGCATTATCGGGTATGCTGCGTCACAAGCAAACAAAAGGTTTACCGGGGAGAGTCGATCGCCGCGTACGGATTTGGCGATCCGCATCCATTCGGCACCGATCGTCACGACGTCTTTCATGCCGAACTCGACAAAGCCGGTCTTGGCGACGTCATCGAATACGGCCACCCGCGACCGGCGCTCGTCGATGAGCTGGCACTTTTCCATACGGCGGACTACATCGACAAGGTGTCGCGTTTGTCCGCGGCCGGTCAAGGCTGGCTCGACGAGGGCGATACGCCCGCCGTGCCCGGAATCTATGACGCGGCATCGTCCGTTGTCGGAGCCGTGCTTTGTGCCGTCGATGAGGTCATGCACGGACACCACAAGCGCGCATTCATCCCGATTGCCGGACTGCATCACGCGGCGCGAGCAAGCGCTGCCGGATTCTGCGTATTCAACGACTGCGGGATCGCGGTCGAGTATTTGCGCAAGCAATTTGGAATCCAGCGCATTGCCTACGTTGATATTGATGCCCATCATGGCGACGGCGTCTTTTACGGTTTCGAGGACGACCCCGATCTGCTGTTCGCCGACCTCCACGAAGACGGACGATTCCTCTACCCCGGAACCGGCGCTGCCGAGGAGACCGGCACGGGCCGCGCACGTGGCACCAAGCTGAACATCCCGCTTGCGCCTGGCGCGGATGACAGCGACTTCCGTGAAGCCTGGAAAAAGGTCGAGGCCTACCTGCACGCCGTACGGCCACAGTTCATCATCATGCAGTGCGGCGCCGACAGCCTCGAGGGCGATCCTATAACGCACCTTTGCCTGAGCGAAGAAGCGCACGCACAGGCTGCGGCGTCGCTATGCCAGCTCGCAGACGAGTATTGCGAAGGCAGGATCATCGCCATGGGCGGTGGGGGCTATAACCGTCGCAACCTGGCGCGGGCCTGGACCCGGATCGTGCAGTCCTTCGCCGATTCGCAATAAGCCGTTTCTGACGGTGCCATCTGTGCCGATAAACAGGTAATATCGCCGTCTTTTGCGCCCCCTCCCACGGAGATGCCCGGATGTTCGACACATCGACGACGATCGAGTCTTTCGATCCCGAAGTTGCCAAAGCCATTGAGCAGGAAAATCGACGCCAGGAAGAGCACGTCGAGCTGATCGCGTCAGAAAATTACGCCAGTCCGCGGGTCATGAGCGCGCAGGGCAGTGTGCTGACCAACAAGTATGCCGAGGGCTATCCGGGTAAACGCTACTACGGCGGCTGCGAGTACGTCGATGACGTCGAGACGCTCGCGATCGAACGGGCGAAAAAGCTGTTTGGCGCGGACTACGCGAACGTGCAGCCGCACTCCGGTTCGCAGGCCAACGCCGCCGTCTACCTGGCGCTGCTAAAGGCCGGTGACACGATCCTCGGCATGAGCCTGGATGCAGGCGGCCACCTGACGCACGGCTCCAAGGTCAACTTCTCTGGGAAGCTGTTTCATGCCGTGCAGTACGGCCTCGATATGGAGACCGGCCTGATCGATTACGACGCGGTCCAGGCACTCGCGTTGGAGCACAAACCGAAGATGATCGTGGCGGGCTTCTCGGCCTATTCGCAGGTCGTTGACTGGGCGCGCTTTCGTGAGATTGCCGATAGCGTGGGCGCTTACCTGTTCGTCGATATGGCCCACGTTGCCGGACTCATTGTCACGGGTCACTACCCGAATCCGCTGCCTTACGCTGATGTGTGTGCGTCCACGACGCATAAGACGCTGCGTGGCCCCCGAGGCGGAATTATCGTCGCGCGCAAGAACGATGAGCTGACGAAGAAATTCAATTCGCTGGTCTTTCCCGGCACGCAGGGTGGCCCGCTGATGCACGTAATTGCGGCCAAAGCGATCGCGTTCCAGGAAGCGATGGAGCCCGGGTTCAGGGATTACCAGGAGATGGTCTGCAAGAATGCCAGGGTGATGGCCAAGGTGCTTGCCGATCGCGGCTATCCAATCGTGTCCGGCGGCACCGAGAATCACCTGATGCTTGTCAGCCTTATCGACAAAGGCATCACGGGCAAAGCGGCCGATGCAGCGCTCGGCAGCGCCAATATCACGGTCAACAAGAATTCAGTTCCGAATGACCCGCAGTCGCCGTTCGTGACCAGTGGCCTGCGTCTCGGCACGCCGGCCATCACGACTCGCGGCTTTGGGCCCGAAGAAACCCGTCAGCTAAGCGGCTGGATAGCGGATATACTGGACGACATCGAAAACGAAGAAACGATCGAGCGTGTCAGGGGCCAGGTGCTGGAGCTCTGCAAACGGTTCCCGGTTTACGCCTGATTGATCCTTCGCATGAAGGGGTTCTAGTCAGTCATGCATTGTCCGTTCTGCGCCCACGAAGAAACCAAGGTCATTGACTCCCGCCTCGCGGGTGATGGCCGGCAGATTCGTCGGCGCCGGCAATGTCTTGACTGCAACGAAAGGTTTACAACCTTCGAGACGGCAGAGCTCGTAATGCCGCGGTTGATCAAAAACGACAACTCGCGCCAGCCATTCGACGAGAACAAACTGCGCAACAGCATGGTGAGAGCGCTCGAGAAGCGCCCCGTGCCGAGTGACAAGCTCGAGCAGGCGATTGGACATCTCATTCACAAGCTGCGGACGATGGGCGAGCGTGAAGTACCGTCGCGCCTTGTCGGCGAGCTTGTCATGGAAGAACTGCATGAGCTCGATGAAGTGGCGTACGTGCGGTTCGCGTCAGTCTATCGCCGCTTTCAGGATGTCACTGAGTTCGAGGACGAAATCAAGCGTCTGCAGAAAATCTCGGAGGCGGCCGCGAGCCGCGAACAAATGTCACTGTTGCCCGATCTGATCGGCGACAAGAAGCGCTGACCATGGCGTTGTTTTCCGACACAGATCGCGCGCACATGGCGCGTGCGCTACAGCTGGCCGCTCGTGGTTTGTATTCCGCGCATCCCAACCCGATGGTCGGCTGCGTGATCGCGAAGAACGAGCTCGTTGTCGGCGAGGGCTGGCACGAACGTGCCGGCGAACCGCACGCAGAGATCAATGCGCTGGCCGCGGCAGGTAAAGATGCCGCGGGCGCCACGGCCTATGTGACGCTCGAGCCCTGCGCTCACCACGGCAAGACGCCGCCCTGTGCGGAGGCACTGCTGCAGTCCGGCATCAGCAAAGTGGTTGCGGCGATGAAGGACCCGTTCGAGCAGGTGGCTGGCCGTGGGCTGAAAATTTTGCGCGCGGCGGGTGTAACGACCGAAGTCGGCCTGATGCAAACGGCGGCTCTGTCGCTTAATGCGGGATTTATCGCCCGTGTTACGCGCAATCGGCCGATGGTGCGGGTCAAAGTGGCGGCGAGCATCGATGGTGCGACCGCGATGAAAAGCGGTGAGAGCCAGTGGATTACGGGGCCTGAAGCGCGCAATGACGTGCAGCACCTGCGCGCTCGATCCGGGGCGATCATGACCGGCATCGGTACGGTGCTGGCGGACGACCCTTCGCTGAACGTCCGTCTCGAGGGCCTCCGAACGGCCGGATTACAGCCGCTCCGGGTCGTGCTCGACAGTCGCCTGCGCATGCCGTTATCGGCTGGCATGCTCGCGCTGCCGGGCGAGACGCTCGTCTGTTGCACCGGGAAACACGATCACGCAGGGCTCAACGATGCCGGCGCCGAAGTGCGTTCCTATGCGGCCGATGGCGCAGCAGTTGACGTTGGCGCCGTACTTGTCGACCTTGCGCGGCGCGGCGTAAATGACGTCCTGGTCGAGGCGGGACCTGGCGTGACGGGCTACCTGCTGCAAAAAGAACTCGTGGACGAGCTTGTGATTTATCAGGCACCCCACATAATGGGAAGCGAAACCAGGGGCATGTTCCAGACGCCATCCTGGTTGGCGCTTGCCGACCGCAAGCCGCTCGAAATAATCGATGTTCGTCGCATTGGTGACGACACGCGAATAACAGCGAGAGTCGAATACTGAATGTTTACCGGGATAATTAAAGACAGGGGCACGATTACTGCGATAAGTCGAAAGGGTGGCGACGTGCGACTGACGGTCAGCTCGTCGGGCCTGCCGTGGTCGGAGTTCGAGCTCGGCGAAAGCATTGCGGTCAACGGCGTATGCCTGACGGCGGTTGCACTGCACGATGATGGATTCGACACCGACGTATCGGTCGAAACGCTGACGGTTACAGGGCTTGGCAAACTCGAGGTTGGTTCATCCGTAAACCTCGAACCGGCGATCAGTCTGGGCGAACGCCTGGGCGGGCACCTCGTCAGTGGTCACGTGGACTGCACGGGTACCGTGACGTCGCGAGCCGCTGATGCACGATCGATACGACTCGTTATAGAGATCCCGGCCGAATACTCGCGGTATGTGGCGAAGAAGGGCTCCGTCTGCGTGGACGGCGTCAGCCTTACCATCAACGAAGTATCGGGCCAGCACTTCGAATTGAATATCATCCCCCACACAGCCGACGTCACGATTATTGATGACTACGCGGTTGGCACGATCGTTAATGTCGAAGTTGATATGCTGGCTCGGTACATCGAGCGCCTGATCAGCAACGATCCGGACGCCATTTCTATCGAATTTCTAAAGGCGCATGGTTATGCCTGACAACACTACGATCCATCCGAGCGCGCACGCGTCCACGTTTAGCGACATAGAAGAGCTGCCGAAAAAGTCCGTGCCGAAGACGTCAACTACATGGCAACGCATGGGCGAGGACTCATCTGCCTGACCGTGGGACGTGAACGCTGTAAACAGCTCAGGTTGCCGCTCATGGTGAGCGATACTGACGAACATCATGCCACCAATTTTACGATTTCGATCGAAGCAGCGGACGGAATCACAACGGGCATTTCCGCGCATGATCGCGCCAGAACGATCCAGGCGGCCGTTGCGCCCGACGCCAGACCCGAACATCTGAGTCAGCCCGGGCACATCTTTCCCGTGATGGCACAGCCCGGGGGCGTGCTCACGCGAGCGGGACACACCGAAGCCGGCTGCGACCTGGCACGGCTTGCGGGTCTCGAACCGGCGGCAGCGATCGTTGAGATTCTCAATGAAGACGGATCCATGGCGCGTCGCCCGGACCTCGAGATATTCGCGAGTAAACACAAAATCCGCATCGGCACGATTGCCGACCTGATTCGCTATCGCCTCGAGAAGGAACGCAACGTCGAGCGGATCGCGGAGCAGGTCGTCGAGACCGAGTTCGGCGAATTCACGTTGTTCTGCTATGACGATCACGTAAACCGCTCGGTGCATGTCGCCCTGGTGAAAGGTGACCCGGACTCGGCAAAGGCGCCGCTGGTGCGTGTGCACCTGCAGGATACGCTCGGCGACGTCATCGGCGTAAAGAGCCGTTCGCTGGGATGGCCGCTGCACAGCGCGATCAAGCGAATATCGGAAGAGGAGACGGGTGTCATCGTCCTGCTGCGTGACCAGGAAGCGTCGCGCGACTTCATGGAATCCGTCGAGACTCTGGGTCAGCATCCGGATGACCTGGACAAGCGCCGCAGCGGCGACATGGTCTTGCGCACCTACGGGGTGGGCGCACAGATTCTGCGCGACCTCGGACTCAGCAAAATCCGTGTATTATCAGCGCCTAAACATATGTACGCCATCTCGGGCTTCGACCTCGAGATCACGGAGTACGTCTCGGAGTAGTGGCACACCATGGACAGGATCAAGACAACCGAGGGTGATCTTATTGTTCGCGATGGGCGATTCGCAATCGTGGCAGCGCGCTTCAACGATTTCATCGTTGAGTCACTCATCAAGGGATCACTTCGTTGCCTGCGGCAGCACGGTGCGGCCGATGCCGACATCGAGATCATTCGGGTGCCCGGGGCCTTCGAAATGCCAATCGCCGTGGACAAGGTCGCGGCCTCTCGTCGTGCCGACGGCATTATCGCGCTCGGCGCTGTCATTCGTGGCGGCACACCGCATTTCGACTATGTTGCCGGCGAGTGCATCAAAGGCATCACGGCTGCGGGTCTGAAGCATGGCATCCCGATTGGCCACGGCGTTTTGACTGTCGATACCATTGAGCAGGCTATAGAGCGTGCCGGTACGAAGGCCGGCAACAAAGGCGAACAAGCCACGCTTGCCGTCATCGAGATGGTGAACCTGCTGCGGAAGTTTGACTAAGTCATGTGCGCGAATTGCCCGCAAAAATTTACGCGTCGCATCGACTGATACCTTGAAGGTTAGTTAAATGAGTAAGGCCAGTTCAAAAGGAACAGGCGCGCGGACCCGTGCACGCGAGCTGCTGGTGCAGGCGCTCTATCAGAAACAGATCGCCGGGCATTCCTGCTCCGAGCTGCTGGCGCAATTTCACGAGCAGGTCGCTTACGAGCGCGTCGATAAGGGGTTCTTCGATGAACAGCTGTCTGCGATCTGCAGTGCAGAGGAGCAACTCGAGACCACCATTGATGGCCTCATCGACCGACCGTTGGATCAGCTCGATCCGGTGGAGCGAGGCATCCTGCTGATCGGAACGTATGAGCTCGAGTCGCGCATCGATATTCCCTACAAGGTCGTGATTAACGAATGTGTGAACCTGGCCAAGCGCTTCGGCTCTGTCGACGGGCATAAGTACGTCAACGCCTGCCTGGACGTTGCGGCCAAATCCCTGCGTGAGAACGAGGTACAAGCAAACGCCGGTGGATGAGTTCGAGCTGATAGAACGTTTTTTTAATCGTCGGATTTCAAGTCCTGGCGTGGCGGTCGGTATCGGCGATGACGGCGCGGTGCTGCAGCCCTCACCCGGACATGACCAGATCCAGGTAATCGATACGCTGGTTGAGGGTGTGCACTTTCCCGCCGACTCACAGGCAGAAGACATCGGTTATCGCGTCGTGGCGGTCAATCTGTCCGACATTGCTGCAATGGGTGCTCGCCCGTGCTGGATGACGCTGGCGCTCACGCTGCCGCCAAAAAATGAGCAGTGGCTGGATGACTTCGCAAGCGGCTTGTTCGCAGCTGCCGGCGAGTTCGATGTTGCGCTGGTGGGTGGTGACACCACCGGCGGTGACGCGGTCGTGGCTACCGTGCACATCACGGGAGAGGTAGCGACGGGCAAAGCGCTGTTGCGCAGTGGCGCTATGCTTGGTGACACGATATTCGTGACGGGTACGGTTGGTGATTCGGCCGCAGGCCTGGAACTCCTCGGTCGCGGCGAACGCGACAGCTTCCTGACCAATCGATTCCTGCGCCCGCAGGCGCGCATCGAGACCGGCTGCCGGCTCGTTGGCTGCGCAAGTGCTGCGATCGATGTCTCCGACGGCCTGATTGGCGATTTGAAAAAACTGCTGCAGGCGAGCGGCGTCGGCGGTGAGCTGGATATTGATCGTGTTCCGATGTCCGATGCTATTAAAGTGCATTTTGACGAGTCGCATCGAACCCGGCTTGCTTTAACGGGAGGCGATGATTACGAGCTTTGTTTCACAGCGAGACCGAATGCGGTCGACGGCATTGCCGACATCACGGCAATTGGGAAAATAACGGACGAGCCGGGACTTGCCTGCCGCCAGGGCGGCGTTATTGTGGAATGCGACGACAGCGGTTACCGTCACTTCCAGTGAAACAGCCAGCAGAAGACAGGGAAGACAAGCTCGCC
>CAMYLB010000235.1 GCA_947259145.1 uncultured Woeseiaceae bacterium
CTCAATATGCCCGGCAACGTCACGTTTGCGACGAACAGTTCGGATTTGAGTCCGGCGTTTTTCGACGTACTGAATTCCGTCGGCAAGGTCCTCAAGGAGTTCGATAAGACCGTTGTTGAGGTGGCCGGCCATACCGACAACACGGGTTCCGAGTCGTACAACCAGAGCTTGTCGGAGCGTCGTGCCGGCGCGGTTTCGAGCTACCTGCAGGCACAGGGGACCAACCCTCAGCGGCTGATTACTGTGGGTATGGGCGAGCTGCGGCCCGTCGCGGACAACAACACGGCAAATGGTCGCCAGATCAATCGTCGCGTTGAGATCACGATGGTGCCGTTAACCGCGGGCTAGTACGCTCGAAGCTTCAAGACGACGCGGCGGCCAGGGATGGCTTGCCGCGTTTTTTTGTCAGGGGCGCCAATTGATTCGACCATTCGGTAAGCGCGATACAGGAACCTGGATCGAGGTTAAAGGCTTCGTCAGGCGACTGCTGTCGGATGACGATGATGGCTCGCGCCACCAGCGCTTCATTATCAATATCGGCAATCGCACGACGCTGCTAATCGCACACAACATCGATCTGGCTAAACGTGTGCCTATCGGGATGGGCGATCGTGTACACGTTCGGGGCATGTTCGAATGGAACGATCTCGGCGGCCTTGTGCATTGGACACACCACGATCCCTTGGGCGTCGAAGATGGCGGATACGTACGCTATCGACAGCGAGACTATCGATGAGGCAGGAGCAGGATGAGGTAGCAGAAAGCCAAAAAAAAGGCCGCTCGTCGAGCGGCCTTTTCTTGATGTTTCACTGTTAGTTAAATAACCATCGCATTTCGGAGTTTCTTGATGGCATTTGTCTCGATCTGTCGAATCCGTTCAGCTGAGATTCCGTATTCTGCGGCGAGTTCATGCAGCGTCATCTTTTTTTCGCTTAGCCAGCGCTGATCGAGAATGCGGCGAGACCTGTCGTCGAGAATCTTGAGTGCGGATGCCATACGATTGCTTGCGTCTGTATTCCAGTCGGCCGTCTCGACCAGGGTCGCAGGGTCAGCATCCGGGCTTGGCAGATAAGCTGCCGGCGTGAAATTGCGATCGTCATCGGCATCCGGAGTGGGATCGAAAATGGCATCGCGCGAATGCAGGCGCTTCTCCATCTCGGTAACTTCCTTCTCGCTGACGCCGAGATCATTGGCGACCGCCGTAGTTTCTTCAGCTGACAACCACGCAAGGCTCTTCTTTGCTCTGCGAAGATTGAAGAACAGCTTGCGTTGCGCTTTGGTGGTTGCAACTTTCACGATGCGCCAATTCTTGAGAACGAATTCGTGTATTTCGGCGCGAATCCAGTGGACTGCAAATGACACGAGACGCACGTCATAACTCGGATCGAAACGCTTGACGGCTTTCATAAGGCCGACGTTGCCCTCTTGAATCAGATCGTTCAGGGGCAGACCGTAGCCGGTGTAGCTTTTGGCGATGTGAACAACAAATCGCAGGTGCGCCATGACCAGGTCACGAGCCGCCTCGAGGTTTTCTTCCTCGCGGAAACGGGTGGCCAGCGCCTGTTCGTCCTCTTTGGACAGCACAGGGATCGTACCGACGGCCTGGATATAGGCATCAAGACTGCCTACCGGTCCAGCCAGTACCAGATCACGATTAAAGTCAGCAATAGCGTTCGACATTAACTACCTCCATGTTGGGACATAATTTTAGCACTCGCCGCATTAGAGTGCTAACGAAGCATGGAGTTCATTGTGGGGGGGATTATTTATGCAATAGAAACAATAGCCTACCAGGCTCTGGCGGGCAGATGTTCCGCTAAATTACTAGCGCGGTTCGATGCGCCGCATGTGGCGCGCGGCCGTGAACCAGGATCCGAAAAGGCCCAGGAAGACGCCGATACCAACAATGGCGGCTCCTTCCTTAAGGTCCAGGGATGCTAAAGCGATATTGCTCTGATATAGCCCTGAGAGCTTTGCGACCGGGCCCTCGAGCATGAACAGGCCGTAATAGACCAGGGCCAAAGCCAACAATCCGCCAAACAAGCCGTACCAGAAGCCTGTCCAGAGAAACGGGCGTCGAACAAACGCGTTGGTGGCGCCAATCAGCTTCGTCACTTCGATCTCTTCGCGACGGTTTTCAATGTCGAGGCGAATTGTGTTGCCGATGATAACGACGATCGCTACGCCGAGCAGTACCGCGCCAATCGAGATCGCTTGTCTCACAATGTCCAGAATCGCGTGGAAACGCTGCACCCATTCGGTGTCAACCTGGACAAAATCAGACTCCGGCAGGTTGCCAATTTCCTCCTGCAACAGGATCAGCGACGCGCTCGTATTGCCGGCACTGGGCCGAACCACCAACGTGTGTGGCAACGGATTGTCGGGCAGCTGATCGAGTGCTTCCGCAAAGCCCGATTGTCGTTTGAACTCTGCAAGAGCGTCGTCCGCCGAAACAAACTCAACCGTTTCGATATCGGCACGCTGCCGGATTAAACGTGCAAGTGCTTCGGCTTCACTGACTGAAACCTCTTGCTTAAGAAAGACAGAAAAATCGAGTGCGTTATCCCAACTGCCACTTACTGATCTTGCGTTCTTGACAACAAGATTGACTGCAGCCGGCATTGCCAGTGTCACGGCAATGACCAGGATGATCATGAGGCTTGCGAATGGTTGGCGGGCCAGTCGACCCAGTGAGCCGACGGCCGTACTTACGTGCCGGGTAATCCAGATCGACAGCGGCCCGGATGATCGGACCGGCGCGACCGCATCGGCATTGCGCGTCATTGCCACGGGTCGACCTCCTGTTGAAGACGGCCTTCCTCCAGCGCGATGCGACGACAGCCGAGGCGATCGATCAGCGAAATATCGTGACTTGCAATCAAGAGCGTTACGCCAACCTCGTTGAAGCGGCGAAATATTCGCATGACTTCGAGCGACAGGTCCGGATCCAGGTTACCGGTTGGTTCATCCGCAATCAGGAGTTTGGGGCGAGTCACGATAGCGCGTGCAATGCCGACACGTTGCTGCTCACCGGCAGACAGTGTCTCCGGGCTCTGCTTCTCCTTGTGCAGCAAACTGACCTGGTCCAGCGCGGCACGAACGCGCCGCCCGGCATCCCGACGACTGACGCCTGCAATGATGAGCGGCAAGGCAACGTTGTCGAACACCGGACGATCGTAGAGCAGCTTGTGATCCTGAAAAACCATGCCTATCTGACGTCGGTAAGCCGGAATCTTGCGGCGTTTGACGCGGCTTGTGTTCTGGTTGTCGACGATAACCTGGCCGCTCGTTGGACGTTCGATCAATGCAATCAGGCGCAGAAGTGTGCTCTTGCCGGCGCCCGAGTGCCCCGTAACAAAAACCATTTCTCCCTTATCGACCGACAGATCCAGGCCGGAAAGAGCGTCCTGGCCTCCGGGGTAACTTTTTGTGACATTCTCGAGTCGAATCATGGAGTCGGCTTATCGCTCCTGCGTGCCCGAGGCGAGCAGCGCGTCGACAAAATCTTCCGCAGAGAAAGGTTGCATGTCCTCTGCGGCTTCGCCGATGCCGATGAAGCGCACCGGCACTTTGAGCTTGTTGGCAATGGCCAGCAGAATGCCGCCCTTTGCGCTGCCATCCAACTTCGTAACTGTGATGCCGGTGAGACCCAGCGCGTCGTGGAATTTCTGCGCTTGCACGAGCGCATTCTGGCCCTGGCTTGCATCGAGTACCAGCATGACTTCATGAGGCGCTGATTGATCGCGCCGTGCCAGTACTCGCTTAACCTTGACCAGCTCGTCCATCAGCCCCTTCTGACTTTGTAAACGACCGGCCGTGTCGGCCAGCAGCACATCGATATCTCTTGCGCGCGCCGCGTCCCACGCATCGAATATGACGGCAGCCGGGTCGGCGCCCGCCTGCTGCGAAATGACCGGCACGTCGTTACGCTCCCCCCAGGCCTGCAGTTGTTCGACGGCCGCCGCGCGAAACGTGTCGCCCGCTGCTAGCATTACAGAGTAGCCATCATCCTTGAATCGACGCGCCATTTTGCCGATCGTCGTCGTCTTCCCCGCACCATTGACGCCGACCATCAGTATTACGAACGGCCCGTCAGCCGGTCGTATCGACAGCGGCGCCTCGACCGGGGCGAGAATCTCGCATAAAGATTTTCGTAAGCCTTGTTGCAGTGCCTCGACGTCTTTAAGCTCCTTGCGCGCGAGGCTTTTTTGCAGGTCGGAAATAATCCGCTCGGTCGTTTCAACGCCGACGTCCGCCATAACCAATAAGGACTCGAGTTCGTCGAGAACGTGTTCGTCGATTTTGCCGCCTGGCGCGAGGTTGGCAAGATCGTAAGTAAGCCAGCTATCGCCACGATTGAGGCGCGAGCGGAGGCGCTTGATGAAGCCTTCACGCTTCTCGGGCTTTTCTTTTTTAGCAAACATGGATATACGTTGTTAATTCCCGCAGCAGGAAGACCATGGCCAAGCGACAAAAACAGAACAATCCCCGGTCGGGACGGCTGCGTATTGTAGCGGGAAACTGGCGGAGTCGTCTGTTGGATATCGCGGACGTACCGGGGTTGCGGCCCACCTCTGCGCGGATTCGCGAAACCCTGTTCAACTGGCTGGAGCCACGGATCCACGGTGCTCGTTGCCTGGACCTGTTTGCGGGAACCGGCGCGCTGGGACTGGAAGCATTGTCGCGCGGCGCCGGTAGTGCGGTTTTCGTGGAAA
>CAMYLB010000236.1 GCA_947259145.1 uncultured Woeseiaceae bacterium
TCGCTGGCCTTGGTATCGCCAAACTCCTCGTACAACTGCGTGCTGCCGACAACGTCGGCAAACACGATCGCGACTTCAAGGTCTCTTGCCATAACCCGGTTCACAGCTTCCTACGCCAAGCAATTAATAATACTACTATTTTTCGGCAACTATGTATGCAATCCAGGCGAGATCTGCTTCACCTTCTTCGCTCGGAGTGAACTCGCCGTTGCCGTCACCGTCTTCGTCCTCGCCCTCCCAATAGACGGTCGCTTTCCTGAAACCGGCCTCCAGCAGCAGTTCACGAAGCTCGGGTGCCGACCAGAGTCGCCAGTCATACGTGAAAGCTTTCTTGATTTTTGAACCGTCCTTGAACTTGAAGTGGATGTGGCAGCGAATGAAGTTTGTGATCGGGTTGAATTTCGCCTGATGCCAGATGTAGGTGAAGCCATGCTTCTTGTGCTTGGTCTTTTCGCGCGTCTCTTCCTGTGCCTCGGGCCCACCGAACAGATCGCAAAAGAAGACGCCGTCATCCTTGGTTGCTTCGAACGCGCGTTTGAAATAGGCGCGCAGGGTATCGCGTGTGTCGAAAATGAAAAAACTGAAATTGAACGCAACCAGGACATCGACCTTCGGTGTCTCGACCGTCATGACGTCGGATTCCATCAGACTGACACGAGCCTGGTCCTCGGTATCCAGCTTGCCGACGCGATGCTGGCGGCCCCACTCCAGCACCGACGGATCATTATCGACGCCGATCGCCTGGTACTCCTTGCCCTGCCTCACCCACTGGCAGGAAGCGCTGGCCGTGCCGCAAAAGTCTTCACGCAGCAGGTACGCCGGCCTTCCGGCGAGCGACTGAAACGTTGTTTGCAGAAACTCGATTTCATGTTCTACATTTTGCACCGACTGCTCATAGAGCTCGTGGATATCGGCCTGTTGGGCCATCGTCGGGCGATTCTTCTTTTCAGCGGATATGGCTCTCATTGTACTGTCGATTTCCTTCGGTCTGATTGCTTGGATCGGGGCCGAGCATTGTACTTGTCTAGGCGGCGATAGGCATAGCGTTAAGTGCGTTTATGAGCACTTCGACGCCCGCATCGGGCCGGTGCGCGTGCTCGCTGATATGACGCCGCCATGCTCTCGCGCCGGGCTGCCCTGCGTACAGGCCCAACATATGACGCGTCACCCGATGTAGTGAGTCCCCGTCGGCCAGCACCGATTCCACGTAGGGCAGCATGGCATGTACGACCTCGCGCCGCAGAGGCAACGGCCCGTCCGGGTTGAAATGATGCGCGAGTTCGGCCAGAAAATACGGCTGCTGGTACGCCTGGCGGCCAATCATCGCGCCATCGACATGTTGCAGAACGGCTTCGACCTGCTGGATATCGGCGAGGCCGCCATTGATGACGATCTCCAACTCGGGAAAGTCACGTTTGAGCCGATAAACGCGATCGTAGTTCAGCGGCGGAATCGTGCGGTTCTCCTTCGGGCTGAGTCCCTCGAGGATCGCGATACGGGCATGCACAATGAGCTTGCGGCAACCGGCGGCGGCCATAACGCCGACAAAACGCTGCAGGAATTCGTCACTGTCATGGTCGTCGATACCGATACGGGTTTTCACAGTGACCGGCATATCAGTCTCGGCCTGCATGGCTTTGTAGCAATCGGCCACGATCTGGGGCCGTGCCATGAGGCAGGCACCGAACTGTCCGCTTTGCACGCGGTCGCTGGGACAGCCAACGTTGATATTGACCTCGTCGTAGCCATATTCAGCGGCTTTGCGCGTCGCGCTCGCCATCCATTCGGGCTCGCTGCCACCGAGCTGCAGCGCGATGGGATGCTCCTCGCCGTTGTAGCGCAGCAGGCGCTCGGCATCACCGTGATGAATGGCGGCCGCCGTGATCATCTCGGTGTAGAGGAACGCGGACGGATTCAAAAGGCGCATGAAGTACCGGCAGTGCCGGTCGGTCCAGTCCATCATCGGTGCAATATTTATTCTGTTTTTCAATATTTTAGAGAGTCTTTATGCAAGGTTTTCTAAGAAACGGCAGCGGCAAAAAAACACCGTCAGTCCGGTATAGTTGCCCGGATTGTACTATTCGTCGCCCCCAGTAAGGAGCCTATGTAACACATGTCGAACAAAGCCAAGAGCATCTCACTGGTACTGGGAAGCGGCGGTGCACGCGGTCACGCACACATCGGTGTGATTCGCGCCATCGAAGAAAGAGGCGTCGAGATCAGGAATATTGCAGGCACGTCAATGGGCGCCGTGATTGGCGGCATTTATGCTGCCGACAAGCTCGATACCTACGTCGACTGGGCGAACCGGCTCGGCAAGAATGACGTTGTACGCCTGCTTGATTTCTCATTTACCTGGACATCAATCTTCAAAGGGGAACGAATCATCGAAGTGCTCCGGGAGCTGATTGGCGACCGCCAGATTGAAGACCTCGACCGTGGATTTACGGCGGTCGCTACGTCGCTCGACGATCAGCGCGAAATCTGGCTGACGTCAGGCCCCCTGTTTCGCGCCATCCGCGCATCAACGGCTGTACCCGGCGTATTCGCGCCCGTCGAATTGAACGGCATGGCACTGGTCGATGGCGGTCTCGTGAATCCGATTCCCATTGCGCCGACACTGACGGATTCGACCGACCTGACGATTGCCGTGAACCTGAGTGGCATGACCGAAAAATACCGGCCGCCGGTTGCCAAAAAAGAGCAGCCCGAATCCGCATCGGACAAGAATTATCGAGAAAAAATATCGGAGTTCATCAGCAATATGATGGACGATGAAGACAGCGGCGAATCCAAGCCGGATGCCGCCGATCTGCTCGTGAAGTCCATCGACGTAATGCAGGGCGCCATCGCGCGCCTCAAACTTGCGGCGTACACGCCGGACAAGGTCATCGACATACCGCGCGATGCCTGCAGCTTCTTTGAGTTCAATCGCGCGGAGGAAATGGCCGACCTGGGTTACGAGAAGACCGCCAGGGCACTCGACGAGCTTGCATTATGAACTGGTGTTCGAGTCACCTGGCTGCTGTTCGTCGCCAAGAATCAGCGCCGTCACACTCGATCCCGCGGTGACCTTCATGTCCTTGTCCCCCAGCGGGAACCGCACGTGTCCGCCGGGCGTCTTGATAAACAACAGGAGCCTGTCGGGGTATTTGCTGCGGTAGTCCTCGAAACTGAAGGTGTCCGTGATCTCCGTGGTTTTTGTTTGCGCCGGATCAGGAATCAGTGTCAACAAATCTTCCATCGATTTGTTGCCACCGAACAGCACCCGACCAGCCGCTTCGCCGCTGATCTGATGCTTCTCATGCCCGCCTTCGGAGTCCTGTTTGAATGTATAGACTGACTCCCTGCCGAATTCGTAGCGGTAATTCACACAAGCCAGCTCATTCAGGCCCGGACGATCCGACATCGCCAGTAGCTGGCCCAGTCCGGTCAGGTCGAGATGCCGCTCGGCATAGGTTGACACCGGGCTGCCGTAAAACACGGGCAATCCGGCCATTCTGGCTAACCTGACGCCCTCCCAGTTCATCGACGCAACCAGTACGCGCTGCCCTGCTTCGTGCATGGCCGTTGCATACAGCAGCGCCAGTCGGTTTGATCCAACGACCAGCACACCTTTCGGGTCCGGGCTGGCCACGTTCAGCCAGCGCGCGACAATCGAGCCGGAAAGACTTTGAATCACGACAGTACCGACAATAATTGTGAAGACGATGGGGACCAGGTTTTCCGCACCGGGATATTCCATCCGCTCGAGCCGCAGGGCGAATAGCGCTGAAACAGCCGCCGCGACAATTCCGCGCGGGAATATCCAGCCGAGATAAGCACGCTCCGGTCCGCTGAGGTCGCTGCCGATCGAGCACACCAGCGCACGAAGCGGCCCCGCGACGAACTGCAGCGCCAGTAATACTGCGATGACACCCACGCCAAGACCGACAATACTCTCAAGCTGAACGCGTGCGGCAAGAATGATAAAGAGGCCCGCAACGAGTACCAGAGTGAGGCTTTCTTTGAAATCCAGAATGTCTTCGAGATCGAGGTCTTTCATATTTGCCTGCCAGACGCCCATGACCGTAACGGCGAGCAGTCCCGACTCGGATTCAACCGCTTCTGCCAGGGTGAAAGCCAGGATCACCGATGCAAGCGCCGCATAGTCGCGCAGGAAATCCGGTAGCCAGTGTCTCTTCAGAATCACTCCGAGCGAGTGACCAACAATAACGCCGAGACCCGCGCCGACGACGACGATCAGGCCCAGCGTATAAAACAACTGGCCCGTGGTCGCCGCGGTTTGTGTGACCACAATGAAATTGAACACGAGGACCGCGAGTATTGCACCCAGCGGATCGACGAGTATGCCCTCCCAGCGCAGGATATTCGAAAGCGCACAGTGACGATGGCGCCGAACAACGCGGCGAGGTAAATATCCCAACCGAGAAACATGCGAGCCGTCAGTGTGGCGACGAACCAGGTAATCAGGACACCGAAGGACACGAGGTTTCTAACCACGTTTCCGTGGCCGCGGATCTCGGCAAATTTCAGCGTCATGCTGCCTTCATAAAGTATGACGGCAACCGCAAGAGAGACAAACGGCTCGAGCAGTTCGCCGAATAATTCATTGGGCCTTAGCCAGCCCAGCACGGGACCGGCTATAATTCCTGTCAGCAACAGGAACAGAATGGAAGGCAGCTTGACGCGCCAGGCGATCCACTGGCATGCAAAGCCGGCGACGAGGACGCCGCTAAGTATGATCAGGCTGCTACTGTGCATCGATTGCCAGGGAATGAGTGAAGCGTTGCATAATACCTCAAGCCACAGCCCGCGGAAGGATTCAAGATGTCAGAAGTAAAACGAGCCTATTACGAAGATAGCTACCGAAAAACGCAGCAGGCAACGGTAGCGGCTGTTGATAATGAATGGATCGAACTGGACGAGACGATTTTCTATCCGCTCGGCGGCGGACAGCCCGGGGACACGGGATCCCTGAGCGGACCCGACGGCACGCAGCACAAAGTGCTGGACACCCGGAAAAGCGAATCGTCCGAACAGATCAGGCACCAGCTGGATACTGCGGAACACGGACTCAAACCGGGCGACAAGGTCGATACCGCGATTGACTGGGAGCGACGCTTCAGACACATGCGCATGCACACCTGCATGCATCTCCTCGGATCGCTGATCCCGGTTCCGGTGACGGGCGGCTCAGTCGGTGCGGAGAAAAGCCGGCTGGACTTTGACCTCGGCGAGCATCAGATCGACAAAGAGGACCTGACCACGCGCATCAACGCGCTCATAACCGAAGCACATCCGATTGTGTTCGGAACAATTTCAGAAGCCGAACTCGACGAACGCCCCGAACTTGTAAGAACGATGTCCGTGCAGCCACCGCGAGGCGCAGGTGACATTCGAACGGTGCGTGTGAAAGATGTGGACTTTCAACCCTGCGGCGGCACCCATGTCAACAACACCAGTGAAATCGGCGCCGTGCGAATCAGCAAGATCGAGAACAAGGGCAAACGCAACCGGCGCGTACACCTGGTTCTCGAGTAAGCAACCAATGCATAAAGTCCTCGCTGTCATTCCGGTAATTCTTGTTACGACGCTCGTGTCTGCAGCAGCACGCCCGCCGCTGGTGACCGAAGCACAAATTCCTGGCGCGACGCTGCGAATCGAGGTGCAACAACCTATCGCCGACAAAAAAGCGGCTGAGATAGTCGAGTGGCTGCGATCGGCGTCCAGCAACATCAGCCTCGCTTACGGACGTTTTCCCAACCCATCGCCTCGCGTCGTTGTCATACCGACCGGGGGTCGTTCGTGGGGTGGCGATTCACCGGTTCCTTTCGGCCGCGTGACCCGGGACGGCGAGGAAAAGATCGAGTTCTTCGTCAATCCGGATCGTCCCATCCAGGAATACTATGCGGACTGGACGGCAACACATGAGTTCAGTCACCTGATGCTGCCTTATGTCCGCTCGCGGCATAAGTGGATATCGGAAGGCTTCGCAAGCTATTACCAGAATATATTGATGGCGCGCGCGGGCCACTACACGGCAAGCGAAGCCTGGCAGAAGCTGTACGCCGGTTTTGAACGTGGCCGCCTTTCTCGGCCGGAGCTCTCGCCAAACGAGGCAGCCGCCGCCGGAATACGCAAGGCGCGGATGAAAATCTACTGGAGCGGTGCCGCGATCGCCCTGCTGGCCGATATCGAACTGCGCGAGCGCTCAGGCGGGCGGGAATCACTCGACGTCGCGCTGGACAGACTGCAGCGCTGTTGCCTGCCGTCGAATCGCTCCTGGAACGGGCCGACGCTTTTTGCCAAACTCGATTCGCTCGTCGACATACCGGTCTTCATGCCCCTGTACCGGAAGCATGCAGATACCGCCGGTTTTCCCGACATACGCCCGGCACTTAAGCGCCTGGGTGTAGCCATTGAAAACAATAGCGTCAGGGTACTGCCACACGCGGAGCTTGCAGACTTGCGGATCGATATTACGGATGGCCACGCGCCGCTGTGAGGCGGAAACTACTTATCGGCAGCGGTGCCCGATAGTGCCAGACTGATACCGCAATCAAGAGGAGACTTTAGGTATGAACGCAAAACTACTGTTCGGCGTTGTCCTTTTCGGTTTGAGCCTGCAAATAGCAGCTTGCGGTCGCAGCGAAGTCAGCTTCTCGGCCGACGTTCAACCGATACTGGAGATCGCCTGCCTCGAGTGCCACAACAACATTGGCGAAGGCGTCGCGGCCAGTGGCTTCAGCGTCGTCGACTATGCCGCGGTCATGAAAGGCACGGATCTCGGTCCGGCCGTTGTTGCAGGCAGCAGCATGTCCAGTACGCTCTACCGGGTTGTAGCCGGGAAGACCGATCCCGAAATCCGCATGCCGCCGCACCATGACGAGTCCCTGGCCGAGGGACGCGGCGTTTCCCTGGGCGCCGAACAGATCGAAATCATCGGGGCCTGGATCGACCAGGGGGCCAAAAACAACTAGCCGGACACTACGCTGGCAGCTCGTGTTTGCAGCGCTTTTTTAGCCCGGATCGACCACCGCCTGATCATCAGGACAGGACCGATTTTCCTGTCCTCGACCCGCAGCTATGTTGCGGATGTATATACTTATATACACGCTCCGAACCCCGTGCAATAAACGCCCCTCAAGTGAAAAAAGGTACAGCTCCCTCAGTGCAGGTACGGTGGGTAACAAGGCATGTCAAATCGACAGATTTCGGGCGATACCAAATATTTGTTTAAACGGGACCAGACGTGGTGGGTGAAGCTCTCCGTACCGCGTCCGCTGCGTGACGTTCTCGGCTACGATTTGCGGCGCTCGCTGCATACGCACGACATCGAGGCAGCGCGCCAGGCGCGGTGGGCGGCCATCGAGGAATTTCGTGGCGAGATCGATAAGATTCGAGCTCAGCAAGGTGGCGAAGTCGCCGCAGCACCGGGCGCTTCCGTCGATGATCGAGACCTCACCGAACCGGCCAAAAACGGCGTTCGCGAGGTAGATCAGCATATCGTCGAAATCGTCAGCGACTCCGGAGAGGGTGCGCAGAAATGCGGCCAGTTACTGGGGCTCGTGAGCGGCAATATGGGTAACGGTGTCTGGACCGTAGAGATCATTCCCGCCGAAATCCAGCCGCCCGCGCGAGAACGCCAGGGCGCGAGCGGTATCCGGGTCCGGATGGGCTCGAAAGAAGTGACCAACATGGGCAACGCAGCCGATATGGTCGTCGCGTTTAACGAACAGGTCCTGTATTCCCGTATCGATAACGGCGCGTACAGACAGGGCACTGTCGTCTTGCTGGAGAGTATGTGGGCCGAAGATCCCGAAGAGAGAGTTCGCAAGCAATACCAGGAGGCTCTCGCCGATTTCAGCGCGCAGGGATTGATCGTGCATGAACTGCCGATCCAGAAAGAGTGCCTGAAACTTGTCAAGGATCCGCGCAAGGGTAAGAACATGTTCGTGCTCGGGATGCTCTGCAGGGTTTATCGCCGGGACACCGACACAGCGAAAAGCGAGATCGCGAAGATATTTAAAAAGAAGAGCGAGAAGGTCATCAAGATCAATCATGACTTGTTCGATGCCGGCTACGCTTTCGCGCGCGACAACCTCGACTACGAATTCGAAATAGCCGCTGCCGAGAAAAATCGCCTGGAGTCGGCGGTCGTCATCAACGGCAACACGGCAGTGGGACTCGGTGTGATGGCGGCTGGCATAGAGCTGGTCTCGATGTATCCGATTACGCCTGCGACATCGGCGTCACACTATCTTGCCGAAGATTTTCATCTGACCGGCGGTTTCGTGCACCAGGCCGAGGATGAGATCGCCGCGATCGGTTTTGCGATCGGCGCATCTTATGCGGGCAAGACCGCGTGTACGATTACTTCCGGTCCCGGCATAGCGTTGAAGACCGAAATGATCGGTCTTGCGGTCATGGCCGAGGTCCCGCTCGTGATCATCGATGTGCAGCGCGGCAGTCCGTCCACCGGCCTTCCAACCAAAGTCGAACAGGGAGACCTGCTGGCCAGTCTGTACGGCGCGCCTGGCGACTCACCCAAGGTCGTTATTGCCGCGGCCACGATCTCGGAGTGTTTCCACTTCGTGGTCTTGGCGCGCAAGCTGGCCGAGACATTCCGCACGCCCGTGATCATGCTGACCGACGCGAATCTGGCCACCGGTGTTCAGCCGATTGAACGCCCCGACGTCAGCGAAGACTGGTTTGCCCCGCCGCTGGACCAGTCAGCATGGGATGAGAGTGTAGCGGCCTACGACTGGGACGAGACCACCGGTCTCTCGGCCAGACCTATCCCGGGCATGCGCGGCGGTGAATACATCCTCACGGGCCTTGCGCACAACCGCCACAGCAAGATCGCTTATGACTCGGCTTCGAACCAGGAAGGCATGAACATGCGCAGCCGCAAGCTGACGATCCTACCGGAGACCTGCTGATTGTCGGCTGGGGTTCGACTTTGGGTGCAATCGAGGAAGCCGTCGACCTCGCAAGGGCGCAGGGCAAGAAAGTGTCTTCGGTGCACTTGAGATTCCTGTCACCGCTGGAACCCGGTTTGAAGAAGATCTTTTCGGGATTCAAGAAAGTGATGACCATTGAGATCAATTACAGCGACGATCCCGATGCACCAATGATCAACGAAGAAAACCGTCGCATTTCACAGCTCGCGTTCGTGCTACGCGCGCACACACTGGTTGACATCGACTGCTGGTCCAAGGTTCCGGGTCACCCGTTGCAACCGGGCACGATCGGCAAGGTCATAGATGCCCGCCTCGCGGAGCTAGAAGGAGCAGAATCATGTTCGGCTTGAAAGGTGACTGGTCTCTCGAGGTCAAGGAACGCTATTTCACGTTGCAGGATTACTCCGGCGCGGAGCCGCGTTGGTGCACAGGTTGCGGTGACCACGGCATCCTGGCTGCCGTGCACCGGGTGTGCCGCGATTCGCAGATCAAGCCTGAGAATACGGTAGCAGTATCCGGCATCGGCTGCTCCAGCCGCCTGCCGCATTACATGAACACCTATGGGTTCCACGGCCTGCACGGGCGCGCGCTGCCGGTAGCCTGCGGCGTCAAGTCGCGGCGCCCCGACCTGGATGTCTGGGTCGCGACCGGTGACGGTGACTGCTTCTCGATCGGCGCTGCCCACTGGATACATGCGATGCGTTACAACATGGATATAACGCTGCTCGTATTCGATACGCACCCGTCCGGCGCGTTGTTGCCGCCGCTCAATCCGCTAACCGTGACCCTCGGCGTGACAAATATTTCTTTTGTTGCACAGATCGTCGACTGGAACGCCCCGCTACGGCACGAAGTGATCACGAAGGCGCACCAACACAAGGGAACCAGCTTCGTCCGGATTATTCAGCGCTGCCCGGTCTATGTAGAGTCAATCGGCAAGGCCTTGCAGGATGAACCCGCAAGGATGCAATTGCTAACGCACGAGAACGGCGTGCAGGTCGACGATAACGTCAAGCGGCTATTCCCGAACCACGCCGAGCATGATCCGTCCAACCTCGCGGCGGCCCTCGCAATCGCGGCCGACGAATCTGCTCTGCCGCTCGGGATTCTCTATCACAATCCCGATGCGCCACGATACGACATGATGACGTCAGTCGGCATGGAGATGGGCGTCGACGACAAGCTGGCTGGCATGAACCAGGCGCTGGACCATTTCGCTATTTAGCACGCGATGACTACGCGGCGGACCGACACCATGAAACCTGTAACGGAAAACAAACAGAACGCATCCGCCACGCCCGGAACGGATGGCAATGCCGGTAAAGACATCATCGACCTGCTGCGCCGTTTTCATTTCGGCGAACCTGCCGCGACCGAGCACACCGCGAAGCCTGCCGGCGCTATGTTGCCGGCCCTGCTAAATCCCTACCGTGATGCGTCGACGATTCGCTACCAATACCCGCTTTACTTGCTTCCGCCCGACGGCGCGGCCGACGACAAGCTCGCGAAACCGGTAAGCGAACATTTTTCCGACTCGCTGCACGAGTTCGCGCCCGAAGCCGAAGACGCCAGAATACTGAAGGATAATGTTGCGTGGCTAGAACGTTTCCTGCGTCAAAAACTCGACGCTCTGGATCCCGTTGATGCTAACGCGCTGTTTGACGACGCGGCCAAGGCTTTGCAGAAGCACCTCGGCCTCGAACAGGCTAGCCAGGAACAACTGGATGCCCACCTCGAAAGACTAAAGGCCACGATTGCCACCGGCGGGCAATTCCTCGGCTACGGTCCGCGCGTGTCGCTGCATTTGATGGTGCATGCAATTCGGCATCGCCGTGAACATGGCCGCGAAAAGTTCCGCCAGCTTGTCATGCGACACATTCACGGGTTGCAGTCGCTTCTTGATGTCGAGAAAGCCAAGTCGACCGGCGCGAACGAGCCCGGCAGCGTCAAGAGCAGCGTCGGTCCGGCGTCGCGCTATTTCGACACGGGTGCACTTTCTGGAATGCTCGAACAACGCACGTCGGGATCAGTGAAAATGTCGGCCGAGCGTCGGGCTCGAGTTGAGCACGCACTCAAGGAGCTGCAAAGCTGGCAAGATGATGCTGTAGCGGTCAGGTTCGTGGGTCAGATGCAGGATCCCGGCTTCAGCAAGCTGCCCTCGATTGAAGTCATCGACAGCGATGATCCATGCACAACAGCGGCCGAGGTCTTCAAGCGCGATGCCGAAGGCTTGGCGCGGCTATTTGCCGCTGTCAGAATCGCGGCGCTTGAAGTCGACGATAGCTACGACGCGGCAGTTCACGATTCCTGGTTCGCCGGCTTTGACTGGCAGGCATTCTCGAACGAAGAGATGCAACTGCAAACGCCGGTTGTCGCGCTGGTATCAGCCAACTATCTTGCCTGCGACGGCCTGGCGCCGTTTTCGCGCTTGCTCGGATCACGCTTGCCTGTTCATGTGTTTAGCTGGGTCGCGGGTTTCCTGTGCGCACTGGACAGCAATCGCGCGAGTTTGCACCTGATCAACCGCGGCACCCAATCCAAGACGAAAGAACGGCTGCTCGACCCATGGTTTGTTGCAAGCGCAGCGCTGGAAAGCCGCGCTCATCCCTTCATTCTCGTCAACCCGGATGCCGGCGACCACGCCGCGGAACGGGTCAGCTTCGACGGTAACCCGCAGGCCGAAAAAGACTGGCCAGTCGAAAAACTCGAGTACCGCAGTGCCGACGGCGAGCTGACCGAGATGGACCTTGTTTTTACTTTCGCCGATTACGCGCTGTTGATGCCGGCATTGCACGGACATTTTCGAATGGTGCCTGCTGGTTTCGAGTCCGACGATCTCGTTCCGGTCGATCAATACCTTGATCTCGAGGAGAAGCTCGTCAATCGCCAGGTGCCGTACATCTGGGGAATCGACGACCAGGCTGATGAGGTTGGTCGTATCGCGTGCGCTGGTATTTGCGTGTCGTGACCGTTTGAATTACTGGCGAACGCTGCAGGAGCTCGCCGGCATTCATAATTTCTATGTTGAAGAGGCGATCGACCGGGTCACCAGGGAACAGCAGGCGGCCGAGGCGGCCGAACGCGAACAGCTTCTGAAAGCGCACGAGGAACAGATGGAAAGCGTTCGTTCGGAGGCGGCCGGCGAAGTCATAGGACAACTCGTCGACGTGCTGATGGGCGCCGACCTCTCGGACCTGGTCGGCGGGGCTAGCCAGATTGCGACCATGCCGGCGGAGCCGGCCACCGCAATCGAGGCACAGCCTGAGCCTGCCGTCGAAGCGGCGGAAGCCGAAGCTGCAGCGCAGCCTGAAGCCGAGGAGGAGTTGAGTTTCGA
>CAMYLB010000237.1 GCA_947259145.1 uncultured Woeseiaceae bacterium
CGAGTTCAAGCATGCCTGCCTCGGCGGCGTTTACGGCATGAAAGGGGCAATTCGTCACCTGGCCCTGGATGGTGCAGGCAGCCAGGCTATTGTTGTTTGCGCCGATATCGCCGAGTACGCTCGCGGCAGTTCGGGTGAGCCGACGCAGGGAGCCGGTGCCGTGGCGATGCTGCTCGAGGAAGATCCGCAGCTTGCGGTCGTCGACCTCATAGGCTCTGGCTCGGCATCGGACTACCGCATCATGGATTTCCGCAAGCCGATGCTGCGCTTCTGCGGGCAGGATCGCTCGGAGTCGCACCAGGTACAGGACTTTCCTGTGTTTAACGGCAAGTACTCCACGACCTGCTATGTCGATGAGACGCTGCATGCACTCAACGACATGTATGTGAAACGCAAGCTGAATCCGAGTTCCTACCTGCGTTCGCTGCGAACGGTTTTCATGCATCGGCCCTATCGGCGCATGCCCGAGACAGGCTGGGCGGTCTCCTACCTGTTCGCGCTAAGCCAGGGGAACGCTGAAGATCGTGCCGAACTGGCCTCGTATTGTTACGAAGCGGGCATCGGCGTCGAGGCCGTTCGAACCGAGATGCTCAGCAAGCCCGAGATCGCGGCGCTCGCAACGCCTGAAGAGCTGCAGTACGAAGCCTATCCGCTAACCATGGCGGTACTGCGTGCTTTCCGCGCATCACGGCATTTTCGCAAGGAAATTCTGGACAAGATGGCGCTGGGCAGCGATACGATGCTCGACCTCGGTAACCTCTACACCGCCGCTTTGCCCGCCTGGATGGCAGCCGGCTTCGAGCAGGCGCTGGATGAAGATTCACTAAGCCCCGGCGAGGAAGTACTGACGCTCGGCTACGGCAGTGGCGACGCCGCCGAGGTCATTCCGTTTTTCATGGCAGACGGCTGGCGCGAAGCAACAGCGAAAATTCACTTTAGTGACGTAATGCAGCTCGCCGTTGACCTCAATCGTGAGCAGTACGAGGCGTTGCATGACGGGCGTCGGGTGACCGGTCTAAGCTATGTGCCTAATAAGGAGTTTGTTATTGATCGCGTCGGCGGCACGGACGAGCGCCACTTTACCGATCTGGGGATCGAGTACTACAAATTCATCGCCTGAGCACGAGCCCAGCGTCGCAATACGTCGTTGCAAGCTTTGGAGAGATAACCGATTTCCTAATCGTCGCGATCAACGAGAATCAGCTCTTCGCTCTCGGAGGAAACTATCCTGTGTCTCTCGTTCATTGCTGCAACACCAGCGTTTTGTATCCGGCCTGATGCAAGGCGCTCTGCACGCTGTCCATCGCTCCGGGACAAAGCGCGATGATCGAGCCACCGCCGCCACCGCCCGTTAGCTTGGCTCCAGCTGCGCCGGCGCTTCGCGCCAGAATGACCATGCGCTCAAGCTCTGGCGTCGACACTTCGATCGCGTTCAATAATCCGTGACAGATGTTCATCGCAAGTCCCAGCTCCTTATAGTCACGCGCCTGCAACAATTCGGCACCCGCCAGGCTGATACTGTCGATCTCATCAAACAACGCGCTGTAGCGCTGCGGCGCCCGCTCGTAGCGCGACCTTACACCCGCAACCTGTTCACTCGTAAGCCCGACGTCGCTGCTGCACGCGATGATGATCGGCGGGACTTCAGTCAGGCTCAGTGGCTCGATGTGCAGGGTTCCGTCATTGTGAAACAACATGGGCCTGGCATAGGTCGAGAGCGTATTGTCGACTCCAGACGGTGTGCCGTGCGCCAGCTTTTCGCACTCGAAGGCGATCGCGTTGATGCGCTCGTTGTCGATCGGGAGCTCCAAGACATCGCAAATAGCCCGAGTCACGGCGACCGCAATCGCTGCGGACGAACCGAGTCCCATTGCCCGTGGCAGACGAGAATCCACGGTAATGGCGAAACTCCTTCCCCGTACATCGAGCTGTTGCAGGATGAGTGCGATAGCTGCAGCGATGCCCTCTTGATCGTCAAAGTCCAATTTCCCCGCGATACCCCAGTTGGGAATTGCGAGAGACGTCGTCGCCTCGGCAGGCTCGACGACCGCGCTCACGGCGTCCGGGATAGGCAGGGCCAGGGCGTGGCGACCGTAAACAGCCGCATGCTCGCCAAACAGAATTACCTTGCCGGCCGCCGTCGCGTTCGGTGTTTTCTGCCGGGTTGTTGACGCCGTTACTTGCTCGAGAATTTCTTCGGCTCTCCAGCGCTTGATCTCGCCGCTTTCGATCAGTTTGGCAACCACATCGTCAAAACACTCGTCCGGCGTGCCGACAGCAGCGACCAGGCTGCGGGCATGCAGCTTCATGTGCCCCTGCTGAATACCGCTGCTCGACAGTGCCCGCAGGGCAGCAAAGTTTTGCGCCAGACCGACGGCAGCCATGAGCAGTGCAAGTTCGTTGGCCGACTTTGCCCCGGTTACGGCGAGACCCAGCGCCGCTGCCGGGTTGGCGTGCAGCGTGCCGCCGACGGTGCCTACTTTGAGCGGGATCGCTATTTCACCCAACAGGTCGCCATCCGTATTCACAGTCCACTGCGTCAGCGGCATGTATCTTCCACTTGCCGCGGCAAAAGAATGTGCGCCCGCTTCGATTGCCCGCCAGTCGTTGCCGGTCGCAATAGCCAGCGCATCGACGCCATTCATAATGCCTTTGTTATGCGTCGCGGCGCGGTGCGGATCGGCCAGCGCAATATTGCTCGCCATGACAATCGCGTCACGAACCACCTCACCGTCAAAGCCATTACCGGCGAGACTGTCTGGCCTGTAGCGAACTGTCGCCGTAACGACGGAACGGTCCGCAAGATTCGACAAAATCCGCAGTGACACGTCACCCTGACACAGCCTGGCAATCGTCGGCGCAATGGCCTCACAAATCGAATTGACCAGGTTCGCGCCCATGGCATCAGCAGTGTCGACGAGCAGATGCACCCGAATCAACGGCGTTCCATCGGGTAATTCGAGTCGCCGAACGTCGAGGTCGCGAACGCCGCCGCCTCGCGCACTCAATCGTGGATGCACGTCGTTTGCCGCATCCAGCAAGGCCGATTTTTCGGCTTGCAGGACCTGCATCGCCGCTTCGGGGTCCGCCACACCCGTGACATGCACCTGTCCCGCCAGCAGCGACTCGTCGCAGCTGGCGAGGAAACCTCCGCTCGTTCGAGCCAGGCGTGCAGCGCCGCTGAGAGCCGCGACAATTGACGGCTCCTCAACGACCAGCGGCACCATGTGGTCGCGATCATTGACCTGGAAATTCGGTGCAATTGAGAACGGCAGCCCGAACACGCCGACCACGTTTTCTATGATTTTGTCAGCAGCAACGCTCGACAACACCTGGCGGCCGTCTCGCAATCGATCAGCGTCGGCGCGCGACAACCAGCCGTGCTGCCGGAGCGCTTCGATACGCTCGGCAACATTCAGTTTGTAGAGACCTGCTATGCGGGAATCGTTCAACGTTGCTCCAGCAAAACACCATCGGACTCCAGTTCGAAGTCGAGGACCTGGCAACCGGGAACCTCCCGGCCAGTCATGAAGTCGTTCAACTTCTCGTCACTGTGGCCCAGCAAAATGCCGACATCGCCACCGCCGGCACCGCAGGGCTTGTAAACCAGTCCGGCCGCGGCGGCGTCAATCACGAGCTGCTCGTGGCCAGCATCGAATATGCCGAGATCATGGTCAACACTGAATTGCTGCAGGGCCTCGATGTAGGCCGGGTACGCACTCATGACGTCGGCTGCCGACCGCCATGCATTCCTCATGTTTTCGGCGGCCTCGAAGAGCGCCGTTTTTGACGCCCGGTAGCCGGTCTTTTCGAGCGCCTCGAGTTTCACTCGTGTGCTTGCCGGCACTCCGCTCCAGATCAGTCGGTACGCCAGCCCGGCCGGCCAGCTCAAAGGCGATACCGCCGCCTCCTGCCTGCTGTATGCGATGAGGCCCCCGCTAACACTGGTCGCGATATCGACGCCGCTGCCGGCACCGCCTTGAAACAGGCGGTGGGAACGCAAAGCAGGTTCAAGCACATCGCTGGATTGCATCAACGCGGCCGTCAGCGCGACGGTCAGTGCCGCGCTGGATCCAATGCCGATTTTCTTCCCCGACGCTTCATCAACAAACGCCCTGGTATCGAGCTCTATCGACAAGCAACTCGCTGCCGCTGGCGTAATCGAGCGCCAGACGGCGTCTACGATGCGGTAATCATCCTCGCCCTGCGACCACGCGAGGGCGCTGCCGTCGACAACAAACCGTCCTTCTAATGATGAGTAACCGGGCGCTGAAACCCGGTGCCACTCGCCATCGAAGCTTGTTACCTTGACGCTCGCCCGACGATTGACGGCCATGCAAACGGCGGGTGCACCGTCAAGCACGGCATATTCACCGCACAGCACGAGCTTGCCGGGCGCACTGGCAGAAACGCGAGTCACGAGGCTTCCACGAGCCGGGCCGCATCGCCAAGACCGGATTCCATGATATCGATGACGCCCTCGGTTGCAGCCAGCGCGGCGTGAACCTCATGTGCGTGTTCGGGCAGGCAGATCGCCTTGACCTGCGGACCCGCGTCGATGGTGAAAAACACGCCAACGCCGCTACCCTGCAATTTGCGGACAGTTTGCAGACAACGCATCGTCACCGAATTCCAGTACACGATCGGCGGCCGCGATGCCCACATGACCGAGTGCATCTTCAGACAGTTGTGTCAGATCGTCATCCTGGCGTTCAATCCAGCTGGCATAGAAGGGTGAGGTCTTGCGACTGATTTCCATGGCCTCGGTCGAACCGACGGCTTTCGGTCCCGTTTCGGTAATCGCAATCACGACGGTCAGCGGCCACTGCTCGCTTTCACACAGCGTGCTGACAACAATGTTGTTATCGCTGTTCTCGAGTTCAGCGAATCCGCCGTACAGCGAACGCGCTGCTGATCCCGACGAGCGCCCGGCAAGATTCGCGAGCGCCGCAACGCTGAGCGATTTGCCGGCAGCGTGCGCGGCTGCGACCGTGGTAGCCGCAAAAGCCGACGCCGAAGAGGCAAGACCGGCAGCAACAGGAAAATTGCAGCGGCTGGCGATGCTTGCGCGCGGGCGAACACTTCCGATAACAAGATCGAGGCAGGCTGACAGCCGCGGCAGCATCGTCTCATCAACCGAGCCGTTCAATGTGAGCTCGTCGGCAGACAGACGCTCATCAAGCTCTAGCTGCATTTCCGTAAACAGGTCGCGCAATGTGATTGAAATAGAGCCTACCGCAGGCAGGTTCAGCTCGAGGTCGCGCTTGCCCCAGTATTTGATAAGCGCAATGTTTGGCTGGGCGATCGCCGTTGCCCGCATGTCCACGTCTCTTGGTGTTTTGTGCCAGTAAGGGTGGCAGATTATAGCCCAGCCGGACGCGCGCACCGCGGCATAATTCCGTGTACGCTACATGGCCCGAATCCCGAGGCCTGAAGGCATTGCCGGACACATTCGCAGATCGCATTGCCGCTTACACGGAACGCGTCGATGAACGTCTCGATGCGGCGCTGCCGCAGTCGTCGATCGATCCGTGCCGTTTGCACGAGGCGATGCGTTACGCCGTATTGAACGGCGGCAAGCGGGTCCGGCCATTGCTCGTGTATGCGGCGGGCGAATGCCTCGGCGTCGACGCTGCCTGTCTCGATGCACCTGCCGTAGCAATCGAACTGATTCACGCGTTCTCGCTCGTGCATGACGACCTGCCCGCCATGGACGATGACGACCTGCGTCGCGGCAAACCGACCGTACACATCAGGTACGACGAGGCCACGGCAATACTGGCGGCCGATGCGCTGCAGCCACTGGCGTTTTCAGTGCTGTCGCAGCAGGAACGCGTACCGGCAGCAGTGAAGATCGGCCTTGTCCGCCTCATTGCGACTGCCTGTGGTTCAACCGGCATGACGGGCGGCCAGTCGATCGACCTGGCCGCAGAAGGAAGCTCGATGAGCGCCGAAGCACTCGAGGTCATGTACTCGCTGAAGACGGGCGCGCTGATTCACGCCGCTGTCATGTCGGCCTGCCTGCTGCGGGAAGACCGCTCCGAAACGGACACCGGGGCGATCGACGCTTTTGGTCGCGCCATCGGCGTCGCCTTTCAGATCAAGGACGATATCCTGGATATCGAAGGCGAGACTCATGTGATCGGCAAACAGGCCGGTGCCGACGAGCGGCTCGGTAAAGCGACCTATCCGGGCCTGTTCGGAGTCGACCGGTCACGACGGCGATGTAATGAACTGTTGGACGGTGCGTTACAACATCTCGAGCGCTTTGGCGACGAGGCGACGCCGCTGAAATGGCTTGCCCGTTTTATCATCGAGCGAGGCCAATAAGCCGGTGCCAGCGCCAACGCGCAGCATTCTGCACGTTGATATGGACGCGTTTTATGCGTCTGTCGAACAGCGCGACAACCCGGAGCTGCGCGGCCAACCGCTGGTTGTTGGCGGCAGTGCCAACCGCGGCGTCGTTGCAGCAGCCAGCTACGAGGCCCGGACCTTCGGTATCCACTCGGCGATGCCAATGGCGGAGGCGATTCGGCGTTGCCCCGAGCTCCGCCGCGTCAAGCCGCGCATATCTCACTACAAGTCTGTGTCCGAGCAGATCTTCGCCGTCTTCCGCGAGTTCACGCCCGTAGTCGAAGGCCTGTCACTCGATGAGGCTTTTCTCGATGTCACCGCGAGCGTGGCCCTGTTCGGCGCGCCGGCAGAGATCGCAATGGCCATCAAGCAGCGAATACTGGACAGGACCGGGCTGACGGCTTCGGTCGGGGTCGCCGAAAACAAACTGGTAGCGAAGATCGCCTCGGATCTCGATAAACCAGATGCCTTGACCGTGCTCTGGCCCGAGAATTATGAGGCGCGGCTCGATCCACTGCCCGTTGCGGTGATCCCGGGCATTGGCCGTAAGACCCGGACGCAACTTTCCGCCGCTGGTATCGGCACAGTACGGGATTTGCGCGTGGCGGACGATCGCCTGCTCGAACCCATATTCGGACGATTCACCAGGAAGACGCGCGACCGTGCCGCGGGATGCGACGCTCGCCCCGTGGTCCCGTCCCGCGCCGAGAAATCCATCAGCGCAGAGGAAACCTATGACCGGGATCTTGCAAGTCGCGAGCAAATGAACCGTGAACTGCTGCGCCTGTCCGAGCGTACGGCCAGCCGGTTGCGCAAATCGGGCCTGGCCGCGGGCACGGTACACATCAAGATTCGCCAGTCCGATTTCAAGACGTACACGAGACAGCGATGCGTCAAACCGCCCGCCAATGGCACCGATCAGCTGTACGCCGTCGCGCGCGCACTCCTTAAGGTCTGGCTGGGGCGCAATCCTGGCGCAAAAATCCGCCTGCTGGGCGTCGGTGGCAGTAATCTGGCCCCGGCGGAGCAGCCAGACCTGTTTGCCGCAGCCGCAGATGAGCCGGCTCTGCCGATCGATCAGGCCGTTGACGAGATTCGGGATCGCTTCGGTAGCACTTCGGTCGGCCGTGCCAGGACCTTGGACGGGCAGTGATTAGGGTAGAATCGAGGGTCGGCAAAGCCCTCCGTGGGGATTCATGTACACCAGTTTTTTCGGCCTGAATGAAAACCTCAACCGCATGCCGGACAACGCCGACGTTGCCGTCGTACTGAATCCGCAACTTTCCGTCCTCGAATTCCTCGCAACGATCTGCGAGGAACTCCATATCGACGTGCCGCACAACAGGGGCAGCATAAAAGCGCTGACCGACGCGCTCAACCGACATCTTCTCAAGGCCCATGCGGACGGTCGGCGAACCATCCTGATCGTCGACGAAGCACAGAATCTTTCACCGGCCGTGCTGGAACAGGTGCGTCTGCTCACCAATCTCGAAACTGCGAAACAGAAGCTGCTGCAAATCATACTGATCGGCCAGCCTGAACTCCGTGAACTCCTTGCGCGCAATGATCTTCGTCAGCTCGCGCAACGCATTACCGGCCGTTACCACCTCGAGCCGCTGACCACGGAAGAAACCGCCCACTACATCGAACATCGCCTCAAGGTGAGTGCCACGCCTGATCAACGTAATCTGTGACCGCGCGCTGCTCGGTGCGTACAGCCTCGAGTCACGGCGCGTCGATCGCCGGCTCATCCGCCGCGCTGCCGCCGAAGTCCGCGGGCAGCTGCAGCGCTCGCCGTGGCTGCGCCCGGTCAGCATTGCTGCGGGTGTCATTGCTGTTGCGATTATCGCCGCGAGCATCTGGTCTCTGACCCGGCTGCAGGAATCGCAGCCGGTCCTGATCGCAAATGCACCGGCGGAAGCTGTTGCTGCCGAGACTCCCGATGAGACGCCGGACATAGTCCAACCCGAACCTGCCGCAGCGCCTGAATTGCCCGAAGCACAGCCAACACTGAACGAACAGCTGCAGCTCGCCACCGATCTGACGAGCCCAACGTCTGCACTGACAACGCTGTTTGTTGCGTGGGGTCTCGATTTCAACAGCGGTGGAAAAAGCGCTTGCTCGCAGGCTAGCGATGCCGGGCTGGTGTGTCTTTATCAGCGTGGTTCCTGGAGCGGGTTGCGGCAAATGGACCGGCCGGCTGTTCTGACCCTGATCGACGATAGCGGTGAATCCCACGAGGTGGTGCTGATGGCGGTTCACGGCAATACCGCCGAGCTCTCCATTGGCGGCGTACTCGTAACGCACCCGGTTGAATCGATCACCGACGCCTGGTTTGGCCAGTACCTGTTGCTATGGCGTCCGCCGAACGGACAAGCGGTTTCTCTCGGACCCAATGCGCGGGGCGCCGATGTCGTATGGCTGCGCGAGAGCCTTGCGTCGATCGACGACCGCTTTGCCACCAGCACCCCCTCATCGGACGTGTACGACACGGAGCTCGAGCAGGTGGTGCGGGCTTTCCAGCGAGCCCACCGACTCGAAGTCGACGGGCTCGCCGGCCAACAGACACAGATCGTCATCAACTCGCTGCTGGCGGTCGACGGCACCCCGCGCCTCAAAACGCCGCTACTGGCTCAGGACTAGCCGATGTCATTCATACTTGACGCGCTAAAGAAATCGGAAACGGACCGACAGCAACAGAGCTCCGCGGAATTTGCCGGAGTCCCGACGGGCAGCGGCAGCCCCGGTGTGCCACGCTGGCTGTGGGCGCTCGGGCTGTTGCTTGCGATCAACCTTCTCGTGTTGCTCGGCCTGTTGTTTCGGCCGGATGCGAAGCCGACGAGCCTGCAATCGATACCGGTCACCGAAACTCGCCAACCAACATTGAATAAACCGGCTTTGGATGAACCGGCACGGAGCGAAGCGAGCTTCGCGGAACAGGTCGCTGTCGCAAAACAGAATGCGCCAGCGCGCCGTGAGCCCGCTACAGTCTTGACGCAGCCCTCTGCAGCGGGCCCCGCTGTGACGCCCGGCGTCGTTTACTCCACCCCGCCGGCAGACTCAAGGGTACTGCCGACGATCCAGGAGGTGCGGGCCAACGGCACACTTCTGCTGCCTGAGCTGCATCTGGATATACACGTCTACAGTGACGTCCCGAACGACCGGTTCGTGTTCATCAACATGTCGAAACAACGTGAGAACTCGCAGCTCGCCGAGGGCCCCGTCGTCGAGGAAATTACACCGGAAGGCGTTGTTCTTGAGTACCGCGGCACTTCTTTTTTGTTGCGGCGCGACTAGAGCGCACATCTTGACAAGTCCGGTCACGAAATACCTGGATGGCGATTCGCTCGCCCTTGCCCTGACGTCAGGATTTCACCGGGTCATCGGCGAACAGGAGCTCCTGAATCGTATCAACGTATTTCCCGTCGCGGACAGTGATACGGGTACGAACCTCAGTCTCACCCTAAGCGCGGCGCTCGCCGTGCTCAACAAGCCCGGCGAGAAGCACCTGGGCACGATGCTCGCCGCGATCGCGGATGCACTGCTCGACGGCGCGCGCGGAAATTCCGGCGCCATTGTGGCGCAGTTCTTTCAGGGTATGAGCGACTCGGCCGAGGAGATCAGCCGCTTCACGACCTACACATTTGGCAAGGCCGTCAGCATGGGCAGCGAATATGCGCACGACGCGCTGTCAAAGCCCCGCGAAGGCACTATTCTCTCGGTTGTCGCCGCCTTTGCAAACAGTGTCGCGTACCAGGTCTCGGAAGAACGCGAAGGTGAGTTTCCCAGCGTCGTCAAAAACGCGCTGCAACAGGTTGAAGAGGCGCTCGCAAACACGCCCAATCAGCTCGAGGTCCTGCGTAAAGCCGGTGTCGTGGATGCCGGCGCCAAAGGATTCGCCGAACTCGTCGCCGGAATGTGCGTTTACTTCAATGACGGTACCGTCGTTCCGATGCCTGATATCTCGATGCAATATGATATCGAGCCCGCCATCGAGTTCGCCGAAGCCGACAACGAGTCGAAGTTTCGATTCTGCACCGAGTGCATTGTAACTGCGCCTGAAATCAACCGGCGCAAGCTGCGCGAAGCGCTCACCGCGGTTGGCGACTCGTTTGTACTCGCTGGAACAAAGCGCAAAGCGAAAATTCACATCCACGTCGACGACCCCGACGACGTTTTCGAGATTGCCAGGCAATTTGGTGAGCTCAGCGCAGAAAAGGCGGACGACATGCACCGTCAGCAACACAGTACGCATGACACGAGACGACGCTTTGCCGTGATCACGGATTCGGCAGCTGACATTCCCGACGAGGACATGGAACGTCTCGACATCCACCTGGTCCCGTGCCGAATTCAATTCGGCAGCCACGGCTATCTGGACAAGGTCAGCATCACGAGCAACGAGTTTTATGCGGAGCTCAAGTCCAATCCGGATCATCCGACGACGTCGCAACCAGCTCCTGGCGATTTTCGGCGGCAGTTTCAGTTTCTCGCCAGTCATTTCGAAGACGTGCTGTCGATCAATTTGACTGATGCTGTCAGCGGTACTTATGAGGGGGCTCGATTGGCTGCGGCCCGGAGCAGCGCGCAGGGTCGCATCCACGTCATCGATTCGAAAAGCGCCTCCCTTGGTCAGGGCCAACTCGCCGTTCTCGCCGCAGAGTGTGCCGATCGCGGTATTGATATTGAAACGACGATCGCCCTGATCAACGAACAAATTCCCAAGACACGCACCTATGCCCTGCTGCAGGATCTGCGCTATGCGGTTCGCGGCGGTCGCATCCCGGGCTGGGTAAAGACGGTCGCGGACCTGTTGCGGCTAAAGGCGATTCTCCGCACGACAGCCGATGGACGTGTCACCGTTGGCGGCTTCCAGCTTGGCAGTCATAACCGCACTGCACGTTTCGCGAAGTTCATCGCCCGCCGCGCGCCCAAAGGCCAGCCGATCGAAGTCGGCATCGCACATGCGATTTGTGAGAAGGATGCAAAAGAGCTTGCCGAGCAGATTCGTTCGCGCCTGCCGGCTGTCCAGAAACTGACGCTCAGCGAACTGGGAACTGCCATTGGCGTCCATGGAGGACCCGGAACGCTCTTGGTCTCGTTCAATCCCTCCGTTTCAACGCAGGATGTCGCCATCCGCGACGATTAGCTCGTTGCCCTGGTTGCGTGCATTGTTGACTCGCCGGTCAACAGGCCACGCCTGCAGCTTCGGGGTTCGTTCCGTTGCGTGCTCCAGCATATCGGGCGATGCGGCGAGCCATTCGTCGGCCGCATCCGGCTGCAGAACAACTGGCATCCGATGATGCAGAGGCTGCATGAACTCGTTTGCCATCGTTGTAATTAACGTTGCCGTTTGCAGAGACTCGCCACTTTCCTTGTCATCCCAGTTCTCCCAAAGACCTGCGAGCGCGAATGGCTCTGCGCTTGCCAGTGAGATGAAATAAGGCGTTTTGGTGTCACCGTGTTTCCGCCACTCGTAAAAGCCGTCCGCGAGAACGATGCAACGTCGATGCCGGAACGCAGCACGAAACGACGGTTTTTCGGCGACTGTTTCCGCGCGAGCGTTGATCATGCGGTTGCCTATCGACGGATCCTTCGCCCAAAACGGCACAAGGCCCCAACGCAGCATGACCAGCTCACGCTGCTTGTTACTGTCTTCACGAATCGCCGCGACATCCTGGGTCGGGGCGATGTTGTAACGCGGCTGCATTTGTGTGGGCGCAGATACGCCGAACAACGCGGCGGCGGCTTCACTGGGCGAATAAAATGCGAAACGGCCACACATGGTTATTCGCGAATGCCGATTCCGCGCTGCATCAGGTACATGCAGCTTGTGAACAGAACGACGACGAACACAATCAGTATCGCGTACGCATGGCCGATGCTGATGTCTGATGTGCCAAGAATGCCGTAGCGAAACGCATTGACCATATAGAGGATCGGGTTTGCTTTCGATACGTTCTGCCAGAATTCCGGCAGCATCGATATCGAATAAAAGACGCCCCCAAGGTAGGTCAGCGGTGTCAGAACGACGACCAGCGGATGGGCGACAGTCAGGCGCGTGAAAAACAGCGCTATGATCGTGACCAGCAAGCCCACAAGGAGTCCTCGCAGCACGCCACCTGCCACGTGACCAATAATAATCGTCGCGTAGGACATGGGCGCAACCAGCATCTCCTCAATGTGGCGACCAAACTTGGCGCCGAAGAAAGACGACACAACATTGCCGTAGGAGTTCGTAATAACAGACATCATGATCAGGCCAGGAGCAATGTACTGCATGTAATCGAATCCATCCATGCTGCCGATACGCCTCCCGATCAGGTTACCGAAGATAATGAAGTACAGCGTCATCGTTATGGCGGGCGGCACAATCGTTTGCACCCAGATACGCAACACCCGTACGATTTCCTTGCGAATGATGGTCTTGGCGGCAACCACGTTAAGCCTGATGTTCACAGCTCAGCCTCTTGTTGCTTGCTGTCAACGAGGCGCATGAACAATTCTTCGAGCCGGTTCGCCTTGTTACGCAGACTGGACACATGAATGTTACGCGCGTTGAGTTGCACGAACAGATCGTTGAGATCGCAGTCGGGGCCTTTCTCGACCTCTAACTCCCGGTCGCCACGCAGTCGTGCCATGAAACCATCGAGAGCCGGGGCTTCGGGCAGTTCTTCCGTGAGGCTGAGCACGAAGACTTCGCGCTGTAATTTTCTGAGTACGTCGCTCATCCTCGCATCTTCGATGATCCTGCCTTCATCGATAATCGCAATGTGCCGACACAGGGACTCTGCCTCCTCGAGGTAATGCGTTGTCAGGATTATGGTCGTACCGGCTTCATTGATTTCCTGCAGGAACTCCCACATTGAACGTCGAATTTCGATATCGACTCCGGCCGTGGGCTCATCGAGGATGAGTAGCCTGGGCTCATGTACGAGGGCCCGCGCTATCATCAGCCGCCTTTTCATCCCGCCTGAGAGACTTCGCGCGATATGGTCGCGGCGGTCCCAGAGTCTCAGGGCGCGCAGGTACTTTTCGACACGCTGCTTCGCCAGTTTTCCGTGCAGGCCGTAATAGCCGGCCTGATTCCTGACGATATTACCGACCGATTCCCAGAGGTTGAGATTCACTTCCTGCGGGACGATGCCGATGCAGGCTTTGGCGGCCTCGAGTTCACTATCGATACTGTGGCCGAACACCTCCACTTCTCCGCCGCTCTTATTGACGAGTGAGGTGACGATACCGATAGCGGTCGTCTTGCCCGCGCCATTTGGGCCCAGCAGCGCGTAAAAATCGCCACTTTCCACGGACAGGTCGATGCCCTTCAGCGCCTGGTTACCGTTGCTGTAGGTCTTTGTGAGGTTTGTTATCGAGAGCGCCTTCATGAGGTCGCGTATTGTAACCATGCGCTGGCATTCGTCACACCTTGCTATCGCGAATCCTGCAGGCCGCGGCAGATACCGTGCTGTGTCGCAATTCGGGGGCACGCGTTAGCAGCGCCTGCAGCGCAGAGTGGTGCGATGCGAGTCGGGTCTGTTGCTTCGGGCTGATGCCGTCCTCCAGTAGACGACGCCATACCGTTTCTTCGTCGGGGAAGCGCCTGCGGAGCAAGTCTCCGCGTGACGCAGCGCTTTGCATGAAGCTGACCAGGGTCAGCCCGGCGATACGCTGGCACCAGCTGACGGACGCGCCGCTCACGATTCGCGCTGCATACGGATTTCGACGAACGAGCTGCCAGAGAAAGCCCAAACCGGCCACCTGCAGTTGCGCAATATTCTCGGCCGGCGGGTTGCCCGAATCGATCAGGTCGAATTGCGGACTGTCGGCGAGCACGCGCTGCCAGTAGTCGCTGTCGTGCTCGCGAAACGAGAACAGCAGGAACGGAACGCCGGCAAGCCGCAACAGCTGCGGATCCGTCAGGCGTCTACTGGCGATGACACCAAAAGCCTCCGCAGCGGACCCCGCAATCGCCTTCAAAAAAGACTGGTTAAGCGCATGGATATTGGCAAGATCGTCCGTCGTCAGTCCCTGGTATTCCAATTTGGCCCCCATTTGGGCGCTTTTCTCGCCCATAGTTCTAATTTCTATATATCGTACTAGCCGACCATTTATGGATATTATAGGCTCTATAAATACCATATATGGTCTGTTTCTGGCAAAAAGGGCAAGCAATGCGACTAAGTGACGATCGATACTCAGGGGAACGCAGCCAGTTCGAGCTGGCGCTACGAATGATCCGGCACGAAGCCCGCACCCGCACGATCAGAGAGTGCACGGGCCTGTCCGACGACCGGATTCGCAAACTGTATTCCACCTACTTTCGTAACTGCGGCGACACGGCCGTGAAACGACGGCGCGGCAAATCGCCGCGCCAGGTGACGCGCTACGTCAAGAACCCCGAAAACCAGAACCAGGCAACGACACTCGTGGCGCTGTTTTACACCGGCATGCTGATTCGTATCGATCGCGAGGACCACGTACATGCCTGCTGGCCGCGTCCGGACGTCGAGTTCGGCCACCGCCTCTGCCGGGCATACGAGACTTACCTGCTGCTACATGAGAACGCGAGGCTCAGTTTCGAATGGACCTGGAACCTGCTGCAGTGCATTTCGTACAACGACGA
>CAMYLB010000238.1 GCA_947259145.1 uncultured Woeseiaceae bacterium
ATTATGGCAAAACTGACGATTTTGGAATTCCCTGACCCGAGGCTCAGGACGAAAGCGACCCCGGTTTCGGCGGTTGACGATACGCTGCGCGCGTTAATCTGCGATATGTTTGAGACGATGTATGCCGCGCCCGGTATTGGACTGGCGGCAACGCAGGTGAATGTGCACAAGCGCCTGCTGGTTGTGGACGTTTCGGCCGACAAGTCCGAACCCATTGCGTTGATAAACCCGGAAATCCTGGAAAAAGACGGCGTGATCGTCAGCGACGAGGGCTGCCTCTCTGTTCCCGGTTACTACGAAGAGGTCGAACGCGCTGAGCACATTCGAGTTCGATTCCTGGATCGGGACGGCATCGCACAGGAAATGGAGACCGAAGGATTGCTCGCGGTCTGCATCCAGCATGAAATCGATCACCTCGAAGGCAAGCTGTTCGTCGATTACCTGTCCGAAGCAAAGCGGCAACGAATTCGCAAGAAGCTGCAAAAAGAACGCCGCCAGCAGTCCGCCGCGGTTGTCATGTAAGCGATCGACCGGAGACGCCGTCGTCATGAAAGATCCCAGGGTGATATTCGCCGGTACGCCGGAGTTCGCGCTCGCGTCGCTGTCGGCGCTTGTCGAGGCTGGTATTGCGCCAATTGCGGTGCTTACTCAGCCAGACCGCCCGGCCGGGCGCGGTAAGCGCATGACCGCGAGCCCGGTGAAGCGTTTCGCAATGGAACAGGGCATACCGGTCATGCAGCCTGCCACCTTGCGCGACGAACGAATTGTCGCCGAACTGCAGGCGCTCGAGCCCGATGTCATGATCGTTGCCGCATACGGACTCATACTTCCGCAGAATGTGCTGGATATCCCCGTCAGGGGTTGTCTTAATGTGCATGCGTCTCTCTTGCCGCGCTGGCGCGGCGCGGCGCCGATACAAGCGGCGATCCTGGCCGGCGACGAATCATCCGGCGTATGCCTGATGTCCATGACCGCCGGTCTCGACTGTGGACCCGTGTATGCCTCGGCTTCGCTTCCCATCGCGGCCGATGAGACAGCCGGTGAGCTGCATGATCGACTTGCACATCTGGGTGGCGAGATACTGGTAGCGAAGCTCGGAGATATCCTGGAGCAAAAAATTACTGCGGTTGCACAGGATGAACCAGCGGCAAGCTACGCCGGCAAGATTCACACGCGGGATGCACATCTCGACTGGTCGCAAAATGCCGGCGACCTGGAGCGTCGCGTCCGCGCCTATAACCCGGTCCCGGGAGCATATTTTTTCGTGGACGATTCATTAAGAGTGAAATGCTGGCGCGCCGTTTATGTTGCAGACATAGACGCCAGACCCGGCACGGTTGTCGCAAGCGGTCTCGACGGCATCGATGTCGCGTGTGCTGCTGGAGGATTGCGTCTGCTCGAACTGCAGCTGCCCGGCAAACGGCGGGTACACGCTCGCGAGTTTGCCAACCAGCTCGACCTTGTTGGTCGAGAGCTGGGCTGAAGGTGGCCGTCGTCGGAGCGAAAGTGCGGGCAGTTGCCGCAGAGACTGTCGATGCCGTCATATCGAAAGGCCAGACCCTCGATGTCGCGATTGCGGCCAACGAAACGCGGGTGACCGCGAATGATCGCGCCCTGCTGCGCATGCTCTGTTACGGGGCGCTGCGGCATCATTGGACGCTGCAGGCGTGGGTCACTCAGCTGCTGGAGCGACCGCTGAAACGAAAAGACAGTGTGATCAACGCGCTGCTTTCCCTTGGCCTGTACCAGCTGACCGACACGCGAATTCCAGATCACGCTGCAGTTTCGCAAACAGTCGAAGCGGCGAGACTGCTGAGGCGCCCAAAACTCGCGGGCCTGATCAATGCGTGCCTGCGCCGCTTTCAGCGCGAAGACATCGCAGCCCGCGCACCGAAGGATGAAGAGGCCCGCTGGAATCATCCGCAGTGGCTGATCGATGCCCTAAAGCGCGACTGGCCCGATGACTGGGCGGCCATTCTTGCTGCAAATAACGAACGCGCCCCAATGTGGCTGCGAGTGAATTCATCGAGAAACGAGACTGCCGGCTATCGGCAGCGATTAAGCGAGGCGGGAATCTCTGCCGAAATGCTGGCGGCCACACCCGACGCTCTGCGGTTGTCGGAGCCGTGCCTGGTCGATGAGTTGCCCGGCTTTGCTGAGGGCGACGTCTCGATTCAGGATGCGGCCGCACAGATAGCAGCCCGCTGGCTTCTGACCAAAACGCGCGGACGTATTCTGGATGCCTGCGCCGCGCCGGGAGGCAAGAGCGGTCACCTGCTCGAGCTTGGCGGGAATGATATTGCGCTGACTGCCGTCGACCGTGACGCGTCACGCATCGAAAGCATCCACGAGAATCTGGGCCGAATCGGTCGAAGCGCAACCATAATCGCCGCCGATGCATCCAAGACAGGAGAGTGGTGGGACGGTGTGCCGTTTGACGGCATTCTGCTCGATGCGCCGTGTTCGGCGACGGGCGTGATTCGGCGACATCCCGATATCAAGTTGTTGCGCAGGGCCAGTGATATCGTCGGGCTGGGCGAGCTGCAAAGCGCACTTCTTGACGCGCTTTGGGCCTTGGTGGTGCCGGGCGGTCGGCTGCTGTACGCGACCTGTTCGACGCTGGCGGCCGAAAACGAAGCGGTAGTGATGCGGTTTCTGTCCAGCCACGATGATGCGGCGGAAGATGATGTGTTGCCAAATAACAACATCCGCGATCTAATGCGGAGGCGAGCCTGCGGCTACCAGGTCCTGCCGGGAACGGCGGGGCTCGACGGTTTCTACTACGCATGCCTCGAAAAGAAGGTTTCCTGAAAATACTGATGTTGACGCCCCTCCGACCACGCCGCTGGACAAGCATGACGCACGTAGTGCTCGTGGCCCTTGCCGTGCTTGCGATTGGTACAGGGCTGGCGCAGGACAACGTCGAACGCGAGGGCTACTTCGAAGTTCGATCAGCAAGAACCGAAGTTCTCGCCGGTGTGCACACGCTGGACGCGCGATTGCAGCTGGTCCTGAGCAGCGAGGCACTTGCGGCGCTTGAAAGCGGTGTAACGCTGACGATCGAGCTGCAGATGCAGGTCATCCGTGCGCGACGCTGGCTGATCGATGACACCGAGGCAGAACTTGCTGTGCGTTATGAACTGGAGTACCGACCGCTCAGAGAGCGATACAGCGTAAGAAATCTGAACAGTGGAGAACAGGATTCTTTCGCAACACTTTACTCGGCACTAAACAGCCTGGGTCGTGTACAGGGACTGCCGATTATCGATGATGCGCTGCTCGACCCGGATCGCGAATACCGTTTTCGCCTGCGCGCAATGCTCAATACCGAGCAATACCCGGCCACTCTGCGTCTGCTGTTTTTCTGGCGCGGTGAGTGGCAGCTACAAAGTGAATGGTTTGAATGGTTGTTCGAACGCTGAAACGAGCCTTATATTTCCTCGTGGCCGCGTCTGGCGTCGGTCTTGTGCTTGCTGCGCTGTTCCTGCTGACACAAACCGTGCAGAAGTCTGATGATTTTGATCGGCTGCAAGACATCATTCTTGCAATCAATATTGCGGCCGGCATTCTGCTTATCGCCTTGCTCATTGGCAATCTCACACGGTTGTTTCGCGACTACCGGGGGAACGTGCCGGGCGCTAAACTCAAAGCGCGGATCGTGGGCATGTTCGTTGGCCTCGCGGTACTGCCACTGATCGTGGTCTTCTACTTTTCCATGCAGTTCATCAATCGTGGCATCGACAGTTGGTTCAATGTGCAGGTTGAAGAGGGGCTCGATAATGCCCTGACACTCAGTCGTGCGGCGCTCGAAATGCAGAAACGCCAGAACCTTTTCGCGACGCAGGAGGTGGCGAGACGCCTGTCACAGATCAACGACCGGCAAATCATTTTCGAACTCAGCACGTTGCGGCGCGAGACCGGCGCCAGTGAAATGACACTATACGGTCAAAACAACACAGTGCTTGCGACGAGTTCGGATAGTTCCGTGGCAAGCCTGCCGAAACCGCTGCCCGAAGAGGTCGTGGTTCTGATGCAGCAGGATCGGCCTTTCGTCAGCCTTGAATCGTATGGAGCCGGCAGCGTGGAGATTCGTACCGCGGTCGTTTTCACGCACAAGGGCAGCAGCGCGCAGCAGACCCGAGTCGTGCAGGCGCACTACCCGGTTACCGAACGGCTCGGGCGCATGATCAACAGTGTCGAGAGATCCTACCAGGAATACCAGCAACTGTTGTTTTTCCGTGAAGATCTCAAGGATCTGTTGTCTCTGACGTTGGCATTCGTGCTGCTGTTGAGCTTGCTTGCTGCGATCTATGGCGCGTTCGTCTTGTCGCGCCGACTGGTTGCTCCTATTCAGGACCTTGTAGCCGGAACACGTGCCGTGGCCATGGGCGACTTCGATACCCGACTACCGACGCCAACGCGCGACGAGATCGGCTTCCTGATCAGCTCGTTCAATGACATGACGCAGCGCCTGGCAACAGCACGACGCGAGGCAAGTTTGAGCCAGGCGTTGGTCGAAGCCGAGCGCACGAACCTGGAGGTCATTCTTGCGCGCCTCTCCACGGGCGTCCTCGCGCTGGAGTCGGACCTGACAATTCGCACGGCCAACCAGGCTTCCGGCTCTATCCTGGGCGTTGACCTCGAGAGCCGTGCCGGAGAATCGTTAACTGCGGTTGCAAAGGACAACCCGCTGCTCGAGCAGTTTGTGGATGTTGCCTGCGTTCACCTTGATGCGGGCGAAACCGAGTGGCGTGAGCAGATCGTATTGCGCGGCGAAGTCGGCCGACGCGTGCTGACCTGCGCCTGCACGACTTTGCCCGGCGACGAGAATCACACGGCGGGCTACGTCATCGTATTTGACGACATTACCGCTTTGCTGCAGGCGCAACGGGACGCGGCCTGGGGTGAAGTCGCCCGGCGCCTGGCGCATGAGATCAAGAATCCGTTGACGCCTATTCAGCTGTCGGCAGAACGGATGCGCCGCAAGTATCTGCACACGTTACCTGAAGAAGACGCCCAGGTACTCGATCGTGCCACGCACACCATTGTGCAGCAGGTCGAGGCGATGAAAGAAATGGTTAATGCGTTCAGCGACTACGCG
>CAMYLB010000239.1 GCA_947259145.1 uncultured Woeseiaceae bacterium
GGACGGCATCGGTGTCGCAACTTCAGAGTACCTGGTCAGCGGCATCGAACATGCCGAAGAAATCAACGCTGAGCTCGTCATCATCAACATGGACACGCCAGGCGGTCTTATGAAGCCGATGCGGGACATGGTGCAAAAGATCCTCGCCTCGACGGTGCCCGTGGTCACCTACGTCACCCCGGCCGGCGCAAGAGCCGACAGCGCGGGCACGTACATCCTGCTGGCCAGTCATATTGCGGCAATGAATCCGACCACGCACATGGGCGCCGCTACGCCGGTTTCGCTGGGAGGCGAAGACGCGACACCACCGGCCGATGATGGCGATGGCGATGGCGATAGCGATAGCGGTAGCGACAAGGACACCGACGCACCGGCGCAGCCGTCAGGTAGCGCGATGGAACGCAAGGTGATGAACGATGCGATTTCGTACATTCGCAGTCTTGCCGAACGCCACGGTCGCAACGCCGACTGGGCTGAGAAAGCCGTCACCGAGGCCGCGACCCTGACCGCGGCGCAGGCATTGGAACAAAATGTTATCGAGTTCATCGCTGCGGACCGTGACGAGCTGCTGCAGCTTCTGGATGGCCACGAGGTCGAGATTGCCGGCGAAACCAGGGTACTCGAAACCAGGGACGCTGAGGTTCAGCCGTACGAAGCCAACTGGCGCATTCGGCTGCTTGGCATTATTTCCAACCCCGAGATCGTACTGTTGCTCGGCTTGATCGGTGTCTACGGACTGATGTACGAAGGGTGGAACCCGGGGGCGATTGTCCCGGGTGTCGTCGGCGTTATCTGCCTGCTGCTTGCGGCCTACGCGTTGCAGGTACTGCCCGTTAACTATGCCGGCCTGGCGCTGATTTTCCTCGGAATAGCATTGATGGTTGCGGAAGCGTACGCCCCGAGTTTTGGCGCATTGGGTATTGGCGGCATCGCCGCGTTTGTCTTTGGGACCATCATGATGTTTGATAGCGGCATTCCCGGTTTTGGCATATCCCTGACTTTTGTCTTTGGCCTCGCCCTCGTATTTGCGTTACTGATCATCTGGATGCTCAGTTACCTCGTGAAACTCCGCCGCCGCGGCGCGGTGTCGGGCAAAGATTCGATTATCGGCGGCGTCGCGACAGCGATGGAGGATTTTTCCGGCGACGGGATGGTCTGGCTGGAAGGCGAATCCTGGCACGCACGATCGAAGGTACCCGTTTCGAAAGACCAGGAAGTCGTCGTGCGCGCCATGGACGGACTGATACTTGATATAGAGCCTGTCGCTTCCAGCGCGAATACGGACGCCCAGCTACAAACCTGAGAAGGAGTCTCCAATGCCACAACTTCCACTGTTCGCCATTATCGGTGCCGCAATTATCGTGCTGCTGTACAACACGATTAAGATCCTCAAGGAATATGAGCGCGGCGTCATTTTCTTACTGGGACGTTTTCAAGTTGTCAAAGGGCCCGGACTGATTATCCTGATCCCGGGCATCCAGAAGATGGTCAAGGTCGACCTGCGAGTGATCGTTCTCGATGTGCCGACTCAGGATGTCATCTCGAGAGACAATGTTTCGGTCAAGGTAAACGCCGTTATCTACTTCCGCATCGTAGATCCCGAAAAAGCGATCATTCGCGTCGCCAATGTATTTGAAGCAACGAGTCAGTTGTCGCAGACAACGCTGCGTTCGGTCCTTGGCCAGCACGAGCTCGACGATATGCTCGCGGAACGCGAAAAACTTAATGCTGACATCCAGAATCTACTCGACGCGCGCACCGATAATTGGGGCATCAAGGTCGCGAATGTCGAGATCAAGCACGTCGATCTTGACGAGAGCATGATCCGCGCCATCGCACAACAGGCCGAAGCCGAGCGAGCGCGGCGCGCCAAAATCATTAATGCCGAGGCCGAAAAACAGGCCGCCGAGATGCTTGCGGAAGCCGCGCAAATTCTCGGCAAGGAAGAGCAGGCCCTGCAGCTGCGCTACCTGCAGACGCTCAAGGAAATTGCCAACGAACGCACCAACACCATCGTGTTCCCGCTGCCACTGGAGCTCATCGAGCCGCTTGTGAAAATGACAAAATCGGCCGCCAACAAGCGCGACTGATAGCGATTATTCCATCCTCGAGCTGGCGACAGGCGGTATCGAGACCGTGATCTCCGCGCCGCCCAGATCGGAAGAGCGCCTGATTGAAAGTCGCCCGCCATAAGAGCCGGCGATGTCTTTTACGACGGCCAGGCCAATGCCATGGCCGGGCGTAGATTCGTCGAGGCGCATGCCGCGTTCCAGCAGCGCATCGGCGGCATCCTGCGGAATTCCCGGCCCATCATCTGCAACCGTCAGCACCATGCCACTCGCGATCGCACGTGCACCAACTGACGGCACGATGCTAATGCGCACACTTTTCTCACACCACTTGCACGCGTTGTCGAGAAGATTACCGGCAAGCTCCAGAAAGTCCCCGGTGTCGCCCCTGAACTGCATGCCGCGTTCGACGCGCACGTCGAAGTCAGGATTTTTGTCGTGATAGACCTTGCGAAGGCCGTCAACCAGCCGCGCCACTTCCGTTTCCACGTTGACCGGTTTGAGAACCAGATTGTCGGCAATCGAAGCTGCGGGCTTACGCAACTGGTAGCGGACAATTTCATCCATTCGATCGATCTGTTCGTTGAACCGACCACTAAATCCATCGTTCTGTCGATCGTTGAGCAGCGCACGCATCGCCGCCAGCGGCGTTTTCAAACTGTGCGCAAGATTGTCGAGTGTATACCGGTATCGATCCGATCGCGCACGCTCACTGTCAATCAACAGATTCATGTTTCGCGCAACGCCCGTAAGTTCAGTTGGAAACTTGCCCGAGAGCGCAACGCGTTTGCCCTCTTCTATTTCGGTGATCTCGGTCTCGATCTTGCGCAACGGTTTGAGCAGTCCTCGCAGCAACATTGAAAACGCCAGCAACATTGTCAGTGCCACGGCCGCAAACCAGCCGAACAGCTGGCGCCTGAATCCAGCAACCTGCGCATTGAATGAATCGAGGCTTTCGGCGACCTTGAAGACGTAAGACTGCAGGGTACCGTCATCAAACTCCCACTCGACGGCCAGGCTCAGGGTCAGCAACGGTGTGCCATCTTCAAGGCTATCTCTGGCGAACAAGTGGTTACCGAGTTCAGGGGCAACGCCAGTCGGGATTTCGAGGCCAAGAGCTGAGCGCGATCGCCATAACACTGCGCTGTCGGCATCAAGCAATTCAGCGTACAGACCCGAGCCGATGTTCTCGAACCTGGGCTCGCGTAAACGCTCCGGCAACATCAGTTTGCCGGCGTCATCAGGCTCCGCGGCAGCCAACAGGGCAACGAGGTGTCCATCGAGAATATCGCGGCGTGCCTGTTCACCCGCTTCGCTGAACGCGGTATCCAGCACCGCAATGGTTGCGCCGAAGAAAAGCAGCAGCAGTACACTGACCGATACGAGTAGTCGACTGCTGAGAGAACGCATGGGCCCGGTTAGCCTGACTGATTTCGCTCCAGCGCGAAGCGGTAGCCGCGACCCCGTAGCGTTTCAATCGGCTTGATCGAGTTATCCGGATCCATTTTCTTGCGCAGACGACCGATGAACACTTCGATCACGTTACTGTCCCGCTCGAAGTCCTGGTCGTAGAGTCGATCTGTCAACTCGGCTTTGGAGATTACCTGGCCGGCACGCACCATCAGGTATTCGATTATTTTGTACTCGAAACTCGTCAGCTCGACCGCGGCTTCATTGACCGTGAGCTCCTGGCGGGACATGTCCAGCGATACCGGACCTGCGGCCAGAACCGACGAAGCCCAACCGCCGCTGCGCCGCAACAGCGCGTTTACGCGCGCGCTGACTTCCTCAAAATGGAACGGCTTGACGACATAGTCGTCGGCACCGGCGCTGAGGCCATCGACCTTGTCTTCCCAACGATCGCGCGCCGTGAGGATCAAAATCGGGTAGCTCTTACCCTTCTCGCGTACCTGGCGAATAATCTCCAGGCCAGACACTTCAGGAAGTCCCAAATCGATTATTGCGAGGTCAACAGGGTACTCGAGCGCAAAGTACAGTCCTTCCTTGCCGTCGGCCGCCTGCTCTACCGCGAACCCGGATTCGCCGAGCTTGCGCGCCAGAGATTCGAGCAACGTCGCGTCGTCTTCTATTACCAGCAGTCGCATGTTCCCGTTTCCTGAAGCGGAGTTAGCGGCTTCGGCCATTGACTCTGTGAGTCTTGACCTTGCCGTCCTTGGTGAGAACCTTGATGTAATGCACTTCGCGGCCGCCCTGGACCTTGGTCTCGGCGCTGACAACCCGGCCGTTGGTCTTTCTGCGAACCGACTCAATGGCCTGCGAGAGCGACATGCCGCCCTGCTGCGCGGTGCTGTAGGTTTGCTCTCCCTGGTACTGCACATGCTGTGCTTTCAGGGTCTGCTCGAGATCGAATGCGTCTGACCGGGTCGGTAAAAAAACCAACCCGGCCAGGAGCAAGAATGTCAATGCGAAACGCATGCGCCAAGTGTCGTACGACGGCCGTTTGATTGCAATGAAACGCGTCACATCGTACCTCGGATTTATCCAGCCGGCCTTACGTCAACGCGCACTCGGATCTTGCGACCCGGGTCGTACGGCATCTCAGTCACGTATTTCTGGCCGTTGTAACGGTAGGTCCATCGATACGCTTTTCCTGGTGGGCCTGGTAGCGCGTCTCACAACGCTCGACCGGGCGTGCAATGCGTTCGGCGTCCTGTCCGCCGTAAGCCTGACGATTCGCGTCACTCCCGACGGCCGCACCGATCAGCGTGCCCGCTACTGTCGCCGCATCGTTGCCACGACCACTGCCGAACTGGTGACCGATTACGCCGCCGATCAGCGCGCCGACGAGCGTCGCACCGCCGCCCCTTCGAGCGCGGCGATCAACCGTGTAGTACTGCATTTCTTCCCAACACTCACGAACCGGGGTTTTCACGGTCACGTAGTTGACGATGGGCTGCGAGGAAATCACCTTGGCATAGTCAAACATGGCGCGGTCGTTGCGTGCCACGCGGTAACTGTTATCTGCCAATGCACTACCCGTTGTGCCAATCAACAATACGGCGGTTACCAAAGCTGTGATTCGAGTGTTCATAGTCCTGCTCCTTGTCCCAAACAGCCGGCATCTGCCAGCCTGTGGACAAGATTAAGCCGCAGGCAATGAACTGTTCCTGAACAGCGAATAGGGAAAAACTCGAGATTTGTGAACGGTTTATGAACGCTTCGCGGGCTAGCCGACGCGCTTTTTCGCGGCGCGCCATTCCTGGTCCAGGGCCTCGAGCGAGAAGTCCTTGATCCGTTTGCCGTTTTTGGCAATGACAGCCTCCATATCGCGAAAACGGCGCTCGAACTTGCCGTTTGCGCCGCTGAGCGCCTTTTCGGGATCAACGTCCAGGTGTCGGGCCAGGTTAACCACGGCAAACAGCATGTCACCGAACTCCTCTTCGATACTGGCCGTATCGCGTGTACCGGCCGCCTCTTCCAGCTCGACAAGCTCCTCCTGGATTTTCGCGTGCACGCCCTGACGGTCAGGCCAGTCAAAGCCGACCCGCCCGGCCCTTTTACCGAGCTTCTGGGCTCTTTTCAGAGCCGGGAGAGCCCGCGCGACACCCGCCATTTCGCTGGGGTCGTCACCCTTTGAGCGCTCCAGCTCCTTGATCTCCTCCCAGCTGCCATCGACCTTGCCCGCCTCGCGCTCGGATGGGCTGCCGAAAACATGGGGATGCCGGCGAATCATCTTCTCCGCGATACCGGCAGCGACGTCGTCGAAATCGAAATGGCCGGCTTCGGCCGCAATTTGTGCGTGAAAGACAACCTGGAGCAGGAGATCTCCGAGCTCGTCCTTAAGGTCATCGATGTTGTCCCTGGCGATGGCATCCGCGACTTCATAGGCCTCCTCAATGGTGTAAGGCGCAATCGTAGAAAAGCTCTGTTCGACGTCCCAGGGGCACCCGGTTTCCGGATCCCGGAGTTTCTGCATTACTTCAAGTAATTTATTGATAATATTCATAAGTTATTTATTTATAAGATGTTTTCGAAGTACAAGAACCATGTGGGCCGTCGCCCCCCAGATGCGCCACTCTTCGTAGTGGAACTCCACCATAGGGATCGAATGGCCTTGAAATTCGCGCTCCACGCGCTTGTCATTGCCAGCGTCCAGCAGGAAGTCCAGAGGCACCTCAAACGCAAATTCGACTTCGCTGCGATCGATCAGGATCTCCGCGGCGGCGCTCACGAGCCCCACCACCGGTGTCACGGCGTAGCCCGTTATCGTTGGCATTGGCCCCAGGTATCCGATCACGGACACGTGCTGCGGGTCGATGCCCACCTCCTCATGCGTTTCCCGAAGTGCCGCCATGCCAACGTCCGTGTCGTGGTCCTCCATTCGTCCACCCGGAAAGCTGATCTGCCCCGCATGGTGCTTGAGTGCGGCCGATCGCTGTGTAAGCAACACCGTCAAATCTCCGGCGCGCTCGATGACCGGGATAAGTACGCCGGCGGGGGTGAGTGTTGTGGTCAGGCGCTCTTGCAGCGCCGCCGGCCACCGCCTGGTTTCGGGCGGCAAGGTCACAGCCAGCGGATTTTCCGGCAGCCGGGTATCTGCGAGACGCTCGCGCAGCCACTCCGCGCTCACCGACTCCCGTCTGCGGAGAGCACTAATGTTTGATACCGCCCTCGGTCAAGCTCGCCGGATCCAAAAGCCGGTCGAGTTCTTCGTCGGTCAGATCCGTCATCTCGCGCGCGACATCTTTGACCGAGCGCCCTTCTTTGTAGGCTTTCTTGGCGACCGCGGCGCCCTTCTCATAGCCAATAACCGGGTTCAGCGCCGTCACCAGTATCGGGTTGCGGCCCAACACGCGATTGATATTGTCGACGTTGACCGTGAATCCGGCGATCGCTTTATCGGCCAGGCAGACGCTGGCCGTCCCCAGTATCTCGATGCTCTGAATCAGGTTGTACACGACGACCGGCAGCATGACGTTGAGCTGGAAGTTGCCCGATTGCCCACCGATCGTGATGGTCAGGTCATTGCCAATGACCTGCGCACAGACCATGGCAACAGCCTCGGGAATGACCGGATTGACCTTGCCGGGCATGATGCTCGAGCCCGGCTGTAGCGCGGGCAGCGCAATCTCGCCGATGCCGGCAAGTGGCCCGGCGTTCATCCAGCGAAGATCATTGGCGATCTTGGTCAGGCTCACGGCGAGGACGCGCAGCTGTGCCGAGGTCTCGACCGCGGCATCCTGGCTGCTCAGCGACTCGAACAGATTATCGGCGGGTTTGAAGGGCACGCCGGTGCGTTCACTTAGCAAGATAGCGACTTTCGGGCCAAATTTTGGATGTGCGTTGATGCCCGTGCCGACGGCGGTCCCGCCCTGTGCCAGCCCGGTCAGGCGCTTCATCGTGTCGGCCAGCCGTTCGCTGGCATGATCGATCTGCGATCGCCAGCCATCGAGTTCCTGGCCCATGGTCACGGGCATCGCATCCATCAGGTGGGTGCGCCCGGTCTTAACGATGCCGCGCGTCTCATCGGCCTTGCTTTCCAGGGCTTTCGACAAGTGTTCCAGCGCCGGCAGCAGCTGACCCTGAATGGCCAGCGCCGCACTGACATGCACGCAGGTCGGGATGACGTCATTACTGCTTTGGCTCATGTTCACGTGGTCGTTCGGATGCACCTCTTTGCCAAGGTCTGCGCTCGCCAGGTGCGAAATCACCTCGTTGGCATTCATGTTCGAGCTGGTACCTGAACCGGTCTGGAAGATATCGATCGGGAAATGCGCGTCATAGTCGCCGTCGGAGACGGCCAGTGCCGCTTTCTGGATGGCAACAGCGACGTCGCTCTGGATGAGCCCCAGCTCGGCATTGGCGCCCGCTGCCGCCCACTTCACCAGGCCGAGCGCCGCAATGAACTGCCGGGGCATCGTCAGCCCGCTGATCGGGAAGTTGTTTACGGCACGCTGCGTTTGCGCGCCCCAGAGGGCATCCGCCGGGACCTCGAGTTCGCCCATGCTGTCCTTTTCGATACGAATTGTTTTGTCTTTCATTGGGATTGCAGCTCCATCCGACGCCCACAGCGTCGCTTCGATATGCCGGAAAACGTGTATGATTCTCGCTTTCCGCGCGCATGTCTACACTGGTTTGCCACTCATGAA
>CAMYLB010000240.1 GCA_947259145.1 uncultured Woeseiaceae bacterium
GAGCCGAGTACAAGAGCTACGTGGTGTTCACGAGCCGAGACGAAAATGAGGAAGTAGAGGAATGGAAAGTCGGTTTCGCGTTCTTTTTCTGATCGTTGCGATGATCAGCCTGTCGGGCTGCGCGGCGACGAAAAACCTGTTCGGCTTCGGTAATGAAGAGGCGCCACCTCCCACGTCGGAAGCGCCAGGGCAGGTCATTGATCCCGAAGTCGAGCGACGCGAGATCAAGGAACCGGCAATCGACCGTGAGGACTTCGAGATCGGTGCTTATGTCGGCATCATGAGTATCGAAGACTTCGGTAGTGATGTTTCATACGGTGTGCGACTCGCTTACCACATCACCGAGGGCTTTTTCGTTGAAGGCATGGTAGGCCAGTCGGAAGGTGGCCTGACGAGCTTTGAGGAGCTGTCAGGCGGTGCGCGGCTCATTACGGATAGCCAGCGAACCTTTACTTATTACAACCTGAATCTCGGCTACAACATTTTGCCCGGCGAAGTGTTCATCGGCGAAGGACGTGCCTATAACACCAACCTTTATTTGATCGCGGGGCTGGGTTCAACGCGATTTGCCGGTGATGACCGGTTCACGGTCAACGTCGGTGCCGGCTACCGATTCCTGCTGTCGGACTCGATTGCATTGCACCTCGACTTCCGCGACCACCTGTTCGATATCGACCTTCTCGGTGAGGAAAAGACGGCCCACAATCTCGAGGGTCATCTGGGCTTCACGGTGTTCTTCTGAGGCAGGGATCACGGTTTCTGACCGGCTTCCCGGGATAAAGTAACGTTATGCAAAAGCATTTTTTAGCGATTGGTCGAATCTTGTTGCCGCTGCTCGTCATAGGCAGCCTGTCTGGATGCAGCAATATCGAGCCCTGGGTCAAGCCCTACGAGCGCGACAAACTGGCGGATCCGATCATGGCGCTCGATGGTGACCCCGTTTCAACTTCGTACCTGCAGCACGTTTACGAATCCCGTGAAGGCGCTCGCGGCGGTGAAGGCGCAGCCGGCGGCGGCTGCGGCTGTAACTAGCGGTAGCGAACGACGATGATGCTCCGACGCGGACTCTTGCTTGTAGCCACGCTGATGGTTTTTGACATTGCCCATTCGGGTGTGTTGCCGGAAGACCGTGCCGACGTTCTTTATCATCTTTACGATGGCGGTGGTGTAGAAATCGACGGCCCGTCTATCCTCGTTCGCAAGCAAGTCGGCAAGAGCCTTTCGTTCGTTGGCAACTACTACGTCGATATGGTGAGCTCAGCGTCAATTGACGTTATTACAACGGCCAGTCCCTATACCGAAGAACGCAAGCAGTGGTCCTTGGGTATGGATTATCTGCGCGGTAATACCACCATGAGTGTCGGCTACACGAGCAGTGAAGAGTCCGACTACGATGCCGCGACTTATAATTTTTCGGTGAGCCAGGACATGTTTGGCGACCTGACAACGCTGACACTGAGTTACGCGCTTGGCGACGATCTTGTGCGTAAGTCAGACGATCCGACCTTCGAGCGGCAACTGGACAAGCAGATCTACGGTATCGGTCTGACGCAGATTCTGACCAAGAACCTGATCTCGACGATTAATTTCGAGACCATGACCGACGAGGGCTACCTGAACAATCCGTACCGGTCAGTACGCTATTTCGATTCCGGCAGTGCGCTCGGCTACAGCTATGAAAGCGAGCTCTACCCGAACACCCGTACCAGCAATGCGTTGGGCATTCGCGCTCGCTACTTCCTGCCGTATCGTGCGGCCGTCCAAGGCGATTACCGTTATTTCATCGATACCTGGGACATCGAGAGTCACACAGCCTCAATAACCTATATTCATCCGTGGAAAGATTTCACGTTCACGGGCAAGTTCCGTTATCACGACCAGACGGGTGCTCATTTTTACAGCGACCTGTTTCCCAGGGCAGAGGCGACCAACTTCCGTGGTCGTGACAAAGAGCTGAGCCCGTTAACCAGTTACACGTTTAAACTGAAGGCCGCCTACACTTTCCTTAATGAAAACCAGAGCTGGGGCTTTCTCAAGAAAGGTTCGGTCACTGCGTCGATCGACATGCTGCATGTCGATTTCCACGACTTCTCGGATTTGACGGCGCTCGCGCCGATCGGCGATGAGCCACTTTACAAGCTCGATGCCAACGTCTTCCAGGTCTTCTTTTCGTTTTGGTACTAATCTGATCACGCGCTGGGGCGCGCAGCGATCGCGGCCATCGGCCGTTCCTACAGATGATAGGATGTGCTCCGGGCAAACCGGAGGTTCGCGTCCATGACATCCATTATCGTTGCTGTACTCAGTCTGATTGTTGTCGGCGTTGTCCTCTACAACCGTCTCATTCGTAGTCGCAATCGTGTCGATACGGCCTGGAGCGACATCGACGTACAGTTGCAGCGACGACACGATCTGATTCCGCGGCTGGTGACGGCCGTCGACCAATATGCAAAATATGAGCGCGCGACACTCGAGGCGGTCACCGAACTGCGAGCCGAGGCCATGCAGGTGGCCGACGTACGCGCCAAAGGCAGAGCCGAGGAGAAGCTTACTGCAGGCATTGAGCGAATCATCGCGCTTGCCGAGAATTACCCGGACCTCAAGGCCAACGAGAACTTCCTGAGCCTGCAGAACGAACTCGTCGAAACCGAGAACTACCTGCAGTTTGCACGCCGCTATTACAACGGGTCGGTACGCGACTACAACACAATGACCGAGACCGTACCGAGCAACCTAATTGCGGGCTGGTTCAATTTTTCGATGCGGGACTTCTTCCAGAAGAAATCGGACGATGTCGCGAACGTACCGCTGGTCAAGTTGGGTTCTGTCGAATGAACAGGAATGCCGCGCTGCTGCTATTGCTGCTACCGCTATTGGCTGCTGCTGACGAGCGGATTCTGAGCTTCCACAGCGACATTCGCGTCATGACCGACGGAATAATCGAAGTTACCGAGACGATCAAAGTCCGCGCGGAGGGCAACCGCATCAAGCGGGGCATTTATCGGGATTTCCCGACCGAATACGAGGACAAGCTCGGCAATGAGTACAAGGTCGACTTTGATCCGCTTGCGGTCTTGAGAAACGACGCGCCTGAGGCGTTTCATACGCAGGCGGTGCGAAATGGCATAAGAACATATTTTGGCAGCGCCAATCGGTTTATCGATCATGGCCTGCATACCTACACGTTTCGCTACAGAGCCAGCCGCATGCTCGGTTTCTTCGATGAGCACGATGAGCTGTACTGGAATGTCACGGGGTTTGACTGGGCGTTTCCCATCGATAAGGCAAGTGCCACCGTGGTACTGGAGTTTGACGCACCGTTGTCCGGTATCACCGAAGAAGCGTACACCGGACCCTTCGGCGCCAAGGGACGGGATTATAAATCTCGCCTTGACTCGGGAAAGCGAGTTTATTTCGAGGCAAATAAACCACTGTCGCCCGTTAATGGGCTGACCATTGTCGTTGGATGGCCAAAAGGCTTTGTCGACGAGCCGACTAATACAGATCAAATCGGCTGGCTGCTGAAAGACAACAAAAACCTGCTCGCCGCCGCAATCGGCTATATGCTGTTGATCGCCTATTACATTCCCGTCTGGCGGAAACACGGCCGGGACCCCGAAGAGGGCCTGATCGTAACGCGCTATGAGCCGCCCGAAAGCTTTTCACCGGCGTCGCTACGCTACATCCGGCAGATGTACTACGATGACAAAGTCATGACAGCAGCTGTCGTGAATCTCGCGGTCAAGGGTTACCTTGAGATCAAGAAACGCGGAAAATCCCACTGGTTGATCATGAAAACACCGAACGAACCCAAGCCACCGATGGCCGCCGGTGAGCGGGAGCTGTACGTCGGGCTTTTCAAAAGCAACAGCAAGATCGAACTTGACGATAAAAACCATGCCGTGCTGGGCAAAGCCCGGGGCGCTCACCGCAAGTCCCTGATCAAGGACTACAAGCAGCACTATTTCAAGACCAACGCGCTGCTCAATATCCCGGCCATAGTGATCGTTATCGGCTCGACAATTATTGCGTTGAACATCGGTCGTGGCCCGACGCCGTTTGTCATTGCAGCGGTCGTATTGTCGTTCCTGACCATGGCACTCTTTGCTGTGATTATGAAACGTCCCACGATACGCGGCCGAAAGTTGCTGGACGAAATGCTCGGATTCAAGGACTTCCTTGAGATAGCGGAGAAGGACGAACTCAACTTGAGAAATCCGCCGGAAAAAACGCCCGGGCTATTCGAGTCCTTCTTGCCGTTCGCGTTGGCGCTCGGTGTCGATCAGCAGTGGTCGGAACGATTCGCATCGGTACTGGCCAATATTCGTGGCCCGGATGGCGGTGCATACCGGCCATCCTGGTACAACGGCTCCTGGAACAGTTCAAACCTGGGCAAGACAACCAGTAAACTGTCGAGCAGCCTGAATTCCGCAATCAGTTCATCGGTCTCGCCTCCGGGCTCATCCTCGGGTGGCGGTGGCGGCGGCTCTTCCGGTGGCGGAGGAGGCGGCGGCGGTGGTGGCGGCTGGTGATTTTTTGTACACGACTCAATTTATTTGAACTTACTGCTGCGGAAATCAACGAAGCGAAGGTAACGATGACAGTAATTCACG
>CAMYLB010000241.1 GCA_947259145.1 uncultured Woeseiaceae bacterium
TATTAGCAACAGTGCCAAGGGCGGTCCGGTCCCGTTTGAAGAACAAACGTCGGTGCAAATCGCATTCGGTGCCGGCGTGCGCTACGACTTTGGCAGGAGTCCGTGGTTCCTGCGCGGCGAGGTTGATTTTTACGATCGCGACGCCTGGTACGCGGGCGTATCGGTGGGGCTGTTCTTTGGTCCCAAGCCGGATTCACGACCCTATGTCGCGCCGGCGCCAGCGCCGAAACCTGCGCCTGTACCCAAACCTGTGCCGCCGCCCAAGCCCTTACCTAACCCGGATGTGGACGGCGATGGCGTTCTCAATGAACGAGACCAATGCCCGAATTCCCGAGCGGGAGCGGCGGTCGACGGTCGTGGTTGTGAGGTTCAGGCCGAAATCAAACTGCCGGATGTGCGTTTCGAAACAAACTCTGATCGTTTGCGGCCTGGCGCTGAACGCAGCTTGGACGATGCGGCGGCGACGTTGATTCGCAACCCGAATCTTCTGACCGAAGTCGCCGGCTATACCGACAGTCGGGGCGATGCGAACTACAACCGCGGTTTGTCGGAGCGGCGCGCGAAAACGGTGCGCGACTACTTAATCGACCACGGCGCCGATGCGAATCAGCTGACGTGGCGCGGCTATGGCGAAATCAATCCGATCGCCGACAATGAGACCGCAGAAGGCCGGGAACAGAACCGGCGTGTCGTGCTCCGAATTCTGGAGCGCTAATACAACACGCCGGAACGGTTTCGATCCCGGTCAGGTCGAGGACGCTTTCGCAATGGCGCCGATCGACGCGTCCAGCATTGCGTCAAACTCGGCTTCACTTTGCTGCGCAGTCAGGCCTTCCGACAGCGCGCGCGAAAAGCTTGCGACCATGCCGTTGTTGCGTGACAGGCGATCGTTGGCTTCATCCCGCGAATAGCCGCCCGACAGGGCAACCACGCGAACGACGTTCGGATGCGCGATGCAGTCGGCATAGAGGTTTACTTTTTCCGGCAGCGTCAGCTTCAGCATGACGAGCTCGTCTTTGCCCAGGCTATTCAACTGCTTCATGATTTCAGCGTGCAGCAGGTCTTCCGCTGCCGCTTTATCAGGGCAGTGAATGTCAACTTCGGGTTCGATAATTGGCACCAGGCCCGCAGCAACGATCTGCTTGCCGACCTCGAACTGCTGCTCGACGACGGCTTTTACTCCGGCCGCGTTGGCCTGCTTGACGACCGAGCGCATCTTGGTGCCGAAAACGCCGTTGGCCTTGGCTTTCTTTAGCAGGTCGGGCAGGTCCGGCATCGGCTTCATGACCTGGGCGCCGTTTTCCTCGGCAGCCAGCCCCTTGTCGACTTTCAGGAAAGGCACGACGTTCTTTACGTTCCAGAGATACGACGCGGTCGGCTGACCCTCAATCTCGCGATCCATCGTATTTTCAAACAGGATGGCGCCGAGGATGCGATCACCACCGAAAGACGGGCTGGTAATGATACGTGTTCTCATCTGGTGCACGACACCGAACATCTCTTCGTCGTTTGACCAGGCGTCTGCGGTGACGCCGTACAGGCCCAGGGCCTTGGGCGTGCTGCCGCCGCTTTGGTCCAGGGCGGCGATAAATCCGGGGGCTTTGCTTACTTTTTCCAGTTGTTTCTTATAGTTGCTCACGGTCACTCTCTATAGATGGGGGTGGACTAGAAAACTGAGCTGCGAATTGTACAGCAAGCAGGCCGCCCATACTCATCGACAGGCCGCCCGCAATTTGGAAAACAGGAATTCGTTCCGGCTGAGTAGTCGCGCATAGCGTGTTTCCAGTGGCCCGCCTTTCGCCCGCAGCAGTTTTCGAGCCGATTTTCTCTCGCCAGCGGGCCAGGATGAGAGGTCGGTAGCGGCCAGAACAGGGGCCAGTTGACGAAAAGCGTGTTGCTCCGATCTCGACCACGTTCTGAGGTTGCGAATGCCAAGTGCTTTTGACACGCGTTTTACGACATCTGATTCCGCTTCGGCGCGGGTGCCGCCACTTGCGCTACCCAGTTCGCGAGTTGCCAACATGGACGCCGTTTCAAAACCCTCTTCATCGAAGAATTCTCTGGCGCGGGCGCCAGGCAATGTCAGGTGCATGTCGCAGGAAGCAAGGCGCCGCAGTGTGTCGATGCTGCAACGATAATTCTCGTTTCGGCGCATCTTTTTGTTCTCGGCTATGGCCAGATCGCGAATAGCCGAAGATACGGATCGAAACCCAAGTCGATAATAAAACCAGTAAGCACCACTTTTGAGTGCCTCGTCGTTTTCGGCGCCGAACTGAAATGGATTCGCAATGAAACGGGTACATCCGACCAGCTGATGATAGACGCGCATGACCTGCAACCAGAGGAATGCCGCTTCGCTGCCCCGGTATTCGTCGAAAATATTGACACCGGTGTTGGCCTGTCGATAGAAGACACTCGAGCCGCCGTAGCCAATAGGAACGCCGTTGGACAAAATAAGGAACCCCATTGTGCATTCCAGGGGATACCGGAAAGGCTCACGTAATCCGAACACTGCAATCGATACGCCTTTGCCGACGTCCGCCAGGAACACTTCATGAGGGTTGGCGTGGTTGAAATGAAAGGTCTCGCGATGCCGCGCGGCGAGTGATGCCATCGCCACGTCTATCAGCATCCGGCCTGCACCAACCGACAGTTTCGGTATGGATGAGAATGGGCGCTGTATCTCGGCCTTAGTGTGTCGTCCGGCCTTTCGCAGACCCTGCGTTCGCGTGATCACGTCTCGCACAGGAAAGACGTTTCTTGACTTCGAGAACTTCGAGTCGCGCAGAGACCAAGCCAGCGGCAAGTTGGCTGCCTCGTAAAGTTGCGGCAGGACGGACAATGACCGCAAAGAGCGCAGTTGAGCGAACAGCCAATCGAAGCCTGTGCCTACGGCATTCGCCGAGACGATGTCGATCCACTCCTGGCTTGTAACGTAACCACTATCGAAGTAGTCGGTCTCAACCGGAAGCACAAGCGGCAACAGCAGTTCATCAATCCGGGTCGTATCGCTGTCGGCGTCCTGCCAGTCGATCGAAACTTCACCCTGAGCGTTCTTGGCGAGCCAGCTCGCAACCTCAAAAGAAAACGGATAATGCACCGGCGTGCCGCCGATGCCGGTGTCCCAAAGCGCTGTGCGAGCAGTCTTGTTGAGTCGGTCGACGCGCTCCTGGAACGCAAGCAACGACTCGTCGGCTGCATGAAACAGTTCTTCCGAGTCGGGAAACGCACGAATGAAGCACAGGGTCTCGTGGTACTTCCGGAGATCGCTGGCCGAGGAAATATCAGTGAATTGCAGGCGCCGGACCAGGTCCAGTTTTTCGCTGGCCGACGTCGAATCGAAACGCCGCCTGATGCCGGCAAGCTGCCTGATCCAACTTCGGCTTGCTCCGCGTTGCTTCATGGACAATCTTCTCTGGTCATTGTTTGTTGCGCTCATGCACAATAGTCCAATGAAACATACCGCAGCAAGACTAGTTCGACACGCATTGGAGAATATTGGGGCCAAATTCACGTTTGGCATTCCCGGTGTGCATAACATCGAGTTGTACGACGAGCTGAAGACGTCCGAGTCGATACTGCCGGTTCTCGTGACCCACGAAGCCGGCGCGGCATTCATGGCCGATGCTGTCAGCCGAGTTGGCGACTCCATTGGTGTGCTGGCGATTGTGCCGGCTGCGGGCATCACCCATGCGATGAGCGGTGTCGGCGAGGCCTATCTCGATGGTGTTCCGATGCTGGTTATTTCCGGCGGTATCCGCACCGACATGAAGCAAAAGTTCCAGCTTCACGACGTCGATCAACACGCCCTCATGAAACCGCTGACGAAAGCCACATACCGCATTGAACGTTACGAAGATGCCATCCCGACGATATACCAGGCCTATCGCATGGCGACCGAAGGTGAACCCGGCCCGGTATTTGTCGAGCTGCCGGCAAACCTGCAGCTACTCACGGGTGAGGTTGACGACATGCCGGCGTATTCGCCAGTCGCCGAACGGCCGCCGATTAATCCCGAGCAGATAAGTAAAGCGGCAGAGCTGTTGTCGAGCGCGAAACGACCGGGCATTTTTGTGGGCTGGGGCGCGCGCCATGTTGCCGAGGATATTGCGCGCATTGCCGAGCATCTTGCTGCGCCGGTGTCGACGACGCTGCAGGGACTGGCCTCATTTCCGGCAAATCACCCTTTGCACACGGGCATGAGCTTCGGGCGGTCTGCTGTTCCCGCAGCGGAAAACGCGTTCAAGGATTGCGACGCCATGCTCGCCGTTGGTACGCGCTTTGCCGAGATCAGCACGGGCAGTTACGGCTCGGTGCCGCCCGAGAACCTCGTACATATAGATATCAACCCGGAAACACTGAACGTGAACTACCCGGCAAAAGTCGCTATTGCCGCCGATGCCCGCGACGCCGTGCCCGCGCTTGCGAACGCCATTTGCGACATTGGTGACACGAGGGACAGCTCGGCGACATGTCTGCAAATTGCCAACGACAAAGCTGTCTATCGCAAAGAATGGCGTGACCATGACAACGGTGATCGCGTTAGCCCGTCCCGTCTGTTTGATGCGCTGCGCGAGCAGCTGGCCGACGACGCCATCGTGATAGCCGACGACGGCAACCACACTTTCCTTGCTGCCGAGCTGATGCCCATAAACTCCGGCGGTTCATTTTTCTCGCCGACCGACTTCAACTGCATGGGCTACTGCGTCCCGGCCACGATCGGCGCGAAGCTTAGCGCATCCGGCAGACAGGTCGTCGGCATCGTCGGCGACGGCGCGTTCCTGATGACCGGGCTGGAGTCCGTTACCGCCGCCGCCAACGAGCTTGGCGTCGTCTGGTTCGTTTTCAATGACGGCGAGCTCGCGCAAATCGCGCAGGCTCAGAAAATTCCGTATCAGCGCAGCACCTGCACGACGGTCGGCCGACTCGACTTTGAAGCCTTTGCCAAAGCGACGGGCTGTGAATATGTTGGCATTCAAACAAACGACGACATTGCCGACGGCGTATCGACTGCATTCAAAATTGCTGCGGGCAACAAACCGGTCGTTGTCGACGTGCGAATCGACTATTCGAAAAAGACCCGTTTTACGCTGGGCACGCTCAAGACGAACCTTGACCGCCTCGATACGCGAACCAAGGTTCGCATGGTCGGGCGCGCCCTGTATCGCAAGGTATTTGGGTCATGACGCACCGCATCGAGCGCTAGGACACGCGGGGACGTCGTCACCCCCGCGAGTCCTGAATCTGCGTCAAAATTCCAGTTCGAACTCCACTTCGTCCGCTGTAATAACGGTGGCGGAACTCTCAGTGCCCTTGGCTTTGACCAATGTGTTGGGTGCCAGCTGATTGAAGAAGTCGGTCGATGAAATGACGGCGTCATTGACATCCCGGAAGATCGTTCCAGCACCAGTCTGAATGGTGACACCAAGAATTGTGAAAGAAGGATCGCTGATCGTTTCGACGAAGCCCTGCAGTATCGCTTCGGCGTCGGCATCGTCTCGTTCCAGAATTGTCGCGAGAATGTCACCGCTGCCTGCGGGGAACTCGCTGCCGCGAACTTCGACGTAATCACCGGCATTGATTTCGGCCAGTGTCAGTGGACGGACATCCGCGCTGCTCTTGTCTTCGAGGCGCGTCAACGCGTCAACACTTACAGAAATGCCGAGCATCACGAGTGAGTTGGCCGCTGCGTTGACCGAGTCAACGTTCGCCGTTGCCCTTACGGCCTTCGCCCTGCGGATATCCACTTTGGTGGCGACCAACACACCACTACTGTTCACGTCACCCTCCACCTCAACCTTGATGTTTAGCGCGAGGTCACCTTCGATTCCACCTTCGTACACAGTACTCGCCGTGGTTGTTACCGGTAATCCCGTAATATCGAAGTCCTGTGCTGACGCAAATCGTGTGATGAAGCCCTGGATTTCGACGTGCACACCGTCCGCAACGTCGGGTATCGCATTTTTCAGCTCGACTCTTCTGGCATCGAGTTCTCCGTCGATATTCAGGGACATTCCTTTCGCCTCGACCAAATCGCCGTCACTAATCTGGCCTCCGGAGAAGTTGTCCAGCGTTGCGCCGTTGTAATCGACCACCAGGTTGTTGATGTTGAAAAGGAAGTTGGCCATATCGTGACCGCTGACAATACCGAGCACCTCGAATTCGGTGCCTGCAGGTTTCAGTTCTATGCGGGTCGCCGTAATACGCCCGGCGGCGTCAACCAGGCCACTGACCTCAACGATGTCGCTGATGCGGATACCGTCGATTGAAGCCGGACTGATGCTGTCGTCGAACGATGTTTCCGAATTAATCAGGACGGTTTGTCCGAGGACGACGATCTGGCTCAGCGCGAGATCGATACTCTGAATCGGTCCTTTAACGTTGTCGTCGAAGTTGACCTCATCGGCATCGCCGTCAATTCCATTGTCGTCGATCGTGCCGCTTACCGTAATGACCTGGCCAACACTCAAGTCGTCTTGCGAGCCTGAAAGGCCATTAACCGTGAATACAGCCGAGCTGGTGTCATAGCGTACACCGTTGACAACGACGCTGCCGAAGGTTGAAATCGGGCCCATCGCAATGCCGGTACGACCGATGCCACCGACAGGTGGCGGCGCGGGCGGATTGACAATGGGTGTGCCACCATCGCTGCCGCCGCAGCCTGCTGCAAAAGCGAGGATAAAGCCGAGAATAATCAGTTTGATGTTTTTCATGACTACGTACCTTTGGGTAACTGTCCTTCAATTGCATAGACGCCGAGGCCTAGTCGGACAGGGGTGGTTTCTGAATTGTTGGGGTCGAGCCGATGCCGGCTGAGCCAGTCATCGACCTCTTCGAGAAATTGTTGTCCGCGCTCGTCGAGATAAGCTCTGAATTTCTCGACCGCGTCGGGATGGATCCGATCGTCGACCGCGAAGCCTTCGAGCCGACGCTTGTCGGTATCGCCAGTTACGTTGTTGCTTAGCGTATTGGCGTGGTCAAACAGGTTGGTGCCAAAAAACCGAATGCTGCCTGGGTCCATTTCTACCGGCATGTGATAACGGCGTTTGGCGACATAGTCGCCTCGGTTGTCCTTTTCGACAGATCCGGCATTGAGGAGCTCGCGAAGCAGCGTCTGCTCGGGCGTATCCCCGCCGTAACTGTGGAAAAGAGACTCGAAACTTGGCGTATTTCCGTCCGGCCTCAGTGCCAGCGGCTTGCCGTCGCCGCCGACATAGGCCGGATCCTGGTGCCAGCCTGACAACAGGCGAGTCGCGTCGGTGGTCTTTGGCGAGGCCGAAGTTGCAGGCTCGGCGAGCAGCTCGCGTTGTCGCTTCACTTCCTTGCGCGAAATTCCGGTCAATATCGACACACGGGACACGTTCGTGGGACGCCCGCGAATGCCGAATTCGTCGCTGGCTACGGAGACGAATACCGCCTTCGAAAGCTCCGAGAATTCTCGCCAGGTCATGCCGCATTTCAGGACGACAGAGGCGATGGGCCTCAAGAGGGCGCGGCAGGATGAACGCAGCGTGCTGTTGATGTCGGTATCCATAATTGGGGCAGTATACCCCAATTATGGTTGATGTCAACGAACAAAGGCTGTTTTTACGGTTTTTGCTCCAGGAACAGGTATTTGCTGGGATGCCGGTCGAGGGCGTTGTTCTCGAATCCCTCGATTCCGGGGCGGACCAGGTGCTTGCTGACAAAGAAGTACAGCGGGGCAATTGGATAGTCGGCCAGCAATAAGGATTCTGCCCTGGTCATATGGGCAGCACGACTTGCTAAATCTGTTTCGGAGGAGGCAGCAGCGAGCAAACGGTCATATTCGGGGTTAGCATAAGCCGACAAGTTCTGCGGGTCACCCGACCGAAAGATATTGGTAAACGTCGATGCATGGTTATAGTCGCCGAACCAGGCGAAGCGCATGACTTGCCACTCCGCCCGATTGTCACGAGTCTGGAGAAAGTACTGCCATTCCCGTTTCTCGAGGGTCACCTCCACACCGAGAATGTCGTGCCACATGCCGCTTACCGCCAGCGCGACTTTTTCGTGTATGTCACCCGCATCGTAGGTGTATTTGATGGCGAGGGGCGAGTTCTTGCTGTAGCCGGCGTCTCGATAGAGGGCGCGCGCCCGTCGTAAACGCTCATCAACGGAAAACGCCCGCCAGGCAAACTCGGAACCGACGTGCCCTGGAACGCCATGCGGCACGATGCCGAACGCTGGCCGTTCACCTCGACCTATCAGTGAGACCAGCTGCTCTCGATTGACGGCCATAGTCAGTGCCTGGCGCAGCGCTGAGTTATCGAGTGGCGGTTCGGTCAAATCGAAGGCCAGGTAATAGAGAGCAAGCGATGGTGCGATTCTTACCTCGTCAGGCCTGTTTTCTCTAAGTAAACCAATATGTTCCGTCGGAATGGAATTTGTAATATCGAGCTCACCAGCGCGGTACATGTTGAGTTCCGTTCCGGGATCAACGATGGGCAGATAAACGATTTCCTCCACGGCGACCGAACCGGCATCCCAATACATCGGGTTGCGACGCAATCGTGTCGGACCGCCGATGTTGTACGCAATCAATGAATAGGCGCCATTGCCCACAAAAGTATCGGGATCCGCGAACGCATGCTTGGCGACCGTGGACTCATGCGTGGGAAATGCAATCGGCATTGCGAGCACAGCCAGGACCTGAGGCGATGGCTCAACCAACCGTATTTCCAGAATTCGCTCATTAACGGCGGCTACACCAAGCTGATCCGCCGGCAACGACCCATTCTGAACATCAGCGAAGTGTAAGATTGGCTCGAGAAGGAAGCCGTATACCGATGCGGTACCGGGATTTGCGACGCGACGAAAGGCGTTGACAAAATCAAGCGATGTCACTGGGTCTCCATTTGACCAGCGGGCATCGCCCCTGAGTGTAAATGTGTAAATGAGACCGTCGTCGCTGATCGTCCATGATTCAGCGACCCCCTTTACGATTTCACCGGTCGCGGACTCGGCAACGAGACCTTCGTAAAGATCCGTCAGAATATTGAAAGCATGCACGTCCTCGGCTAGCGCAGGATCCAGTGAACCGGGATCGCCCCCGTTTCCACGATAGACTATAGCTGTCGATTCCGAGATCGAGCTTGAGTTAGAACTGCCATCGCAACCCACGACCAGTGCCAGGAATGTCAGTAGTTGGAGAAGCGTGCATGCCGCTGTTTTCATGCCACCATGATTCCACACGATTGGGGCGGACGCGAATCGGCGATTTCGACACGGTGCGTCGGACGGCCAACTACATAGTTTGTGGTACTTGGTGTTTTACACAATAGATGTACGGGTCGCCAACGACTCTAATAGGCATCATTGTTAGCGGACCAAAGAAACAGGCCGGAGTAAATGCCATGGTCGGATTGACCCAGAGTTACAGTTGCGGTGCCTCCAGTGCCCCGATTATTTACGAGACGATCGGCAACTATTTCGAAAGTGTCGCAGCACGCTTGCCCGATACGGAGGCGCTCGTCGTCTGTCATCAGGATGTGCGCTGGACCTATGCGGAGTTCAACAAGCGGATTGATGAGTTCGCCCATGGCCTGCTGAAACTCGGTATCACGACCGGAGACCGCGTCGGTATCTGGGGGCCCAATACCAGCGAGTGGGTCGTGACGCAGATGGCTACGGCCAAGATCGGCGCGATCCTGGTCAACATCAACCCGGCCTACCGGCTTTTCGAGCTCGAGTACACCCTGAACAAGTCCGGCTGCCGGGCGATCGTCAGTGCCGAGCAGTTCAAGTCCAGCAAGTATCTCGAAATGCTGTATGCGCTCGCGCCCGAGTTGAATTCGTGTGAACCCGGACAGCTGCGGTCGGAAAAACTGCCAGAACTCGAGATCGTTATCAGTATGGGGACAGCAAGATCGCCCGGGATGTTCAATTTTCCGGATGTCTGCGCTGCGGGCGGGGAAAAAGAGCGCGCGCGACTGGCTGAGCTCAAGACCGAGCTGCGTCCTGACGACCCGATCAACATCCAGTTCACCTCCGGTACGACAGGCAGCCCGAAAGGGGCAACGCTGACGCACTGCAATATCCTGAATAATGGCTACCTCACCGGCGCCGGGATGCGGTTGTCATCCAAAGATCGTGTTTGTATTCCGGTACCTCTTTATCATTGCTTCGGCATGGTTCTCGGTAACCTTGCAGTGTTCTCACACGGTGCTACCGCCGTTTATCCGAGTGAAGTATTCGATCCCGAGTCAACGCTGCGAGCCGTAGAAAAGGAACGTTGTACGGCGTTGCACGGCGTGCCGACGATGTTTGTCACGGAACTGAGCCATCCCGATTTCGACAAATTCGATCTTTCGACGCTACGGACCGGGGTCATGGCCGGTGCGCCGTGTCCGGTTGACGTCATGAAACGCGTGATAACCGATATGAACATGAAGCACGTTCTTATTGGCTACGGCCAAACCGAGGTGAGTCCAGTCAATCACCTCACACTGCCCGACGACCCTGTTGAGAAACGCGTCGAAACGGTTGGCAGAGCCGTGCCGTGGGTCGAGATCAAGTTGATCGATCCCGACGGTCGCGTCGTGCCGATCGGTGAGAAAGGCGAGGTTTGCACGCGTGGCTATTCGGTCATGCTGGGTTACTGGAACGATGAGGAACAGACTCGCGAAGCAATTGACGAGGCCCGCTGGCTGCATTCCGGCGATCTCGGCATCATGGACGATGAGGGCTACCTGAAAATTGTGGGCCGGATTAAGGACATGATCATTCGCGGCGGCGAGAACGTATACCCGCGCGAGGTCGAAGAGTTTCTGTATACGCATCCGAAAATCAAGGAAGTGCAGGTCTTCGGAATTCCGGATCCGAAAATGGGCGAGGAGGTCTGTGCCTGGATTCAGCTCGAGCAGGGCGAGTCACTGACTGAAGAAGATGTGAAAGCGTTCTGCAAGGGCCAGATCACACACTTCAAGGTGCCAAAACACGTTCGATTCGTTGATGAATACCCGATGACGGTTACAGGCAAGATTCAGAAATTCAAGATGAGCGAAGTAATGGCCCAGGATCTCTCAAACGCTGCCTGATTAAAAAAGGGGCAGTCGCGTTGTGTCGACGCGACTGCCCAAAAAGAGCCTGATTGAGTTTATACCTAGAGGGTGAGACTCAGACTCTTCAAAATTTCCATGCAGACTTAAGTTATTGCCAGAAAGCGGAGTATAGAGATTCGATCAGGCCGCTCGCGGCGCTGTGACAATCGTTAACACTTCTTGTGGCCGGTCAGAACAGACCGGTCATGAGTGCAGCCAGGCAGGCGGACGGACGCGCCTTAGTCAGACTTCGCGACCAGCTCAATATGGTCCTCGATCATCTCGTATCCGATGATGGTGTTCGAGTCGGGATCGATGAGCGGTTCGCCCTGTGTCAGGCAGGTAGTGGAACTTTCCGCATTCATTTTGAAGCACAGGTCGGCGTCGGAAATGATCGTTTGCTTGATCACGGAGCCATCGTCGAGGCTGACCAGGAGAATGGTTTCGCGCGGTAATTCCTGCGATACGGGTATTGCTGAGTCCCGGGCGACGTCCTGAGCGGGCATGGAGTTCACGCCGCTGGTACTACAGGCGCCGAGAATAACGGCCAGAGGCAGTAGGGTTGCTAAAGGCAGGTATTTCATAATCAGCTCCATGCTCAATATTGACCCTGAACGCCTCAGGGCCTGCCCCTGTCCTTTGCCGGTCTTTAACCCGCTATTCGCCTGCTTGCAGCCAGACTAGCAGCAAGGTCACGGATCGGAGTGTGACCAGGTTCTCACATCTGTACTCGATAAATGTGAGCCGTCGCGGCCTTTTGTCAACAAATGTCACAAATGGAAGCCCTTGTGTCCGGTTGGCTTAGACTTCGCGCTTGATTGCAAAAAACTATAATATTCTGAGAGACGAAAAATGGCGAAGAGCATAGAAAAGATCGAGGGAATCGGGCCGAAGACTGGCGAAGCATTGCGCCAGGCCGGCGTACGAACGGTCGAAAACCTGCTGCAGGTCGGCGCCGATAAAAAATCGCGTGCTGCATTGGCTGAGAAAACAGGCATCAGTGAAGCACGAATTTTGAAGTGCGTGAATATGGCCGATCTTTTTCGGATTAACGGAGTAGCGAGCCAGTACGCAGAGCTGCTCGAGTGTGCCGGTGTCGATACAGTCAAAGAGCTCAAGAACCGCAACGCCGAAAACCTTGCGACAAAGATGGCTGAAGTCAACAAAGCCAAGAATCTCGTACGTCGTCCGCCGTCAAGCGCCATAGTCAATGATTGGGTCGCACAGGCAAAGAAATTGCCGGGAATAATTACGTACTGAGTAAATGTGCGCAACGCTATAAAAGCGGTTTCGTGAATGTAAACTACCGGCAATGGATGCGAGGACGAGAAGTGTGACCCGCGAGAATGGAAAACCGATCGAAATTGCCGACCCGTTCGCGCGCAGGCTTATTGGAAAATATCTCAGCAATCGCAAGGATGATATCGGCAAACTTACGCGAGCCCTGGAAGAGTCCGATTTCGAGACAATTCGGGTTACCGGGCACAACCTGTACGGCTCGGGTTCAGCCTATGGGCTCGATCAGATCTCCTGGCTCGGCGCGGATTTCGAAAAAGCAGCTGATGCGAGGAACGCCCCGGACATCGAACGCCTGATTAGTGAGCTGACGGACTTCCTGGACAAATTGCGAGTCAGCTAATCCGGCCCGTTCAGGACCTGGTTTGATATAATCTTCAACAAATTCCGGCGCATAGCTCGTATACCGCTATAATGGGAAAAATGCTGGCGCGATTAATCCGATAACAACATCGCCAGTACCCAGCACTATAGGTTGTGTCCATTTGATGCTGGATGGGAGCAATATTGCGAGTCGCAATTCTTGAGGACGATCCTGACCAGTCGGAGTTGATCAAACTCTGGCTGACGGACGCGGAACATACGGTCGATTGCTGTGCCGACGCAACGAGCTTCTTGCGTGCCGTCAGGCGCGACAGCTTCGATTTGTATGTACTCGATTGGGTGCTGCCCGATCTGAGCGGCATCGAGGTTTTGAAAAAGCTGCGCAAGGAAATGGGTGACTATACGTCCGCCATCATTGTGACGGCCAAGGATGAAGAACGGAGCATCGTTCGCGGCCTGGAAGCCGGCGCCGACGATTATCTCGTAAAGCCGGTCCGGCAAGCTGAACTGGTTGCGCGAGTATCAGCAGTATTGAGACGGGCAGCTGGCAACAAGCCGGAGGAAGAGGACCTCGACGTTGCGCCGTATTCCCTGAGCTTTACGAACAAGACGGTAAGCCTGAACGGCGAGAAACTAGGCCTGACAAATCGGGAGTTCGAATTGGCGCTGTTCTTTTTTCGCAATGCCGGAAAAATGATGTCGCGCAATCACCTGCTCGAGGCCATTTGGGGCATCGAAAATAAATCGGTATCGACGCGAACCGTCGATACGCACGTGAGTCGCTTGCGGAAGAAGCTCAAGCTGGGCGAAGAAAATGGCTGGATACTGTCGGCGGTCTACCAGCACGGCTACCGGATAGAACGAGTCGACGCATAAGGGCGAGTGTAGAACGATATTGGTATGGAGAAGTAAGGTCATGGCAAAGAAGCAACCTCAAAACCAGTCCGGCCTATCGGCCGAAAACGTTGACGGCAATGTCGATAAGATCCGCGAGATTCTGTTCGGCGGGCAAATGCGCGACTACGAGCAGCGTTTTGCCGAACTTGAAAAGCGGCTCAGCAGAAATATCGAGCAGATTTCGACGAACTTTGAAAAGCGTGTAGATCGACTCAATAGCAGCATCAAGCGCGAAGTCGAAAAACTGGCTGAAAACCTGAAAGATGAGCGCAAGGCCCGAATAGATGAGAGCAGGCAGGGCTCGAAGGAATTCAAGGAGCTGGCGGAACAAGTCGAATCCTGGTGCGTTGAGCTCGAAGAGCAGATCGGCAGTGAGACGCAAGACCTGCGCGGCGTATTGAAGGAACAGGGTGAAGACCTGTCGGGCATGATTCACGACAGCTACGAGCAGCTCAGCAAGAGCCTGTCCATCGAGACGCGTAAGGTCGGCCGTGAGGATCTGGCGGCGGTCCTGAGCGAGGTTGCGGTGCGCCTGAAGAAGAACGCCAAACAGTCCGACGCCTGAGCCGGCTTTCGGGGCAGAGCATCGATGAACGATCTCGACCAGCTAAAAGAACTACTGTTCGGCGCCGAGAAACAGGCCCTGGACTCGATATCCGAACGCGTGGAGCGTCGCGAGATCCGAACGGCCGATGTTGCCGATATCCTGCCCGAGGCAATCCATCAAAGTCATCAGAAGGACGGCGAGCTCGTTGAGTCGCTGACCCAGCCCGTTGGCGAGTGTGTGCAGCGGGCGCTCCGCGACGAGCCGGAAACCTATGCCGATGCGCTGTACCCGGTCATGGGGCCGGCGATTCGCAAGTCGATCATGCATGCGCTGCGCAATTTCTCGCAGCAGATCAACGAAGCGGTAGAGCACAGCGTCAGCCCCCAAGGGCTGAAGTGGCGTTGGCAGGCGTCGCGTGCGGGCGTGCCATTTGGCGAATATATCCTGCAAAAGACGATGCTTTATCGGGTCGAACAAGCGTATTTGATCAGTCGCGAAAACGGTCTGCTCGTCGACCATGTTCATCATGAATTATCGAAGATCAAAGACAGCGACGCCGTTTCCGCGATGTTTACCGCGATTCAGGATTTCGTCAAAGAGTCGTTCTCACCGGATCGGACGGGGCGGCTCGAGTCGGCTGATATGGGCGAGTTTACGCTGTGGGCCGTGCATGGACCGCACGCGCTGCTCGTGTGTGTCATACGCGGTGTGCCGCCCAAGAATCTGCGTGCCGAGCTTAGTGCCATTCTCGAGCGCATCCATTTTCGCTACGGTGACGCCATTCGCGACTACAAAGGGGACACGAGTACGATTCCCGATGTTGAGGTAGAACTCGAACGGTGTCTCCGCTTTGAGGCGCGCGAGGAAAGCGGCAAGACCCGCAAGGGACCGCCCGTTCCGCTAGTCATATTGCTGCTATTGCTGGTAGCAGCTGCCGCCTTTTTTGGCGTACGCAGCTGGATCTACTCGCAGCAACACGAAAAGCTCGATGCGGCGCTTAACGCCACGCCCGGTATCTACGTAACGAATATCGACCGTAGCGGCAAGAATTTCGTTGTGCGCGGGCTCAAGGATCCGCTGGCGGTTGACGTCATCGCCGTTGCCGAGAGTGTTGACGTCCCGGCGGATCGACTGACAGTTTCGATGCGGCCGTTCCAGTCCTTGCAGCCGGAAATTCTTGCGGTACGCGCGGCACAAATGTTCGGCCAACCCGGGTCGGTCGAATTCAGCGTGGCCGGCACGACCCTGTACGTCAGAGGCGAGGCTCCCTGGTCGTGGCGACAAACTTTGCAGTCCCGTTTCGGTAATCTGGCGGGAGTCGACCAGCTCGATGTGAGCGATCTTAGCTCCAGCGATCGGCAAAAGTTCGCCGACCGGGTCGCAAGCCTGAATCAGAGAAAATTCTTTTTCCAGAGCGGCGTCGACATGGTCGAAGGGGATGAGGACAAGCTACGCGAGTTCGCATCAGAACTTGCGAACCTCGTGGACGATGCTGGTGGTTTCGCCTATTCGGTAGCCGTGACGGCCAAGGGGTCGGCCGATTCCATCGGCGACGCAGCGACGAACGCAGCGCTGGCAGATCGACGTGCTACCTTTGCTGCCGGCGCTCTGGCGTCGGCTGGTGTTAACGTGCGCATCATGCGTCAGCCCGATTTCAGTATTGCCGACGGCCAGTCACGAGAGGATGTCAGTCAACGTTACGTGCAGGTCGATTTGCAGCTACGGTCGTTGCCGGAACTGCCGTGACACGTGTAACAAGCAAAGTGTGTGTCATCGGCGATTTTGCCGTCGGCAAAACCAGCGTCGTCGAGCGCTTTGTCACCAACCAGTTTTCGGAGAAATATCTGAGTACAGTTGGCGTAAAAATTGACACCAAGGAAATCGACTTACCCGCACCGGGGATTGTGCACAAACTTGTGATCTGGGACGTCGCGGGCGCCGACGAGTTCGGTCCGAAGGAAATGGCCTATCTTCGCGGAGCCAGCGGCTTTATCTACGTTGCGGATGGTACCCGGCCTGACACATTGGCCGCCATCGAGCATCTTCACAGTCAAATTACAGGGAAATACGGTGCGGCTCCCATCGTACTGCTGATCAACAAGCGAGACCTTGTGCATGACTGGACGGTCAGCGACGAGTATCTCGATGCCCTC
>CAMYLB010000242.1 GCA_947259145.1 uncultured Woeseiaceae bacterium
GTCGTGATATCGAGGCCCAGCAATGGCTGTGATTTATTGCCAAAAAGCACGTATTTTTCCTTCTAAGTCGGTAAGTTGCGAGCCAATTGTAGGTTGGGCATTAGCAATTCGATTTAACTATATATCAATAAAATGTTAAATAAAACGTGACTTTGTTCACGATCCAATAATCTCTATAGTAAAGCGGCCCGGTGGGTACTTTCCGTGAACCAGTCGGCGGCTGGGAGCGAGACTCGTTATTGCAGCGTTCAGCACTGCGCGTCTATCATCAGCCGCCTCGACCAAGTTAGCAAAAAGCCTTGCCCTGAAAAAGCCACATTTCCTGCACCCGCCGACCACCACCGTACCTTTATATAGTGGACCAGCGCCCCGCTAACCCGGGATAATTGCCGGAAATCGCCAGCAACTATGCATAAACCACGGAAAACAAACAAGAATCCACGTCACATCCGCAGAAGACGGCTCATCAGGAGCCTGATAGTGATGCTTGGCCTGGGGGCCAGCGGTACCGTTGCGGCGGTCGCCGCTGTCATCGGGGCCTATTATTATGTAGAGCCCGGATTGCCGCGAGCCGAGACAATCCGCGATATTCCACTGCAAATCCCGCTCCGTATCTTCAGTCGCGATGGCTACCTGATATCCGAGATCGGTGAACGGCGGCGCATCCTTGTCACGTTCGAGGATTTGCCGCCTGATATCGTGCACGCGTTTGTCTCCGCGGAGGACCGGCGCTTTTTTGATCATCCGGGCATCGACTACCAGGGAATTGCGCGATCGTTTGCGCGCTTGCTTAGAAGCGGCGAGATCAGTGGCGGCGGCAGTACGCTGACGCAGCAGCTGGCGCGCGATTACTTTCTTACGCGTGAGCAATTTCATGGCGCTGTTCCTCAACAAGATGTTTTTCGGGCAACGCGCCTATGGCGTCGCTGCCGCTGCACAGGTGTACTTCAACAAGAACCTCAGAGACGTCAACGCGGCAGAAGCCGCGACACTGGCGGGCGTTCTGCCGGCGCCATCCCGGTACAACCCGGTTTACAGCGCAGCAAATGCCGAAATGCGCCGTGGCTACGTACTCGGGCGAATGCAGGATCTCGGCTACCTGGACGATGCGAGTTTTGCGGAGGCGATGGCCTTTCCGATGGAGTCGCAGTTACACGGCGCAGCCGTTGAGCTGAATGCGCCTTACGTCGCCGAAATGGTGCGCAGCGAGATGCTGAAGCGTTTTGGAGAGGGCACCTACACGAACGGCTACCAGGTTGTCACTGCTCTCGATTCGCGTCTGCAGACAGCGGCCAACTACGCACTGAGAAACGGGCTGCTTGAGTTTACGCGGCGACGCGGCTACCACGGTCCGGCGATGAATCTGGAACTCGGTGACGACGTCCTGACGAAGCCGTTTGAGGAATGGCCGATAGAAATTCGCGAAACGCTGGAGCAATACGCCCCGGGCGGTCTCTCTGTCGCGCTGGTCACAGCCGTTTCAGAAAACAACTCCGCCAACATTGTATTCGGCGGTGGCGTCCAGGCTAGCTTGCCCTGGAGCGGTATCAACTGGGCCAAGCCCTTTATCGATCGTGAGACCACCGGCCCCGTGCCAGAAGCCGTTACCGATGTGCTGTCGGTCGGTGATCTTATTTACGTCATGCCCACTTCGAACGGTAGCTGGGCACTGGCCCAGGTACCGGAAGCACAAGGAGCGGTCGTAGCGATAGATCCGTTTGATGGCGCTGTCGCAGCCCTCACAGGAGGCTTCGACTTCACGAGGAGCAAGTTCAACCGGGCACGACAGGCATATCGCCAGCCCGGCTCGTCGTTCAAGCCGTTTATTTATTCCGCCGCACTTGAACATGGCAATACGCCGGCGACCATCATTCTTGACGCGCCCGTTGTCATTAATTCCTCGGAACTCGAAGCCGTCTGGCGACCCATAAACTACAGCGGGCGATTTTACGGCCCCACGCGCATGCGCGAAGCGCTGGTTCGCTCTATGAACCTCGTCTCGGTTCGGCTGCTACTTTTCAACACCGGTATCGGCAATGCCGTTCGCCATATCGAAAACTTCGGCTTCGGCGGCGCCGCACTGCCGCGCAACGGTTCCCTCGCTTTGGGTGGCGGCGCGACTTCGCCGCTTGATATGGCGCAGGGCTACGCAATTATTGCCAACGGCGGGCATGCGGTGAAGCCCTATGTGATCGATGCGATTTACGGACCCGAGGGTGAAACCCTGTACCGCGGCGAGCCGGCTGTTGTCTGTGACGAGTGTGTCCCGAAAGAACCGGATTATCGGTTTGGCCGCGAGCCGGCTCCCGAAATGACGCTGGACGCGATGGCTGATGTGGCGCTCAACTACCGGCCCGATGCGAGCACAGCACCGGAGCTCTTCAAGGATGTCGTCATTGCCCCGCAGGCGCTTAGCCCGCAAAACATGTTTCTCGTGCAGGACATGATGCGCGACGTCGTGCGTCGCGGGACGGGCCGCCGCGCTATGGCGCTCGGCCGCAACGATCTCTCGGGAAAAACCGGTACCTCGAATGACCGGCGCGATGCCTGGTTCGGCGGCTTCAATGCGGATCTGGCCAGTATTGTCTGGGTTGGCTACGACGACGACCGGCCGCTTGGCCCGGGTGAAGAGGGGTCGAGGACAGCATTGCCGATCTGGGTCGAGTTTTCGCGCATCGCGCTGGCCGGCGTACCGGAGCATCAAATGCCGATGCCTGAAGGTATAGTATCGGTGCTTATTGATCGTGAGAGCGGCTGTCCCGCGCGCGCAAGACAGCGCAACGTCGTGTTCGAGGTCTTCCGCGCCGGCAATGTTCCAAAGTGCGAGTTCGCCGAAGAACCGCCCGATATTTACAACGACGCGGCCGGAATTGACGCGCCACCCGAAGAGGAAGGACAAGACGGCGAGGAAGACGAGCCGCTCTTCTAACGCAATGGCCAGACAAAAAAACAGTGAGGCCGAACGGGCGCGCCAGCTCGTGGCACAGGAAGCCGCTCGCATCATCGTCGATCACGGCATTCGCGATTTTCGACTGGCCAAGCAAAAGGCCGCGGAGCGACTGGGAGTCGGCGGGCGCGGTTCGTTGCCGGGCAATGCGGAGATCGAGGCGGCGATCGTCGAGCACCTGAAAATTTTCGGGCGCGAATCACACACCGATCAACTAACCCTTATGCGGGTCGCGGCGCTCTCGGCCATGAAACTCCTTGGAACGTTTACACCGCGACTTGTCGGGCCCGTGCTCGTGGGTACTGCGGATGAAAACTCGGCGGTAAACCTGCATGTCTTCGCCGATAGTCCCGAAGCGGTCGCACTGGAGCTCACGGATATAGGCATCAGCTTCCGGCCCTACGAGCGGCGCCTGAAGAGCCGTCGCAACCAGGTCGAGACATTTGCCGGCTTTGAGTTTCATCACAGCAACAACGCGATCCAGGTAACCGTGTTTCCCATTGACGGAATTCGACAGGCGCCAATGAGCCCGGTCGACGGTAAGCCGATGAAGCGGGTCGACTCGGATGCCGTGCAACTGCTACTTGAACACGTTTAAGCGCACCCCAAATTCACCGCCCACCATCTACCATTCTGACCGCGGCGGCGAGCACGGGGAAATTTTGCTAACTCCAGCTTGCGCAACGTCGCTTCGCAAAACACCCCGCACTCGCCGCCGCTGCTTCGTCTGGCCGTTCGAGGCACGCGAACGAGACTGCTGCGCTGTCTGAGCGACTGAGATTCCCCGGCGATCGCCGCCGCGCAAATAGGCGGTGGATGGTGGGGGGGAGTTACCGCTTTTCGATGGGCGCGTAATCCCGTTGTGCCGGCCCGGTGTACAGCTGCCGTGGTCTTGCGATCTTGGTCGTCGGATCAGCTATCATCTCGCGCCAGTGCGCCGCCCACCCTACCGAGCGTCCCAGGGCAAACATTACCGTAAACATCGAGGTCGGAATACCGAGGGCCTTGTAAATTATCCCTGAGTAAAAGTCGACGTTCGGGTAAAGATTCTTCTCGATGAAGTAGTCATCCTTGAGTGCAACCTGCTCGAGCTCCTGGGCCAGATCGAACAACGGCGTATCTTTGCGGTCGAGCCGCTGCAGAATCTTGTGGCACATGTCGCGGATAATCGTCGCGCGCGGATCGAAGTTCTTGTACACGCGGTGACCGAAGCCCATCAGCCGGAACGGATCCGACTTGTCCTTCGCTTTGTCGACGTACTTCTTGATCTGGCTGACGTCCCCGATTTGTTCGAGCATCTTGAGAACCGCCTCATTGGCACCACCGTGTGCAGGCCCCCAAAGTGCGGCGATACCCGCAGCAATGGCCGAATAGGGGTTTGCGCCGGAGCTTCCGGCCATCCTGACCGTCGAGGTCGAACAGTTCTGTTCATGATCGGCATGCAAAATAAACAACAGGTCGAGTGCTTCGGCGGCAACCTCATCAATTTCGTAGGGCTCTGCCGGAACCGCAAACAGCATGTGCAGGAGGTTCTCGCAGTAGTTCAGGTCGTTACGCGGATAAATAAATGGCTGACCGGTATTCAGCTTGTAAGCGGCGGCGGCGATCGTCGGCAGCTTCGCGAGAATCCTGTGTGCGAATATATCGCGGTGATCAGGATTCGATGCATCCATCTCGCTGTGATAATACGCCGACATGGATCCGACGACTGCGGACAACATCGCCATCGGATGCGCGTCGTAGCGAAAGCCCTTGAAGAAGTTCAGCATGCCCTCGTTGAGCATGGTGTGCCGGCGAATCGTCCTTTCGAACTTTTCGAGCTCTTTGGACGTCGGCAGATTACCGTGTAACAACAGGTAAGAAACTTCGATAAAGCTCGAGTTCGCGGCGAGCTGCTCTACCGGATAGCCCCGGTACATCAGAATTCCCTGTTCGCCATCGATGTAGGTGATATCGGATTCGCAGCTACCCGTCGAGACGAAGCCCGGGTCATACGTGAAAACGCCCTTGGTCTTGTAGAGCGCCCCAATATCCACCAGGTTGGGGCCGACCGTGCCGGTGCGTATAGGCAACTTCATCTCGTTGCCACCAGGGCCGATAAGGCGGTATACGTCGTCGCTCATCTCTTATTCCTCAATGTCGTTGAATCAAACGCTACGAGCATAGCAGAGCGCCACGACCTGAGAAGTCGTGGAAAGACGCAATGAGACCAGGGTTACTGCCGGAACAGCGGCTGGTTATTTGCTCATGCCGTATTTGCGGCGGAACTTGTCTACGCGTCCGCCCGAATCGACGATCTTTTGCTTGCCCGTGTAGAACGGGTGGCAGGAGGAGCACACCTC
>CAMYLB010000243.1 GCA_947259145.1 uncultured Woeseiaceae bacterium
CCTGATCCGGGTGCGCCCAGCAATACGATACGCATGGCCAATGCCTCTCCAGTGAATTATTGATAGCAAGGATGCCTGAAACCCGGTGAAAACACCGGGCGAGGTACGCTACCGACTATGCGCAAGGAGGTCAATGCTGAGAAAGCGACACTTTCGGAAATTGCCGATGCCACGGCATTTCGTTTCAGCTATGCTCATGCGCACAAAAATATCTGAACTGCGGGGAACCACGACCATGTCTGCAATGAACGCGTTTTATGCCCAGTCCGGCGGTGTCACGGCTGTCATCAATACATCCGCGTGCGGCGTAATTCAGACAGCACGCAAGTATCCGAAAAAAATCGCGAACGTTTATGCCGGGCGTAACGGAATTATCGGTGCATTGACCGAAGACATGATCGATACAAACAAGGAAAGTGCTGCGACGATCGCTGCGCTTATGTATACGCCGGGTGGCGCGTTCGGCTCCGCCCGTTACAAGCTCAAGGGCATCGATGAAAATCGTGCCGAATACGAGCGCCTGATCGAAGTATTCAAAGCGCACGATATCGGTTATTTCTTCTACAACGGCGGCAACGATTCCATGGACACGGCTCTCAAGGTGTCGCAGATCAGTAAGAGCATGGGATTTCCGGTGACCTGCCTTGGCGTCCCTAAAACCGTCGACAACGACCTGCCCGTTACCGATAACTGCCCCGGCTTCGGCTCGGTTGCCAAGTATGTCGCCGTTTCCACCCAGGAAGCGGCCATGGATGTACTCTCGATGGCCAAGACCTCGACCAAAGTCTTCGTTCTGGAGGTCATGGGACGGCATGCCGGCTGGATCGCCGCCGCGGGTGGTCTCGCCGGCAAAAAACCCGGGGATGCACCCCATATCATCCTGTTCCCGGAGATTCCGTTCCAGCAGCGCGCATTTCTGAAGCGCGTCCGCGAATGCGTCGAAAAGTACGACTACTGTGTCATCGTCGTCAGTGAGGGCGCTGCATTTGCGAACGGAAAATTCCTCGCAGAAGCCGGTACCCGCGACGCCTTCGGCCACGCCCAGCTGGGCGGTGTCGCGCCTGTCGTTGCCAACATGGTGCGAGAGAACCTGGGCTATAAATTCCATTACGCCATCGCCGACTACCTGCAGCGCTCTGCCCGCCACATCGCGTCCGACGTCGATGTCAAACAGGCCTACGCTGTCGGCAAGGCGGCGGTCGAATTCGCCCTGCGGGGAAAAACCGCTGTCATGCCCGTCATCAAGCGTGTTTCCGACACGCCGTACCGCTGGAAAATCGAATCGGCGGCCCTCGGCCGCATCGCAAACAAGGAAAAGATGCTGCCGCGGCGTTACATCACCACGGATGGTTTCGGCATTACCGAAGCGGCCCGGCGCTATCTGCAGCCACTCATCAAGGGCGAAAATTATCCCCCTTATATCAATGGCTTACCGAAGGTCGCCAAGCTAAAAAACCGCCCGGTGAAGCCCAAGACAGGCACCCAATTTGTGGTATGATGCGCGGCCTGCTGCGGGTGGACCCCAAGTCAAGAACCAGGTTCGAGGGTCGGGGAACGCGCAGCATCAGAAGAAAACAACAATGAGATTTTTACCGAACGAAGCCCTGACGCCCACCTTGACGGTTGGCGATAGCGGATTCGTTTGATCTGTTCGCTACAAAATCAGGAGATAATCTGATGTCTAACGAGATGGCCCTGTGGCTCTCGATCGGTGCGGGCGCGCTCGCAATACTGTTCGGAATTATTTCGACACAGTGGATTCTTAAGCAACCGGCCGGCAACAGCCGCATGCAGGAAATCGCCGCGGCGATTCAGGAAGGTGCCAAAGCCTACATGGATCGTCAGTACGCGACGATTGGCGCTGTCGGCGTCGTGTTGTTCGTCGTTTTGGGCTTCGCCCTCGAATGGGCGACAGCTATCGGCTTCGCAATCGGCGCTATTTTTTCGGCGCTCGCCGGTTATATCGGCATGTACGTGTCGGTACGCGCCAACGTTCGCACCGCTGAAGCAGCAACCAGGGGCGTTAACCCGGCGCTGAATGTCGCTTTTCGCGGCGGTGCCATCACGGGATTGCTCGTGGTCGGACTCGGTCTGCTCGGTGTTGCCGGTTACTTCCTCATCCTGACAAGCAACGGCTTCAGCTCCGATCAAGCAGTTCACGCGCTTATCGGTTTGGCGTTCGGCGGATCTCTGATCTCGATCTTCGCTCGTCTTGGCGGCGGCATCTTCACCAAGGGCGCCGACGTCGGTGCCGACCTGGTTGGCAAGGTTGAAGCCGGGATTCCGGAAGACGACCCCCGCAACCCTGGCGTAATCGCCGACAATGTCGGTGACAACGTCGGTGACTGCGCCGGCATGGCGGCCGACCTCTTCGAGACCTACGCGGTAACCATTATTGCCACGATGCTGCTCGGCGGCCTGGTCGCGGTCAACTACGGTGCTGAAGCGGTTGTCTACCCACTGGTTCTTGGCGCCGTTTCTATTGTCGCGTCGATCATCGGCACGTTCTTCGTCAAGACATCCCAAGGCGGCAAGATCATGGGTGCGCTGTACAGGGGCATGATCGTTGCGGGCGTTCTCGCAGCCATCGCCTTCTACTTCGTCACCAACATGATGATGGGTGGCAGCGGTGCGGCGATGAGCATCTATTACTCGGCACTGATCGGCCTTGCACTAACGGCCGCGATGGTCGTTATTACCGAGTACTACACGGGTACCGACTTCAAGCCTGTCAAAACGATTGCGGAAGCATCCCTTACCGGTGATGCAACCAACATCATCGCGGGCCTCGGTATCTCGATGAAAGCGACGGCACTGCCAGTATTGGCAGTCTGCGCGAGTATCTGGGGCGCGTTCGCATTGGCACCGGCTGGCGACAACCTCGCGGGGCTCTACAACATCGCAATCGCGGCCACGGCCATGCTGTCGATGACCGGTGTTGTAGTGGCGCTTGATGCATTTGGTCCGATCACCGATAACGCCGGTGGCATTGCCGAGATGGCAGAATTGCCGCCCGAAGTTCGCAAGATCACCGATCAACTCGACGCCGTCGGTAACACGACGAAAGCCGTCACCAAGGGCTATGCCATCGGCTCTGCCGGCCTCGCCGCTCTCGTGTTGTTCGCCGATTACACCAACGCACTGGAGCAGGAGGGCATCATCGTGCAGTTCCTGCTGAACGACCACCTCGTCATTATCGGCCTGTTCCTCGGCGGTCTCGTGCCGTTTTTGTTCGGCGCGATGGCGATGGAAGCGGTCGGCCGCGCGGCGGGCGCAGTGGTTCAGGAGGTTCGTCGTCAGTTCAGGGAGATCGAAGGCATCATGGAAGGTACGGGCAAGCCCGATTACAGCCGTGCTGTTGACCTGCTGACCAAAGCGGCCATCAAGGAAATGATCGTGCCCAGCCTGTTACCCATTGCGGTACCGCTTATCGTCGGCCTCGTGCTTGGACCGAAAGCGCTCGGCGGCCTGCTCCTCGGCACTATCGTCACCGGTCTGTTCGTCGCAATCTCGATGACAGCCGGCGGCGGCGCCTGGGACAACGCCAAGAAGTATATCGAAGATGGCAACTTTGGCGGCAAGGGCTCCGACGCACACAAAGCGGCGATTACGGGTGACACGGTCGGCGATCCATACAAGGACACCGCCGGTCCCGCGATCAACCCGCTGATCAAGATCATTAACATCGTTGCCCTGCTGATGGTTCCGCTGCTGTAAGCAGAACCTGCAACGCTTGATCCAAAAGCCGCCGGACTTTCGTTCGGCGGCTTTTTTTATGCCACCCGAACCAACGTCTATCACCTCTTTGCGCAGCGCCGTTGATGGCTGACCTACCCAAGGCAATCGGCCGACAACCCAAGCGGTCTCGCGACCGCCGCTACGCTTCGCGCCCTGGGGGCGCTCCTACAGACACACGACCGGGCGACGGCGGTGAGGGCTGCGGTTGGGGAATTTCTCAAGCGTCGTGCGAAGCGCAGCGACGCATGGACGCCAAAGCAAGCGGAGCTCGATGCGAGCGAGGCAGGACGCCGAGCGAGGTTAAGCGCGAGGAACTCCCCAACCGCGGCCCTCACCATGATGGGTGGGTGGCTCGCAGCTCAGGAGTTGAGCGCTCTGAAGGTGCCCGTCGTTGCTGTACCGAGAAGTGCGGGCGCCTCGATGAAATTCCCCTGCGCGAAATCGACACCAATATCCCGCAACCAGTCGAAGTCATCCTGATTTTCAACCTGTTCGGCAACAACACGGAACTGCATCGTTCGGGCCAGCTTGATCATCGCGGCGACCATTTCCTGGTTCACAAGATCGGAGCGCAGGTCACGCGTGTAGGTGCCATCGATCTTCAAGTAATCGATTGGAAGATGCTTCAGACTCGAAAATGAGCCGAGCCCGCTGCCGAAGTCGTCGAGCGAAAATTCGCATCCAATGCCATGCAAGACCTCAATGAATCGCTGCGCATGCTGCACATTCGACAGTATCGCGCCCTCGGTGACTTCGAAACATATTGTCGATGGCGACACACCGGAACGATCGAGCGCATCAACGACGAAGCCAAGGAACGCTTCGTCACCCAGCGTC
>CAMYLB010000244.1 GCA_947259145.1 uncultured Woeseiaceae bacterium
GATCATGTTTTCGGTGGATCCGTGTTCCAGAGTGGCTGATTCTACAAGTTTGGCAAACGACTCTTGCTCCGATCGTGCTTCATCGACTTCCTTCTCGAGCAGCTTGCGCTTTTCAAGCGACTTAAGCAGTTCGCGCTTGTAGAACTCCTGGGCTTTTTCGAACTCAGATTGCAGCGCAGTGGTTTGTTGTCTTAATGACCCCAGCGCTTCTTGCATGGAACCAAGCTTGATCTTGGTGTTCTCACGTTCCCTGCGAAGCATGAGTACGTTCTTGGCCAGCAACTTGGATTTCTCAAGTACGGACTCAAACGCGGTACGGCGTTTAGCGATGTTAGCTTGAAGAGACTCGATCTTCGCTCGCGATCTGGAATACTTGTTGGCGAAATCGTCCCTCTCGACAGTGACGCCGTCTAATTTCGTCGCGGCGGCGTTGGTCATCTGGTCGATGCGACGTTTGCCAATCATGGCGTGAACCAGCCAGCCACAAACGACACCCAGAATGCCACTGCCGAGTGCATACAACGCTATTTCAAAAATCGAGCTGCCCATAGCTGTCCCTGATTCAGATTAAGGACACATTTCGTGTTGCTGCCAGTATGGCTGCGCCGGGGACTATGAAATACGACGGATCGCACAAATTGAAACAAATTTCGGTCGGCGGCGGTGGTATCGGCCTAAATCCTTGCACCCGGATGGCCGAGATCGTGCCATCGGCCAACGTCGAGGGCCTGCGAGTGCTACCCGGTACCTGCCCGATGTGCACCACCAGTAGCCGCTCAAGTGCTAGTATTTACCGTATTGGAAAGGGCTGCTACTGGCCCAAAGCAGGCCTCCGTTTGATTTGAAGTCTTTTCAGGGATTCTTGGGGTTTCCTTTGGAACGAGAAGAAGAATTACGCAGTATTTTAGGCGCGCATGGATCACGCTGGTTCTGACATCGAAGAAAGTGTCGCGCGACGTGCGGCGGACACCGCGATTAAGTTTACGCTTCGAGCATCGCTACGTCTTTGCGCTTTGCTCCCCCAGCGCTTAGTGCATTTTCTGGCGTCATGTGTCGGCCGGCTGGTGTGGCGGTTAAATATCGCCGCCCGAAGAATTACCGAATGCAACATAGCGATCGCTTTTCCCGAGCGACCATTAGCCGAACAACGATGTCTTGCGAAGGCGAGCTTTCTGCAACTCTTCCGTAGTGTGGCAGACCTCGGCTCCAGCTGGTTGTGGCCAGCCGAGCGGGTACTTGGCCGTTTTTCCAGTGTTGTCGGTGACGAGCACCTGCACTCATTAATTGCAGAGAATCGTGGCGTCATTCTGCTCGTGCCGCACTTGGGTAACTGGGAGGTGATCGGGACCTACCTCGCAGCTCGATATCCTGTGACAACGCTATACAAAGAGATAAAGTTGGCAGCCATAGATGACGTCATCCATCGAGCGAGGCAACGACATGGAAACACTTTAGTGCCAGCCAATAAGTCGGGGGTTCGGGCGCTGATGAGCGCACTGAAGTCTCGTGAACTTGTAGTCATACTGCCCGATCAAATACCCGCGCGTGAAAGTGGTGAGTTTGCGCCATTTTTTGGTGAGCCTGCTTTGACAATGACATTGGTTACGAAACTGATCAATCGATTTGGCAGCAGGGCAGTTTCTGCATACGCGAAGCATCAGCCCGATAACAGTTACGAACTCGTATTCCGCCCCGTTGATGAAGAGATTTACTCGCCCGATCCCTCAACAGCGTTGGCCGCACTGAACAAATCGGTCGAGCAATGCGTACTTGATTGCCCGGAGCAATATCGGTGGGAATACAAACGCTACAAATTCCTTCCTGATTTCTCCAGACGAGAATCCTATTAGATGCGCAGAGCGCGGATTTCTCCAACGTCTGGCTTATCCTGCAGTGCTCGCAGGTCAACTTTTCTCTGTTGGGCAGATCAGCCCGCGCGATCAATTCCTCCACAGTGTCGCCATCATTCGGGTAATTCGCTATGCCGGCGGTAAGGAGCTGCATGACGGCAACGGCAGACATCCGACCATCGTAGTCATTTCAACCGCTTGCACGTCGTACCTGCGTCACACTACAGCGCTGATCGGTCGCCTTGAAGCGTAGTTAACGGGTCCCAGAATGATTCTGGGGAAAAAGCGGGTCAGACCGTACATTTTCCCAACTTATGCTCGGTACGGTAAGCTCTGCCAAGGCCTGTTGTATCGCGGGCGCACTCTGAGACACCTGTTTATGAAAAGGGCCGCCACCGCACTAGTCGCATTTGTCGCAATTGAGCACCTGTATATCCTGGTTCTGGAGATGTTTCTTTGGACCAAGCCAGCGGGACTGCGGGCGTTCGGTCTCACTGCGGAGTTTGCTGAACAAACCGCTGTGCTCGCTGCGAATCAGGGTCTCTACAATGGGTTTCTTGCAGCCGGTCTGATCTGGAGTCTCATTCGCAAAGAGGACGGTTTTTCGCTTCGAGTGTTTTTTCTGAGTTGCGTAATTGTCGCCGGCGTTTTTGGTGCAATAACGGCAAAGACGTCTATTCTGTATGTGCAAGCGGCTCCGGCTTTGCTCGCGCTTATTCTGACTCTGCTCACACACCGACAACCGAAGGGAAAGCAAGGAACGATAATATGAGAGATACCACCGAGAGACGAGGTCACTGCCTTTGCGGTGAAGTCAAAATCACAGCGAAAAACGCCAGTAATGGCGTGGGTGCCTGCCACTGCAAGATGTGCCGCCGTTGGGGTGGTGGCCCGTTCATGGAAATTGATTGTGGGGCCGATATCGAAATAGACGGCGAGGAAAATATCTCGGTATTCGATTCATCGAACTGGGCCGAACGTGGCTTTTGCCGTAACTGCGGGACGCATCTCTTCTATCGCCTGAAGGAATCCGGACAACACATGATTCCGGTCGGCTTTTTTGAGGACAGCGAAAGCCTGGCGTTCAAGAGCCAGGTCTTCATCGACGAGAAACCCGATTACTACGAGTTCACCAATAAGACCAAAGATCTTACAGGTGCAGAATGTTTCGCCTTGTTCGGGGCTTCGTAGCCAACGACCCATGAAAAACGTACTTTTTTGGGGGGTATTGCTGTTTCTCTTGCCGCAGGCGCTTTACGTGCGCAAGACGGCGCCCAGATTCGGGCCGGCTGGCGGGCAGTTGCAGGGATCGTCGGGCGATGGCCGACAGACTCGTCTACTCGCAGTCGGTGACTCGATCATTGCCGGGGTTGGCGCGACGGAGCTCTCTAAGGCGCTGGTCGGCCAGACAGCAACAGCAATTGCAACGTCACTCAACTGCTGCGTCTCCTGGCAGGCGCTTGGCGTCAGCGGATACAACTCGACGAAGATTCTGGATCGGCTGGTTCCAGAATTGCCCGATGTTGCTGTCGATTACATCATCGTGTCTGTCGGCGTGAATGACATAACTGGCCTGACGACGCTCCGAAGATGGCGACAAAACCTGTCGCTGCTCCTGGACAAGCTGAGGGCACATTCGCCCGGCGCCGTCATTGCAGTCGCTGGCATGCCGCCACTGCACAGTTTTCCGTTGTTACCGCAGCCATTGCGGGCCACTTTCGGAATGCGGGGTCGGTCATTTGACGATGTGGTCATGCAGGTTGTGGATAAGCTCCCCAATACTGTTCATGTGCCGCTGGACTTTGAGCCCGATCAACACCAGTTCGCGCGCGATGGTTATCATCCATCAGAGAAGAGTTACGAGGAATTCGGTCGGCACATGGCGGACGGGCTACTAGGGATCGTGAAGCGACGAGTAGAGGTTTTTTGAAGTGTCACGGTGGCTGTCGTCCGAAAGTCAAAGGCACCAAGATCTATGCAAAAGCGGACCTTCGATTGTTCGGTTGACCTACTCCGGCTTCTTGCACGTACTGAATCCGAACAGCGCATATGGCGGGCACCAGCCGATGATTCCAGTTGCCAATGGAATCAGTCCCACCCAACCCCAGGCTGACTGCGGCCCGATGAATACCAAGCTGATGATGGCCAGTCCGACAATGATGCGAACGACGCGTTCGATGTTGTGAACATTCTGATTCATGGTGTCTCCTAGGACTACGACGTTACGGGTCTTTCTAGGCCAATTCCTGCAAAAGGCCGCTTTGGGTCATGCCGTCATTTTACCTCAAATCGTTCGACTGGCTGCTATGCGACGTGAAGCAGCCCCTCCGCCAGCTTCCTGGCGACCGTCTCCGAACGGCCATTAACAGACGTCAGTAAGGCGAGGCACTCAGCGAATCGAAAGCGTCAATCAACGCCTGCGAAGCAATCTCGATACAGACAACGGTCGTTGACGGCCGCGCTAATGGATTTGAAAGCACCTGTCGTCTCTTACTCTACCGTGAGGCTGGCGTCTTCCATCAGCACCGCGTAGCTGTAGCCAGCGCTGAAGTCCTTGTCGAGGACGATGTTGCCCGTGACGACCACGGTGTCGCCGACAGCGGCCTCGGCCGCGCTTGTGACGAGCAGGTCGTTGCTGCCTTCAGTAGCACTGCCTGAGCCGTCCTGGATGTGCAGCCAGTTGGTGCCGAGGATATTGGCGTTGTACTTGACGACCTTGCC
>CAMYLB010000245.1 GCA_947259145.1 uncultured Woeseiaceae bacterium
GGAGTCACCGACACAGGACCGCGGCGCGGGCATGTTCAGGGCTCAAACCGTTAAATCCTTGCTGAACTGGCTGTGAGTTTTCCCTGCCCGTCGGGTAGCCCACAGTGAGATTAAAGACGGAATAAGCATGTAGATCTCGTAGCGTAGGGCTTGCGGACGTGGGTTCGATTCCCACCACCTCCACCAACTCAAGAAGACCGCCGACAGGCGGTTTTTTTGTAGGTGGTGGGCAGTGGTCGGGAAGAGAAGCCACGTAGTGGGTTCACAAAACGCGGCACAGCCCGTTTTGGACGCACGCAATGCGCCGCGAAGCGGTGAGGTGCCGCAGGCACCGAATCCATTCCCACCACCTCCACCAAAACTAAGAAACCGCCGTTAGGCGGTTTTTTTTGTTTTGTGGACAGTGGCTGGGAAGAGAAGCCACGTAGTGACAAACCGGCAGGACAGCCGGTTTGGACGCACAAAGTGCGCCCGCAGGGCGAGGGCCAGGATGGCCCGAGTCAATTCACAAAACGCGGCACAGCCCGTTTTGGACGCACACAGTGCGCCCCGAAGGGGTAAGCCGCCGAAGGCGGCGCATCCATTCCCACCACCTCCACCAAAACTAAGAAACCGCCGTTAGGCGGTTTTTTTTTATCGAACCTAGGTCACCATATAGACAGCGTCGTGTTCCCTGGCATGCCCGATCACTGTAAGGCCGATCTGGTCGCCCGGCTTGGCAACATCCACCGCTTCATGATCAATTTCCATCGATTTGACCTGTTGCTCGAAGTCCGAGGTGTGGCCCTTTACATGAATCGTGTCGCCTTTATGCAGCTCACCGTCGGTGACCGTCACGCCTGCGACGTGCAGGTGATTGTAGTAGTGGGTAACTGTTCCGATTCTGGTTTCAGCCATGTCGCTCTCCCAACGCACATGATCAGACCATCCTGCGTTGAAGTCAGCGGAAGTCAATTCTGGCATGTACCTAGCAGTGCCGGCGTGGTTGCCCATTACTGCTCCGGTGTAGACTAAAAACTTCGTGTGGGGCCGTAGCTCAGCTGGGAGAGCGCCGCGTTCGCAATGCGGAGGTCGGGAGTTCGATCCTCCTCGGCTCCACCACTTTACGGCAGCTCACACGGCAGAACCTGCCCGTCAGTTCTCGCCCAGGATCTCTCGAACCTTCGGTTCAGTTCGCGTCAGCCCGCCTTGTTTTCCCAGCTCTATCGCTGCTGCATCGTCGACACCCTTCAGACTCGCGCGCAGCGCCAGCAGTGCACCAACCCGATTGCCACTGGCGCAATGAACCAGCACCGGCTGGTCGTAGCCACTCAGCAGCTTGTCCAGCGCCCTGGCGTTGTCAAAACTGATGCCGTCGCTGCCAATCGGCAACGACACATAGTCCATCCCCAACCTCTCCACCACGACTCGTTCGTCGAGTCCGCGTTCTTCGCTGTCGGTCCGCAGATCGATGACGGCCGCATAGCCACTGTCAGCAAAGACCTTGAAAGCGGCCTCGTCGGGCTGCCCGGCGGACGTAATTCCATCAAGCGATTGTGCAATCCGGATGTCACCGACGTTCTGCAAGTCCACTATGGGCGGCGATGCCGGAACGGCTTCTATGTCACGCGCGCAACCCAACAGCAAGACCCAGCCACAGGCGAGAAGCCAGATTACTTTGTTCATTTATCTCCTCCGATTCTCAATATAGCGCTGCCGACGTAGTCCCGCCGCACGACTCGATGTCGAACACCAAGAGCGTAACACCTACGCCAGGGCGCGGGTAACGGTACACTTCGGGCATGCAGATTACCGACGTAACCCCCAATGACCTCGACGAGGTCTTGCGCCTGAACGACGACTCGGTCCCCCATGTCAGCCGAATCGATATGGCGCAGATGGAGTGGTTCGCGAGTACTGCACATTATTTTCGCGTTGTCAGACACGAACAACAGCTTGCTGGCTTTCTGATTGGCTTAAGGGCTGGATTGCCCTATGCCAGCCCCAATTATCGCTGGTTCAGTGAGAACTACACTGACTTTGGATACGTCGACAGAGTTGCCGTGTCGGCGACGGCCAGGCGCATGGGCATCGCCTCGCGCCTGTATCAGGACTTTGCCGCGTCCCTGCAGGGCGAGGTTGACGTCATGACCTGTGAAGTCAATATCCGGCCTGCCAATGAATCATCCATGCGGTATCACCGGCAATATGGCTTCGTGCAGGTCGGCACGCAGCAGACTGAAGGCGGCAAGAAAGAAGTTGCGCTATTGGAGATGAAACTTTGAGTCAATCAACAGGATCAAGAGATTTCGACATTATTGTCTGGGGAGCGACCGGCTTTACGGGGACCCTGGTTGCGAGCTACCTGCTGCGCCGATATGGCGTCGACGGCGACTTGCGTTGGGCCATCGCGGGTCGCAACAAAGACAAGCTAGACGCGCTCCGAGACGAACTCGGCGTAAATAAGGAAATGCTCGAAACGATCGTCGCGGACAGCTTCGATCCGGACTCCCTGAGTGATCTCGCAAGCCGCACCCGCGTTGTGCTCACAACGGTGGGCCCCTACGCCCTTTACGGTTCCTCGCTGGTGGAAGCCTGTGTCGAGGCGGGCACGCATTATTGCGATCTCGCTGGCGAAGTGCAGTGGATTCGAAAAATGATTGACGCGCACCAGGCGCGTGCGCAACAGACCGGCGCACGCATCGTGCACTGCTGCGGCTTCGACTCGGTGCCGATGGATATCGGCGTGTGGTTCCTGCAGGACGAGGCAAAGAAACGATTCGGCGCGCACTGCAAGTCGATCACGCTATTCGTCAAGGCCACAAAGGGCACGGCCAGCGGCGGCACCGTTGCAAGCATGGTCAATCTCATCGAGGAGGGTCGCAAGGATCGCGAGGTTGCGCGCGTACTCGTGCAGCCGTACTCCCTCAACCCGGAGGGAGAACGCGAGGGTCCAGATGGAAGAGATCAGCAGAATGTCGTGTATGACGATAACGCAGATTCCTGGACCGCACCCTTCATTATGGCCAACGTCAATACCAAAGTGGTCCGACGCAGTAACGCCCTCGCCTCTTATCCCTATGGAAAAGACTTTCGTTACCACGAGGCGGTGTTGACGGGAAAAGGTATCGCCGGTTGGACCAAGGGCACGATGATGGCCAACGCGATCAAGGCACTCATGATTGGCGCGGCCTTCGCGCCAACGAGAAAACTGCTGCAGACGTTCATACTGCCGGACCCGGGGGAAGGCCCCAGTCCGGAATTGCAAAAGACCGGTTTCTTTAACCTCATGCAGATCGGTGAGCTACCGGACGGAACACTGATCCGAACTCGAATCACGGGTGACCAGGATCCAGGCTATGGCTCAACGAGTAAGATGCTCAGCGAATGCGCCGTCTGCCTTGCCAAAGACGACATCACGGTCGGAGGTGGGGTCTGGACTCCTGCCGCGGCCATGGGCGGCCTGCTGCTGGAACGCCTCACTAAAAACGCGGGCCTGACCTTCGAAATTCGCGACTAGTGTCCTGCTTCGGCCGAATAGTGCAGTGCCGCATCGAATTTCTCGCCGGCTTCAATGCGAATCGGCAGGCGGTTGCGCGGCGACGCCACGGGACAGGTTGAAAACTCGTTGAATGCGCAGGGCGGGCTGTAAGACAGGTTGAAATCCAGCACGGTCTTGCCATCTTCTCCCGGCGCATCAGCGTAAAGAAAACGGCCGGCGCCGTAGGTATCGTCACGGTTGGTCGCGTCGCCAAACACAAAGAACAGATTGTCGCCCGATGTATAGGCTTCTAGCTCGAAGGTCTGACCGTCAACGGAGAATTGCACCGTGCCTGGCGATTCCGGGTGATAACCCAGTCCTTCGATGACGGTTTCAACATTGGCGATCCTGGGCTCTTCGTATCGATGCAAAATCGCGGGTACGCGCAGCGATGCATCCACAGCAAAATACGGCAACGGCCCGAACGTAGCGACGAAGGGATGCTCAAAGTCGCGCACCCTTACGGCGAAACGATTGTCGCGCTTGACCACAGTCCAGGCTAAAGTTTGATGCGTAATCTGCACTGGCGCTTCTGTCGTGTCGTCAGCGATAAGTATGCGCTGCACCGGCTGGTCGTCGCTGTAAACATCGGCCCCGTCTTCCGCGGTCATCCAGACACCGTCTTCGCCGACTTCGAATACCCCAATCAGCGGCGCCACTTTATCGGGCAAGCGGATATCGTTGCCGGAATCAGAGCCAAAACTGTAGGAGCCCTCCTCCAGCCAGTACAGGCCGATCTGATTCAGATAGCCCAATGGGTCCTTCAGCCGCTGCAGGCGCCCGGCCCGCCACTCCAGCACCTCTTGTTCATAGGCCGCCAAATCAAAACCAGGCTCAGCCTGTCCGCACGAGGCCATGGCCATCAGGAACCCTGTAATCACAATCGATTTCTTCATATTTCCAGCCTGCCGTGCCATATCTATTCAGAGAACGGCTCTCTATAATCCGCCGCCTGCTTCCAGAGCCTTACCCTGATGCCTGATATTTCCAAACTTCGCAATATCGCGATCATTGCCCATGTCGATGATGCTACAGCAATCCGGCACGCTGGGTCCGCGCGCAGCTGTGCCCGACCGTGTCATGGATTCCAGCGACCTCGAACGCGAGCGCGGCATCACCATTCTTGCCAAGAATACCTCCGTCAAATGGAAGGACTACCGCATCAATATCGTGGATACGCCCGGTCACGCCGATTTCGGAGGCGAGGTTGAGCGCGTGCTCTCGATGGTCGATAGCGTACTGCTGTTGGTCGATGCCGTCGAAGGACCTATGCCGCAAACCCGTTTTGTTACGCAAAAGGCGTTTGCACAAGGGCTCGTTCCGGTGGTCGTCGTCAACAAAATCGACCGTGACGGCGCGCGTCCCGACTGGGTGCTCGATCAGACGTTCGACCTGTTTGATCGCCTCGGCGCTACCGACGAACAACTGGACTTTCCGATCGTTTATGCATCGGCGCTTAACGGCTATGCCGGCGATAACGCCGACATTCGTGAGGGCGACATGACGCCGTTGTTCGAGACCATCGTCGAGCACGTGCGGCCGCCGGATGTCGACATCGACGGCCCGCTGCAATTGCAGGTGTCGAGCCTTGACTATGATACTTACGTTGGCCTCCTCGGGATCGGACGAATCAGCCGTGGTACGTTGCGTGCCAATGCATCGGTGAGCGTCGTTGCGCCAGATCACTCTTTCCGGCGCGCCCGCGTACTCGAGCTCTTCGGTTTTCATGGCCTAAAACGGCAGAAAGTAGAATCGGCGTCTGCCGGCGACATCGTCGTTTTCAGTGGCATCGACAAGCTGTTCATTTCCGACACGTTATGCGTACCGGGGCACGAGGAAGCGCTGCCAGCGCTGTCGGTCGACGAGCCCACCGTCAACATGACGTTTCAGGTCAACAAATCGCCTTTCTCGGGCCAGGACGGCAAGTACCTAACGAGTCGTCAAATACGCGAACGTCTCGACCAGGAACTAAAGCACAACGTCGCGTTACGCGTCGACGCAACCGACGACCCGGATAAATTCCGAGTCTCCGGACGCGGTGAGCTGCATCTGTCGGTGCTGGTAGAGAACATGCGCCGCGAAGGCTTCGAGCTGGCCGTATCGCGCCCGGAAGTCATCATGCACGATGTCGACGGTGCCGAGCACGAGCCCTGGGAGCAATTGACGGTCGACTTCGATGAAGCACACCAGGGCGCCGTCATGACCCGTCTTGCCGACCGCAAGGGCGAACTCCTCAATATGTTACCGGACGGCAAGGGTCGCATCCGGCTGGACTACCGAATTCCGACGCGCGGCCTGATCGGTTTTCGCACCGAGTACCTGACGGCGACGTCCGGTACCGGGCTCCTGTATCACGTCTTTGAGGACTACGCGCCGCGCGTGCCGGGTCACATCGCACAACGCAATAACGGAGCACTGGTGTCGATGGCCCAGGGCAAAGCTCTCGCGTACTCCCTGTTCAACCTGCAGGAACGCGGTCGATTGTTCCTCGGCCATGGCGCGCCGGTCTATGAGGGCATGATCATCGGAATTCACCAGCGCGACAACGACCTCGTGGTCAACCCCACCAAAGCCAAGCAACTAACAAACGTCCGTGCCGCCGGCACCGACGAAAACCTGGTCTTGTCGCCGCCCATCCGCTTTTCGCTGGAGCAGTCGCTGGAGTTTCTGGATGATGATGAGTTACTTGAGGTCACGCCCACAAACTTGCGACTGCGCAAGAAGACGTTGACAGAATCCGACCGAAAAAAGGACTCGCGCAGGAAGGTCTCGTGACTGGCGATGCAGCCGCCCTCGCGTTTTCAGACCTGCACCCCGATGACATACTAACCACACTGAGCGAGATGGGATTTGCGTGCGACGGTCGATTTCTCGCACTGAACAGTTACGAAAACCGCGTGTACCAGGTGGGCATCGAGGACGACAAACCTATCGTGGCAAAATTCTATCGGCCGCAACGCTGGAGTGACGACGCGATCCTCGAAGAGCATGCGTTCGCACTCGACCTAGCAAGCCAGGAGATTCCTGTAATCCCGCCCCTGGAACTCGCCGGAAAAACCCTGCACCACTCCGGGCACCATCGGCTCGCCGTCTACGCCTGCCGCGGTGGACGCGCGCCGGACCTGGATAACTTCGATCTTCTGACTCAACTGGGCCGGCTGGTTGCGCGCATTCACCTTGAGGGAGAAACACGCCGCTTCCTACACCGCCCGACTATCGACATCCACTCTTACGGCGTCGCCTCACTCGAGTACCTTCTCGACAACGACTTTATTCCTGATGACAACTGCGACGCTTATGAGAGTGTCGCCGAACTGGTACTTGATGGCGTCGAAGCATGCTTTGAACGTTCCGGTCATGTTCGGGAAATCCGCCTGCACGGTGACTTTCATCCGGGCAACGTCCTTGTCACGCGCGACCAACTGCATATCGTTGACCTCGACGACGCCCGCCACGGACCGGCCGTACAGGACCTGTGGATGTTCCTGTCGGGTGACCGGGACGAGCAAACGCCGCAGCTCACCGCATTGCTCGAGGGATACCAGTCTTTCCGGTCGTTCGATGCCCGGGAGCTGCACCTTGTCGAAGCCCTTCGAAGTCTGCGCATCATGCATTACGCAGCCTGGCTGGCGCGTCGCTGGGAGGACCCCGCGTTCAAGCTCGCATTCCCGTGGTTCGATAGCCGCCGATACTGGGATGACCATGTGCTCGCTCTGCGCGAGCAGGTTGCGCTGATGCAGGAGCCACCGCTCGAGTGGCGGGATTTCTGATTACTTCGACGGCAGGCGCTGCTGCCGCGGCCGAATTTCAAATTGATCTATCCAGCGCGTGAACGTCTGCCGACTGAGTTCCATAAGCGGACTGATTGAATCGGTCGTTTGCCGGCGTATGGTTTCAGCGTCAATCTTGTCCCGTTCTTCATCGAGAGTCGACTGATGGTCTGGAACTGTCAGCCATCGTTCTATCAACGGACCACTGGCCTCCAGATGAAATTGAAATCCGTACGCATGTTTACCATAGCGGAACGCCTGGACGGGACTGGCGTCCGAGCCCGCCAGGTTCACGGCCCCGGGCGGCAGTAAGATTCCGTCCTCGTGCCATTGAAACACCTGTTGACGCGGGGTGAACGATGTCAGCACAGGGTCGTCAACGCCAGCTTCCGTCAAATTAACGTCATGCCAACCGATCTCTCGAACTGCATTGCGCGACACGGACCCGCCCAGAGACTTTGCGAGCAATTGCGCACCGAGGCAGATTCCCAGTACTGACATTTCGCTTTCCACGGCTTCGCGGATGATTTCTACCTCGGTGATGAGGGTATGCGGAATCCAGATGCTTTGAGCAACGGATCAAGCGTCCCTAGCGGTTCAAAAGGAACGTGTTGAAAGACAAGAATCTTTGGTCTTGGCATTGGCGTTCGGCGCTGGGCATGCGGGCATATCGAGTCGTCGACTTTATACCGGTAACGGACGGCCAAGTGAAGCCGACGTTGATTTGCACTGTGGATGCACTGCAACTAAAGTGAATCAGGATTACAATCAGGTTAATTCGTTGGAACTCTGCAGGGCCGAAAGGCTCTGATATACAGTTCACCCCAAAATAGACGTGCGGACTTCATCCATTTGATTGCCAAGATACGTGCCACACTCCCTGCCTGCCTGCTCGTCCTGGCGCTTGCAGGTTGTGGCGCTAACGTAACCATGGACGGGCCGAAAATTCCGGCTCCGCGCGTCGCGAAAATTCCTGTCAACGTGGCGCTTCGTATCCCCGAGGAGTTCGAGCATTTCGTGCATGAGGAGAACGTACTCGGTAAAGAGTCGTGGACCATAGATCTTGGTCGCGCGAATGCGACATTCTTCACGCAACTTTTCGGTCATCTTTTCGACGGTTTGACGGTCATCGGACCCGGTGATGACGCACGCGATTTCCAATTCGATGCACTCATCGAACCCACTATTGACGGGTTCGAATTTTCGATTCCGAATCAAAGCAAGACTAAGGCGTTCGCGGTTTGGATTCGCTATCGGCTCAGGATTTTTGACCGGGAGGGCAACAACGCGTCAAACTGGACCGTCAGCGCATACGGTAAAAGTCAGAAACAGGGCCTTCGAGGTTCGGACTCTCTTCGAAGAGCGGCCGTATTGGCAATGCGCGATGCCGCCGCTTTGATCATTCTGCAAATGGATAAAGCAACGAGCATCAGCAAGCTGGCCGGTGGGGCTCTCGCTGAACCATCAGTCCAGACAGCCCGGATGGCCGCCGATGCGGCTGTGGATCCGGCACAAGACGACGCCGAAGACGACTTCGGTGTTTTCGCTATTGGAGGGATTGACGATGAATGAGAGTCATCCGCGACTGCGCGCCCAGGCCATTGCGGTTTTCGGGCTTTTCCTGTTCTTCCTGGGCGGCTGCATTACGTCAACCGTCGAAAATGCGCGGGAAAACGTAACCGGACTCGGCGAGGGTGAGGCTGTTGTCATCATGGCGAAAAGTTATCACCAGGGGAATGAAACAGAATCCGACTACGTCAGTTGCATCGAGAACGCGCTGGGACGTGGCTCCAAGGGTCTGCGGGTCATTCCAAGGCAGCAGTTCGTCGACTCATTGTTTCCATGGTTCGAACCGCGCACGGCGCCGGCCGAGACAAAAGGGTTAAGCAAATTGATGACACGGCCTGGTGTGGCTCAAATAGTCGAGGATCTCGGGGTTCGCTACATTGTATGGCTGGATGGCGACATTGAGACCGTCGCTCAGGGCGGCAGCCTGTCCTGCGCCGCAGGCCCCGGCGGCGGCGGTTGTTTCGGATTCGCCTGGTGGCAGAAAGACGCAGACTACGAGGCATCTGTTTGGGATCTCGACGGCAACGAATCGGCCGGCACCGTAACAGCCGACTTCAGCGGCACATCGTTCCTGCCCGCACTGGTTGTTCCTATTCCACTCATCGCGAGGACGCAGGCCGCCGCGTGCAAGGGCCTTGCACAGCAGTTAAAGGCTTTCATCATTCAGTAGCACCAAAGAGCCGTTCTTGCTGTTCGTCTATTGCGGGCGCCCGGCTCGCAAGAAAGCATCCTTGTAAAATGGCGAATCCAGTGACGCCACCGTGACCGTGCGGCCGGACGATGGTGCGTGTACGAAGCGGCGGCCACCCAAGTACAAACCGACGTGCGACATCTTTCCTGCGATCTTGAAGAACAGCACGTCACCGATGCGCAGCTCGTGTCGTTCTACAGCCGCTGTCGAGGACCACAGCTGCCGGGTCGTTCTGGGCACACGTTTGCCGGCCCGGGAATAGGAATACTGCACCAGCCCACTGCAATCGAATCCACGAGGGCTACTGCCGCCGTAGCGGTACGGCACGCCGACCTGATTCATCGCGATGGCTGCTGCTTTCTGACCGACGCCGCCGTGTGCCGCTG
>CAMYLB010000246.1 GCA_947259145.1 uncultured Woeseiaceae bacterium
TATCGTCTTGAGTGCCGAGCGCGGGAACCAGTTCTGGTAAACCGTCAGGTCGTTTGACGTGTAGGCGTTGTTGGCGCCACCCGCAGCCTCCATGACACGATCAAATTCGCCGGGCTTCAGCTCGGTGGTGCCGTTGAACATCATGTGTTCGAAAAAATGAGAAAGACCCGTGATCCCCGGGTACTCGTTGCGGCCACCCGCGCGCACGAAGTTGTACATAACCACGTTCGGAATATCGTGGTCAGGCCAGACGATAATGCGCAGTCCGTTGGCCATCGTATAGGAAGTAATTTCCTTGGGGACGCCGGCGATTTCAGAGGAATCGTATACCGGCCGCAGCGGAATCTCTTCGACAGCCTCGGGACGTATCAGCTCAAACTCAGGAAGCAACCGCTCGCCAATCAGCGCAGCGACACCGAGTACCGCAAGCACCGCAACGGCGGCATTCAGCTTTTGCCCCGTTTTGTAGACAATGGATTGCGTCTGGTCAACGTCGACGCCCTTTTTCAGCCCCTGCGGCGTGATCTCGTAGACCCAGGCAAAGATCAGCGCAACGGGAAGACCGATGGCGACGAGCAACAGCATGAATTCGCGGGCCCAGACGGGCAGCACATTGCCCAAGACCGCACGATCTACGATCCACAGGATGAGCAGGGCGGCGACCGCGTAGAGCAGGGCAACCTTTACAACGTTGCGTCGCCGGAGTTCCGAAAACAGAGACATAGTAATTATTTTATTCCCCGGGGCCTCCATGGTGGAGATTCGGCGGGGATTGTCAACCGAGGAGGCCCTCTCGACGGTACAGTCGCGCGCAGATCCAGGTCAGAAGGGCGCCGAAAAAGAGCGTGCTCACGACCGAAATTGTGACATGCAGGCCATTGACAGGCTCGTTCTTGACCATATCGACGAGCAGCAGGTGCTGGCTCAGGCTGGGCACAAACATGAACTCCGTTTTGGGCCGCAGCGTCAACAGGCTGACGATTAGTATGGGCATGGTTGGTGCAATCAACACCACGCTCAGCCAGGTTTGCGCTTCGCGATAGCTCTTCGTGAATGACGCAACGAGCGTCATGACGGCAGCGCCGAGCAGTATAAAAGGGGCGAACAGCAGGAACGCGGCAAGCACGACGCCGGGCCCGAAATTGGGCGTCATGCCCAGTTGTTCGAGCGGCATGAACTTCAGCGCAATGTGGAACGACAGCAGGCTTAAGGCGAGCGACAAAGCCATGAAGACGCAGGTAGCGCCAATCTTGCCGAGAATCAGCTGATCGCGGGTGACCGGCAGCGACAGTAGCGGCTCCAGCGAGCCGCGTTCGCGCTCACCGGCTGTCGCATCGATTGCGAGGTACATGCCGCCCATCAGCGTGGCGAATATAAAAAAGTAGCTCATCATGCCGAGCAACATGGCAGACCGTCCGCTCGGTGTAGACACATCGACCTCGTCGATATTCAGCGGCCGCAGCACAGTTGGATTCACGCCGCGGGCATAGAGTCGAAGCGCGGCAAGCTCGCGGTTGTAGGACCGCAGGGCCCGGTATGTCCGCCGTGCGATTCGGTCGGCATCGGTGTCTGCCTGGTCGGAAACAAGCTCGATCGTGGCGGGCACCGAATCGGCCAGCTGCTGGCCGAATATGTCCGGAATAAGCAGCACGACATCGTGCTCACCGGTCTTCACGGCGCTGATGGCTGCGGCGCGATCTTCGGGGCCGGCGACAGCATCGATGTTCTTACTCTTCAGGTAACTCACGAGGTTCGGCGCGAGTTCGCGGCCGACTACGGGGAGCTCGAGCGTTCGCTCAGCGTCCTCCAGCGAGCGCTCGAGCGAAAGATTGATGACAAACGCAAACAGGACGGGACCGAAAACAGGACCCATGATCAGTGCCGTGCCAAGCGTGCGGCGGTCCCGCAGGTTGTCGAGAATTTCCTTGACGAAAACGATAAATATGGTGCGCATCATTCGTCTCCGACCATCCGAATGGCGCGCACAAAAGCATCTTCCAGATCGTCGCAGCCGGTGCGCTTGCGGATGCCATCGATGGAATCGTCAATGGCAACCTGGCCATTGGCAATAATGCAGACGTTGTCGCACAGGGCAGCGACCTCCTGCATGACATGGCTGGAGAACAGCACGCAGCGGCCGGAATCTTTCAGTTTGAGAATCAGGCGCCGCAGCGAGCGCGTCGCCATGACGTCGAGACCGTTCGAGGGTTCGTCCAGCAGGACGTTTTGTGGATCGTGCACCAGCGCGCGGGCGAGAGAGACCTTCGTGCGCTGACCCTGCGAAAAGCCCTTTGTGCGGCGCTCGGCAAAGTCCTCGATCTCGAGCAGTCTGATGATCTCGTCGACGCGGTCATTAACCTCGGACCTTTCGAGGCCGCACAGATGCGCGAAATACGCGATGTTCTCGCGCGCGGTCAGATGCGGATACAGGCCCGATCCGTGCGGCAGCGCACCGATGCGCCGGCGGGCGCTGAGAGCCTCGCTAACGACGTCGATGCCGTCGATGAGGGCCGAGCCCGCATCGGGCTTGAGAACCGTGTACAGCACCCTGAGCGTTGTCGATTTGCCGGCACCGTTCGGCCCGAGCAGGCCCGTGATCTTTCCATCCGGGGCGTGAAAACTGACACCGCGGACAGCGCGAACCTTGCCAAACGATTTGTGGATACCCTCGACCTTGATCATGGCAGCGGCCCCGAGAAATCCAGAAAGAACGGCATGACAAAACTGCGCTCGAGGCACTCGGCATCAATGACCGCAGGATCTGCCGCGTCGATAAACGCGGCAACGAGTCGAGGGTTGCAGCCGACGCCAATCTGCCCGTGTCCCTGATGTCTGCCAATGAGGTGTCGTGCGTTGCTGAAATCAACGGCGGCCATTTCAGCGTAACGTGGTGGCGTAATCGGATCGGCGTCGCCGGACAGCAGCAGCACGGGCAGGTCCGTGGATAGCGGCGCCTTGAACCCGGGGTCGATGGGCCCTTCCGGCCACACCGAACAAATAGCCTCGAGGGCGCTAAGCTGAAACACGCCCATGTAGCTGGCCGCAATGCCGTCGTAGTCGATTTCTTTCTTGTCCAGGAACGGGATGTCCTCGGTACACATAATTGCGTTGTGCATGCCCAGCGAAAGAGCGTCGCTGATGGCAGTTGCCGTCATCATGAACTGTGAGCCGAGCGGCACGAAATTGCCGTCGCCCGCTTCGTTAATAAGCAGCGGCAGTAGCGCAATTGAGCCGGGGTGATAGGCCAGCAGCCGCACTGCGATTGCGAATTCACCGCGGCCGAATGTCGTGCTCTCGAGCCGACCCGTATCCGGGTGCGGCACCTCGATCGTCACCGGTGAAGCGTCCAGTTCGGCCACCATGTCCCTGAATTTTTCCTCGATATTTGGAAAGCGCTCATTACACGCCGCGTCTCCGGCGCAGCGGGCGAGAATGGCGCCAACGGCCCTTTGGCTTTCCGTCGCGATTTCGGGGCCGAGTGAGATCTGTGGCGGCACGACACCGTCGAGAACGATGCTGCGCGTCGAGCCGGGATAGCGGCGTGCGAAATGCTGTGCGACGCGGGTGCCGTAAGAAATGCCGTAGAGATTGAGCGTCGGGTAGCCAAGCGCTTCGCGCACGGCCTCGAGATCAGTGACCGCAACACTCGTTGTAAAAAAGCGCGGATCAGCAGGCAGCTGCGCGAGGCAGGCCTCGGTGTACTCGAGCGTTAGCTCCGTGGAGTACTGACCCTCAACCAGGTCGTCGTCGACCGGGCAGTCCATGGCCGAGGACTCGCCCGTGCCACGCTGATCGACCAGCACGATGTCGCGATTACGGCGCACGTCTTCAAAAGACGATGAGTACGACGCATAGAATTGCACGGCGCCCTGGCCGGGCCCCCCGGCGATGGGCACGAACGGATCCGGTTCAGGCGTCAGGTTGAGTGCCGGCACGACGGCCACCTTGAGCTCTATTTCACCGGGCACCGCGCCTGCCGGGTCGAGCGGTCGCGACAGCGTGCCGCAGCGCGCCTTCATGCTGGGAGAGCCAGGGCCTGCGCTGATGCGGCAATCGGTGAGCTCAATGGGCTGGGCGTGCGCGGCACCGGCCGAAGCGAGGATTGCCAGCAGGACGGCGGTGAATCGGACCATGGATAAACCTGAGCGCAAAACAGCGGGCTATCTTGGACAAGGGCGTATAAATAGTAAAGTTCCGGTGGCTTCGCTGCCGGCAAGGCCCTAAAATGCGCGGCCCGGCCTGGTCACTTTTTGACCATAATGGATGATGATGACCCAGGGTTATGACGTAATTGTGATTGGCGGCGGACACGCCGGCACCGAGGCCGCGCTGGCGGCCGCGCGTGTTGGTGCCCGCACGCTGCTGGTAACGCAGAACATCGCGACGCTCGGGCAGATGAGCTGCAATCCGGCTATCGGCGGTATCGGCAAAGGGCATCTTACCCGGGAGATCGACGCGATGGGTGGGGCCATGGCGCAGGCTATCGACCGGGCCGGCATACAGTTTCGCACGCTCAATGCCAGCAAGGGGCCGGCGGTACGAGCAACGCGTGCCCAGGCCGATCGAGCGCTTTATCGCCGTGCGATCAGCGACATCATCAAGGGTCAGCCGGGGCTCACCGTTGTTCAGGCCTCGGTGAACGATCTTGTTGTCGAGGGCGATCGCGTAAACGGCGTCATCTGTGACGACGAGCAGACCTTCTTTGGAAAGACCGTCGTGCTAACGGTCGGCACCTTCCTGGGCGGACGCATTCTCATTGGCCGAACGGAGAAAGCAGGTGGGCGCGTCGGGGACGCCCCATCGAATAAGCTTGCGGCTCGTTTGCGAGAGATGCCGTTTAACGTGGCGCGCCTGAAAACAGGCACACCGCCGCGACTTGATGGCAAGACGCTGAACTATGCAGCAATGCTCGAACAGCCAGGCGACGAACCTGTGCCGGTCTTTTCGTTCCTGGGGCGCCGCCGCGATCATCCGGAGCAGGTGTCTTGCCACATTACGAAGACGACCGAACAAACTCACGAAATAATACGCGGCGCGCTCGATGAGTCGCCGATGTACTCGGGGATGATTGAAGGCGTAGGTCCACGTTACTGCCCGTCGGTCGAAGACAAGGTCGTGCGATTTGCCGACAAAGCGTCGCACCAGATTTTTGTCGAGCCGGAGGGCCTGACGACGGACGTGGTTTACCCGAATGGCATTTCAACCAGCCTGCCGCACGAAACCCAGGAACGTTTCGTGCGCACGATCATCGGTTTCGAAAAAGCAGAAATCACGCAGCCGGGTTACGCGATCGAGTACGACTACTTCGATCCGCGCGATCTCAAGCCGACACTCGAAACCAGGCATGTCGACGGCCTCTATTTTGCCGGCCAGATCAACGGCACGACGGGTTATGAAGAAGCGGGCGCGCAGGGGTTGCTTGCGGGCATCAATGCGGCGCGTCATTCGCACGACCAGGACGAATGGTTTCCACAGCGGCACGAAGCGTACCTCGGCGTGCTCGTCGACGACCTCATCACGCGCGGTGTTAGCGAGCCGTATCGTATGTTCACGAGTCGCGCCGAATACCGGCTGACGCTGCGCGAAGACAATGCAGACCTTCGGTTGACGCCGGTTGGCCGGAAGCTCGGCCTTGTCGACGACGAACGGTGGTCGATATTCGAAACCAAACAGACCGCGGTTGCGCGCGAACAGCAACGACTCAGTGGCGTGATGCTGCGCCCGGCCGGCCTTAGCGAGAACGACGAGTTTCTGATCGGTAAGTCGCTGCAGCGCGAATGCACGGCTGCGGAACTGTTGCGCCGTCCCGAACTCGACTACACGGCGGTGTCCGGATTGTCCGGCGTGGGCACCTTCGATTCGAGTGCGCTGGTCAGCGACGAACAGCGCGAGCAGGTCGAGCTACAGCTCGAGGTGCAGGCGAAGTACGCGGGTTACATCGAGCGCCAGGATCGCGAGATTTCGAAACACGCCAAACAGGAGTCGCTGCGCTTACCGCAGAACATCGATTATTCCGCCGTGGATGGCCTTTCGAACGAGGCTCGGCAAAGACTCGAGGTTTCTCGTCCGGTGACCCTGGGCCAGGCTTCACGCCTCGAAGGCATGACACCGTCGGCCGTTTCATTGCTGCTGATACATCTGAAGAAGCGGCAGCTGCAGAAGAGCGCTTGAGTCGCCCATGATATTAAGCCGTGGACATTTCACGCAGGCGCTGTTGGTGGCGCTGCTGCTTGCGCTGTTTGGCGGTTGTTCTGATCGGTCTGTTGACGCCGGCCTGGTCCTGCAGCGCGGCACTAACTCGGACCCCGAGTCCCTGGACCAGCACAAGGCAAGAAGCGTCCAGGCGGCCGATGTTCTGCGGGATATTGGCGAGGGTCTTGTTGCCTACTCGCCGACCGGCGAGCTGGTGCCCGCAGCAGCGGAGCGCTGGGAGGTGTCCGCAGACGGGCTGACCTATACCTTCCATTTGCGAGAGCAGGCACGCTGGTCGAATGGCGACAAGGTCAAGGCCGGGCATTTCGTGTTCGGCCTGCGTCGCCTGGTGGCGCCGGCGACCGGCGCGTTCTACGCCAATATGCTGGCGGCGGTCGCCAATGCCCCGGAAGTAGTCTCGGGCGATCTGCCCGTTGACGCGCTGGGCGTTGAGGCGCTGGACGAACTGACGTTGGTCATTAAGCTCGCCAGGCCGACGCCCTACCTGCTGAGTTTGCTGGCGCACCCGAGCACCTTTCCGTTGCATCCGGCCTCGGTCGCAGAATTCGGCGACCACTTCGCGCGGCCCGGGAAACTGTTGTCGAACGGCGCGTTTGTTCTCGACGCCTGGGTGCCGGGCTCCCTGATTGCGCTGCGCCGCAACGAAAACTATTGGAACAATGCAGCAACGACGCTCGATGGCGTTAACTACCATGTCGTTGTTCAGGATGCTGCAGAACTCAATCGATACAGGGCGGGGGAGCTGCATATAACGAGCACCGTACCCCCGGACAATTTCGCGAGCCTGCGGGCGCAGTATGGCAGCGAGCTGCACGTCGCGCCCTATCTTGGCCTGTACTACTACGGCTTCAATCTCTTGAAGCCGCCGTTCAAAAACAACATCGAGCTCAGAAAGGCGCTGTCGATGGCGATCGATCGTGAACAGCTGACGGACAAGATCCTGGCGCGCGGTGAAATGCCGGCGTTCAGCTGGGTGCCACCGGGCGTCGACAGCTACGAACCAACCGTATTCAGTTTTGCGTCGCTCACGAAGCACGAGCGCGAGACACTGGCGCGGCGCCTGTACAAGGAAGCGGGTTACAGTGAGGCGAGGCCGCTCAAGATCCAGCTGCGCTACAACACGTCGGATACGAACAGAAAAATTGCGCTTTCGATTCAGTCCATGTGGCGCGACGTGCTGGGAGTCGAAACGACACTCATCAACGAAGAGTTTCAGGTTTTACTCGCAAACGTTCGGGACGCCGAGGTCACGCAGGTTTTTCGCTCCAGCTGGATGGGTGATTACAACGACGCCCAGACTTTTCTGAGCGTGCTGGAGGCCGGCAGCGCGGCGAATATGCCGCGCTATGCGAACGACGAATACGAGTCATTGATGAAGCGTGCCGCGACCCAGGTTGACCCGGATCGTCGCAGGCTATACCTCGAAGAGGCGGAGCGGGTCATGTTGGCGGATCACCCCGTAATTCCGCTGTATTTTTACGTTAGCAAGCATCTCGTCAGGCCGGAAGTCAGCGGCTGGGGCGACAACGTGCTTGATTATCATTACAGTCAGCACCTGAGTCTAAGCGCGACCAATTAGCCGCGCGATTAGCGGAAAACAATATTGCTGCGATACACGTTGCTCCGGGTGCTGGGGGCGATCCCGACCTTGCTGTTGGTTATCGTCCTGGCCTTCCTGATGGTGCATGCTGCGCCGGGCGGGCCGTTTGACGATGAGCGAGTGCTCCCCGCAGATGTCGAGGCGAATATCGCCCGCGCCTATCACCTCGACGAATCGCTGCCGAAACAGCTCTTGCGCTACCTCGGTGGGCTTGTGCAGGGCGACCTCGGCCCCTCGTATCGGTATCGCGACTACACGGTCAGCGAACTCATCGGCGCTGCGTTTCCACTGTCTCTAAAGCTGGGCGCGATGGCGATGGCATTGGCGATCGTCGTTGGCGTAAGTGCCGGCACGGTGGCGGCCCTGCAACAGGGCACCTACCTCGATCGCACGGTCATGGCCTTCTCGATGACCGGCATATCGATACCGGTGTTTGTCGTTGCGCCGGTCCTGGTGCTGTTTTTCGCGGTCAAGCTGCAGTGGCTGCCGGCCGGGTGGAGCAGTTCCACCGGGGCCTCGCGAATGGTGCTTCCCGTCATTACGCTGGCCCTGCCGCAGATCGCCTATATCGCGCGCCTGACACGCGCGAGCATGATCGACGTGCTGGGGCGAGACTTTGTTCGCACGGCGCGTGCGCAGGGTCTTGGCACATTGACGGTCGTTCGCCTGCACGCACTAAAACCGGCGATGCTGCCGGTGCTCTCTTATATGGGCCCGGCAATCGCCGCCATATTGACAGGCTCGGTCGTCGTCGAAGAAATATTCGGCATACCCGGGCTGGGGCAGTTTTTTATTCGTGCTGCGCTTAACCGTGATTACACGCTCGTACTCGGCATCGTTGTTTTCTATGCGGCGTTGATCGTATTGCTGAATCTCATCGTCGATGTGCTCTATGGTGCGATCGACCCGCGGGTGCGCTACCGATGAGCCTGCTCGACAATCGCTCAATCCGCGTCAGCGGTGGCATCCTGTTGACGATCGCCGTATGCGCGCTCGCAGGACCCTGGATCAGTCCACAGGACTACCTGACGATGGACTTCGATCGTCAGCTAATGTCGCCTACGATGACCGGCGGGCAAATATTCGGTACGGACGACCTCGGCCGCGACCTGTTTGTGCGCACGATGCTTGGCATCCGCGTGACGCTGCTGGTTGCTGTCGTGGCCAGTGCCGTAAGCCTCGTCATCGGCGTTGCCTATGGCGCGATTGCCGGCTTCGTCGGGGGTCGTGTTGACGCGGCAATGATGCGCTTCGTCGACACCTTGTATGCGCTGCCGTTTATTTTTTTCGTAATCCTGTTGATGGTTGTTTTCGAGAGAAACTTCTTGCTGATTTTTGTTGCGATCGGCGCAGTCAACTGGCTCGACATGGCGCGCATTGTTCGTGGCCAGACGCTGAGCCTCCGAGAGCGCGAGTTCGTCGATGCGGCGCGCCTCACAGGTGTTAGCACGGCGCGCATCCTGCTGCGCCACATCGCGCCAAACCTGATTGGTATCGTTGTCGTCTATGTGACGCTGACGATTCCGCAGGCGATACTCGTTGAGTCGTTCCTGAGCTTCCTCGGCCTCGGCATACAGGAGCCGCAAACCTCCCTCGGCGCGCTGGTCGATGCCGGCGTGAACCAGATGGAAGGTGCGTCCTGGTCGCTGCTCATTCCAGCCAGTCTGCTGGCGCTCATTCTGCTGTGCTTCAATTTTCTCGGCGATGGGCTGCGTGACTTTTTTGACGTAAGGCATACAAATTGAGCCTGCTGAACGTCAAGGACCTCTCCATTCGATACCAGCAGACTGCCGTCGTTGATGCGCTCAGCTTCTCGATTGATCGCGGGGAGTCGGTGGGGCTCGTCGGCGAGTCCGGCTCGGGAAAGTCGCAAACCGCGCTGGCACTGCTTGGCCTGCTGCCGAGGCAGGCCAGCGTTAGCGGCAGCATTCGTTTCGACGGCACGGAGCTCGTGGCGGCTAGCGAAGAAGCGCTGGACCGGGTCAGGGCACGACGTATAGGCATCGTTTTTCAGGATCCGATGCAGGCCTTGAATCCTTACCTCCGAATCGGCCGACAGCTGCGGGAAATTCTTGTGCGGCACAAGCTGGCGCGCGGCGCAGAAATCGACGAACGCGTCATTGAGATGCTGGTGCGTGTGGGCCTGTCGGATGCGCGGCGACAATTTCATGCCTACCCGCATCAGCTGTCCGGCGGGATGCGGCAGCGCGTCATGCTGGCATCTGCCCTGATCGCCGAGCCGGATCTGTTGATCGGCGACGAGCCGACGACCGCACTCGATGTAACGGTTCAGGCGCAGATACTCGAGCTGCTCGAGGAAATTCGCGACAATACGGCGCTGTTGTTGATCACCCACGACCTGGGTGTGGTCGCAGGGCATTGTGAGCGCATGCTGGTTCTGGAAAAGGGTCGCCTGGTCGACGTTGGCGCCACGACCTCGCTGTTTGCATCCCCCGGTCACGCGCACACGCGACTGTTGCTCGACGCTGCACCGCGGATCGATCGAGCCAGCGCCCTGCCGCAGGCGACGGGCGCCTCTATTCTGGGTATCGAGGCGGTGTCGGTCAGCTACAAGGCGTTCGGCAACGAGCAGCTGCGGGCGGTTCACGATGTGAGCCTCTCGTTACGCAGCGGCGAGACTGTTGCAGTCGTCGGTGAGTCCGGCTCGGGGAAGTCCAGCTTCGTTCGGGCCGTGCTTGGCCTCGTGCCCATGCTTTCGGGTCGCGCCGTGTATGCGGGCGCGCCGCTCGAGGGGCCGGTTGAGCGCCGCGTTAAGGCGCAGCGCAGGGATCTGCAGCTCATCTTCCAGGACCCGGTCAGCGCGCTGAATCCGCAGATGCGCGTGCAGAGCATCGTTGCTGAGTCGTTGTTGGTGCATGAACCGGGGCTGTCGTCACAGGCACGCCTCGAGAAAGTCGTCGAGGCGCTCGGGCAGGTCGGTCTGGGTGACGAGTATCTTGGCCGCTATCCACACGAACTGTCAGGCGGTCAGGCGCAGCGCGTTGCCATAGCGCGCGCATTGGTGCTCGGGCCGAAGGTATTGATTTGTGATGAGGCGGTTGCAGCGCTTGATGGCTCTGTAAGAAAACAGGTGCTGGCGCTGCTGCGAAAGGCACAAGAGGACACCGGGCTTGCCATTATTTTTATTTCGCACGACCTGGCCGTGGTTCGGGCGATCAGTCATCGCGTTGCTGTTCTTTACATGGGGCGGCTGGTCGAGCTGTCTGATAATGCGCCGCTGTTTTCCCGTCCGCGACACCCGTACACGCGGGCGTTGATCGATGCCGTGCCGGTACCGAACCCGGTAGTGGCACCGAAAAAAGCGCCGCTGCGTGGTGAAGTACCGTCGTTATTAGATCCGCCATCCGGCTGTGTTTTTCATCCGCGATGCAGCTACGTTAAAGAAATCTGCAAGTCAATGCTGCCGGCGACACGCGACCTCCAGGGCGCGCGCGTTGCCTGCCACTGCGCGGATGAAATCGATCTGTCGCTGTAAGCGCGGCGCCTAAAACGCGCCCATCGGAATTGGCATCGGAGCGCCGTTGATCGTCAACAGCCCCTTCTTGTACTCGGCTTTCATTTCGTAGACGTCGCCGTTCTTTTGCAGGAAGCCCATGCCTACGGCGGCGCCAGCCTGTGGGTTCATAGCGACCGCCATATCGATGAGCGCTTCCGGAACGGAAATGTCGGCGGACGCCTCCGCGGCGAGCAGCAGCGTTGTCCATTCGAACGTAGCAGCATCCTCTTCGGCGACCTTGAAATTGATTTTCGACATGACTGTGCCCATCGGCAACGTGACGTCCAACTGATCGAAGCGCAACTTGAAGCCCGAGGCGAGCAGGCGCTTCAGGTCATCTTCCACGGTGGCAAACATCTGCGCGGGGTCCGGGTTGGCGCCCTGTGCTTCCAGCGATCGTTGCAGTGCGCCGACGGCACCGGCATCGGCGCCCTCAAGGCTGATGTCGGCCACAACCGTGAGCTCGCCAAATTGTGGAATGGACTGCGATTGCATTTCAAGGAATGTGCGCGCGCTGAGCCGATCGCCACTGAGATGCGTTTCGGCGTCGACGCTCATGCGCTTCAGGCCACCGGCCTGAACGCCATTGCTCGAAATAGACATCGTGTCGAGTTCCAATTTCACGTCGCCAATGGCGAAGCCAAATTTCGTGGGTTCCTGACGGCCCGAAAACGTAAGCGCATCGACGGCAAAAAGGTCTGCACCGTCGGCAATAGAAAGCGCGCCGACCTTACCTTCGAATTCGACGTCGCCCGTCGACGGGTTTGTAGTGACGTCGACCTGGGTTTCTCCCCAGGTTGCGGTCGAGCCGTTTTCTTCGCGCGATCCGGCATCAAGTACGTAGCTGGACTGCAGCTCGCCGGTCAGGCCGATTTTGCTGTAGATCTTGCCCGGAATATCGACTGTCTCGCCGTTCTTGAATTCGACCCTCAGCGTTGACACGGCGTTGCCGAGACCCGGCGCCAATGAGCCCTTTTCCCGCGTCATTGATGTGACGGGAATTAGCCCGTGGTCCAGGTGCGTGTTGATGACGAGCACGGGCAGGTCGAGGTCGTCTTCGGATTTGCCAATCCCCTGGAGCATGGCCCGCAGGTTGCCGTCCCTGATTTCGACGCGGTGCTGCCCGTCTGACGAAAACCAGCCGCGATCAAAACTGTCGGAACTTACGACAAGGTCGCCGCTTTCGGCGGCCGCCCAGTCAAGGTTCTTGTCAACGCTTTCTTCCGCAAGCCGGCCCATTATGCCCGGCGAAACGATAATGATGAGGGCCACGACGACCAGCAGGGCGACGATGCTTTTTTTCACGATTAACACCTGTTTGGACTCTTAATTCGGGTCGATGCTAGCACGCCGGCCCGGCTGATCCTGATCATTACACCTAGAAATCGAAGCCGAGTGTCACTACCATAGCGGCCTCACGAATTGCCCGGCCCCTGGGGTCAGGCACGAAATCCACAGAGTAATTAAGTGACTACGAACATAAAGATCGCAGCCAACGCCGCGACACTGCTCCTCGCGATGGTTTTCCTGGTGCAGCCGGCCCTTGCCGAGGGCGATGCCGAGGCCGGCCAGGAGCTCGGATACACGTGTCTCGGATGCCACGGTATCGAGGGCTATCGCAACGCCTATCCATCGTATCGGGTTCCCAAGCTCGGCGGACAAAAGGCCGGCTACCTGGTCATCGCGCTCAAAGGTTATCGCAGCGGCGAGCGCTCGCACCCGACCATGCAGGCGCAGGCAACGAGCATGAGTGATCAGGAAATCGAGGACGTTTCGGCCTATCTTGCCAGCCTGGGCGGCGACACCGTTGCTTCGGGTGGCTCGCAGGCGCCGCCGCTTGAGGCGGCCGTAGCATGTGCCGCGTGCCATGGCCAAAACGGCATCAGCGTGAATGCAGCGTGGCCGACGCTGGCGGGCCAGCACGAAAGCTATCTTGAACATGCGCTTAATCAATATCGCGATGGCAGCCGCGCTAACGCCATCATGGCCGCGCAGGCGGCGATTATTGCTGAAGAGGACGTCGCACTGCTTGCGCGCTATTATGCAAACCTCAATGGCCTCGAAACCACCAAGGTCGACTAACGTGGCCCGGCCCCTGCTCCGTCGATGATGCCGGGGGCGCGCGCGCAAATCACGACTCTGAACGATGGCATTCATGCCGTTGATACCGAGTACGTCCGGCCGATGCTGGACGCGAGTCACCTGATCATCGAAAACGGCCGCGGCGCGTTCGTCGACACCGGGACAAACAACAGTGTCCCGTTGCTTCTTGATGCCTTGCAGCAACAGGATCTCGACACGGCCGAGGTAGATTTTGTTTTCCTGACGCACATTCACCTCGACCACGCCGGCGGAGCGGGATTGCTGATGCAGCACCTGCCGAATGCGCGCTGTGTGATTCATCCACGCGGTGCGCCGCACATGGTCAGCCCGGAAAAACTCATTAAAGGTACCGAGGGTGTCTACGGCGTCGAGCGCACTCGCGAAATGTACGGCGAGATCCGGCCTATTGATGAGCGCCGCATCGTCGTCGTGGAAGACGAGCAATGGATCGAGCTTAACGGTCGGGCGATGCAGGCACTGTTTACGGAGGGACATGCGCGGCATCACTACTGTCTCAATGATCCGGCGTCGCACGGCGTTTTTACGGGCGATAACTTCGGCATTTCGTATCGTGAGCTGGATACGGTAAAGGGGGAGTTCATTTTTCCGACCTCGACGCCGGCGAGCTTTGATCCACCGGAAGCACACAAGTCGGTCGATCGCATCATGAGCTGTGACCCGCGGCAGGTTTACCTGACGCACTACAGCAGGGTTAGAGATCTCGATCGGCTGGCCGCCGATATGCATGCCGGTATCGATGCTTATGAGCAGATGGCGCTGGCCTGTCGTGAAAGCGAGAATCGGGACGCGGCGCTCGAGGCTGCGATGTACGACTACCTGTCGACGCGATTGATCGATCACGGCTTCAAAGGGGGTGACGATGCGATGGGGTCGGTGTTGGAGATGGATGTGCAACTGAATGCGGCAGGGCTCGTCGCCTGGCTCGACCGCATGGACAAGCGTATAGAGAAACGGAGATAGGGAATGGACAGTTTTCGCGCGTATAGAATCGATGAGCAGGACGGCGAAATCGTCGCGGGCTTCAAAGATCTGTCGATAGATGATCTTACGCCCGGTAACGTGGTGGTCCGCGTCAGTCATTCGACGATCAACTACAAAGATGCGCTCGCAGCGACCGGCAAGGGAAGAATTCTGCGCCGCTATCCGCTGAACGGCGGTATCGACCTGGCCGGCGTCGTTGTCAGCTCAGAAGACGAAGAATTCCAGCCAGGCGTTGAAGTGCTGGTCAATGGCTGCGGGTTAAGCGAAACCGTGGACGGCGGCTATTCCGAGTATGCGCGCGTCGACAGCGAAAGCCTGGTGCCCGTCCCGGCCGGCATGACCTGTGCTGAAGCCATGCAGATCGGCACGGCCGGCTACACGGCGGCGTTGGCGATCCACCGCATGGAGCAGAATGGACAAACACCGGACCTGGGTCCCATCGTTATAACCGGGGCGACCGGCGGTGTTGGCAGTATCTCGATCGACATGCTTCACGGGCGTGGTTACGAGGTTGTCGCTGTCACGGGCAAGGGCACGGAGGAGGCCTACCTTCGCGAGATTGGCGCGGCGCGAATACTGCTGCGCGATCAGATCGATCTTGGCAAGCGGCCCATGGAAAAAGCGCAGTGGGCAGGCGCCATCGACAACCTCGGCGGAGACTACCTGACCTGGCTGACGCGTACGATGCGCTACGGCGGCAACATCGCGAGCATCGGCCTTGCGGCCAGCCCGGCGCTCAATACAACCGTCCTGCCGTTTATTCTGCGCGCCGTTTGCCTTCTGGGGATCAACTCGGTCGATACGCCGCGCGAACTCAGGCGCGCCGTGTGGTCCCGGATCGGCGGCGATCTGAAGCCGCAGCATCTGGCCAGGATCGGGCAGCACAGCATCAAATTCGACCAGCTGCCGGATGCCTTTCAGGCCTACATCGACGGCAAGGTAACGGGCCGTACGGTCGTGGAAATAAATTAACCACCCGCTCTATTTGGGAAACGACCCTGCCGTGGTTTAGACTCCTCGCCCCTGAACAGTGAGTACGCGAGATGAGTGCAGGAGCCCGATTCCGCGCCGCGCTTGAGGCGGAGCACCCGCTTCAGATCGTTGGCACCATTAACGCCTACACGGCCATGCTGGCCGAAAGAGCCGGCCTCAAGGCGATCTACCTCTCCGGTGCGGGCGTTGCGAATGCCTCATTCGGCATGCCGGACCTCGCGATGACCACCCTGAGCGACGTCTGTGAAGACGTTCGCCGCATCTGCTCGGCTACCGACGTGCCGCTGCTCGTCGATATCGATACGGGATGGGGCAGCGCGTTCATGATTGGGCGGGCGATTCGCGAAATGACCTGGTCAGGTGCCGCGGCAGTCCACATGGAGGACCAGGTCGCGGTCAAGCGCTGCGGACATCGGCCGGGCAAGGCGCTGGTCATACCGCAAGAAATGTGCGATCGGCTGAAGGCCGCCGTGGACGGTCGAATTGACGACCAGTTCGTCATCATGGCGCGTACCGATGCACACGCCGTCGAAGGCCAGCAGGCCGCGATCGACCGCGCTGCCGCCTACGTCGAGGCGGGTGCGGACATGATCTTTGCCGAAGCACTTACCACACTTGAGGAATACCAGCAGTTTACGGATGTCATTAAAGTACCAGTACTCGCGAACCTGACCGAGTTCGGCAAACAAAACCCCGTTGTTTACAACGGAAGAGCTGGCCGGCGTGGGTGTCGCAATGACGCTGTACCCGCTGAGTGCGTTTCGCGCAATGTCTGCAGCGGCACTGAAGGTCTACGAAACCATCAGGAACGATGGCACGCAGCAGGCGGTTGTCGAAACGATGCAGACGCGCATGGAACTCTACGACGTGCTGGGATACCAGGCCTACGAAGACAAGCTCGATGCCCTTTTCCAGGAGCAGGGGCTGAAGACGGGAGAAAAAGATGGCAGCAAATAAAAAAGCCGGCGGTCTCGCCGGCGTGACAGCCGGTGAAACACATATTTGCACCGTTGGTAAGGAAGGCGCGGGCCTGACCTATCGCGGTTACGATATTTACGACCTGGCAGACAATGCGAGCTTCGAAGAGGTAGCGTACCTGCTGTTGCATGGGAAGCTGCCAACACAGGCGGAACTCGATGCCTACATTGGCAAGATCAAAGCCAATCGCGGACTACCCGAGGCGTTAATGACGGTACTCGAAATGGTACCGAAGGACGCGCACCCGATGGACGTGCTGCGCACCGGTGTCTCATTCCTTGGCAACATCGAGCCCGAGGGTGACTTCAAGAATCAGCAGAACGTTGCGGATCGTTTACTCGCCTGCCTGCCGTCCATGTTGCTTTACTGGCACCGCTTCCATACGGACGGTGTTCGTATCGACACGAAGACCGACGATGACAGCATCTCGGGTCACTTCCTGCACATGCTGCACGATGAAGCGCCGAAAGAGCTGCATCGTAAATGCCTCGATACAACGCTGATCCTGTACGCGGAGCACGAGTTCAATGCATCAACGTTTGCGGCCAGGGTTATCACGGGCACGCTGTCGGACATGCACTCGGCGGTGACTGGCGCTATCGGCGCGCTGCGCGGGCACTTGCACGGTGGCGCGAACGAAGCCGCAATGGAACTGATCTCGAGATTTGATTCAGCAGGAGATGCTGTCAAGGGCGTGCATGAAATGCTCGTGCGCAAAGACCTTATCATGGGTTTTGGCCATCGTGTTTACACGACATCCGACCCCCGCAACGCGGTTAACAAGAAAATGTCGAAAGCCCTCGCCGACGATGTCGGTAACACGACGCTTTACCCGGTTTCCGAGGCGGTTGAGAAAGTAATGTGGGATGAGAAAAAGTTGTTCGCGAACGCCGACTTTTTTGCGGCGAGCGTGTATCACTTTATGGGAATTCCGACCCACCTATTTACACCGATCTTCGTCTGCTCGCGCATCACGGGCTGGGCCGCGCACATCATGGAACAGCGCGCGGACAACAAGCTGATTCGTCCGGCGGCCGACTACATCGGCCCCGGCCTGCAGAAATGGACAGCGATCGAAGATCGCGCTTAGGGAAACATCATGTCAAAGCTGGATGTTCGCTCGGCCAAGCGGGCCGACTGGGATCAGGCGCTCGTCGATATCGCCGATTACGTTTGTGATTACGAGGTGGATAGCGAGCTGGCTTTCGAAACGGCGCACTACTGCCTCATGGATACGCTGGCCTGCGGATTCCAGGCGCTCGACTACCCGGCCTGCACCAAGTTACTTGGCCCGGTCGTTCCCGGTGCCACATTGTCCGGCGGCGCGCGAGTGCCTGGCACCTCGTATGAGCTCGACCCGGTCATGGCTGCGTTCAATATCGGCGCCCTGAACCGCTGGCTCGATTTCAACGACACCTGGCTTGCGGCGGAGTGGGGCCACCCGTCCGACAACCTGGGCGGCATCCTGGCGACAGCCGACTATCTGAGTCGTCAGGCCCGCGCGGCCGGCAAAAAGCCGCTGAAGATGCGGGATGTGCTCGTCGCAGCGATCAAGGCCCACGAAATCCAGGGCGTGCTGGCCCTGGAAAACAGCTACAACCGCGTCGGGCTCGACCACGTGTTGCTCGTGCGGGTTGCTTCGACCGCGGTTGTCACGCGCATGCTGGGTGGGGATCGTGAGCAGGTGCTTAACGCCGTGTCCAACGCCTGGATCGATGGCTGCTCACTGCGCACCTATCGCCACGCGCCGAATACGGGTTCCCGGAAGAGCTGGGCGGCGGGTGACGCGACCAGTCGCGCCGTGCGACTCGCGCTGATCGCGATGACCGGGGAGATGGGCTATCCGTCCGCGCTGAGCGCCAAGACCTGGGGGTACTACGATGTGTTGTTCAAGGGCAAAGCGTTCAGCTTCCAGCGCCCATACGGCAGCTATGTCATGGAGAACATCCTGTTCAAGATCTCGTTTCCGGCCGAGTTCCATTCGCAGACGGCCGTCGAGGCGGGTATGACGCTGCATGCGGAAGTAAAGGACAGAATCGCCGAGATCGAAAAGGTCGTTATAGAAACGCAGGAAGCCGGCGTGCGCATCATTGACAAGACCGGGCCGCTCGACAATCCGGCCGATCGCGATCACTGCATCCAGTACATGGTGGCTGTACCGTTGATCTTCGGTCGCCTGACGGCCGCCGATTATGAAGACTCTGTCGCCAGCGACCCGCGCATCGATGAGCTGCGTGACAAGATGACGGTCAGAGAGAACAAACAGTATACGAAGGATTATTTTGATACCGAGCTGCGCTACATTGGCAACTCGGTACAGGTCTTCTTTAAAGACGGCAGCAGTACGGACCGCGTCGAGGTTCACTTCCCGATCGGTCATCGCGAGCGTCGCGAAGAGGGTATTCCCGTACTCAAACAGAAGTTCGTCGATAGCGTTTCACCAAAACTGGCCGCGAGTCAGTGGGCAGAACTCGATGCGCTGTGCGCCGATCGCGAAAAACTCGCGGCGACATCGGTTGATGA
>CAMYLB010000247.1 GCA_947259145.1 uncultured Woeseiaceae bacterium
GCTGGCCGGGCTAGGGCGGATTCGAAAAGCCCTTCGTCACGAATACCATCGGTTCCGCCGAATCGGGCAATCATCATATTGTGGACTGCGAGAACGGCAGACTTTATGAGCCAGATCGGTTCTTTCACTTTGCCAGTTCGCGAAGCGTGTTCCGATACGCGTCCATTCCTTTGCGGGCGCTTTCCAGTTGCTTTTCGAAATTCGGGTCGTACGGCGTGACCTGGTAGCCGTCTGGACTCTCTACGAGAAACAGTTCGTCGCCTTCGTGTACGCCCAAATGCGCAAGGGCTTCTTTTGGCAGAATGACACCCGCGGACGTGCCGACAGCTCTTACTTTGAGTTTGACCATTGCGATATCCTTTCTGCACGAAATTATAATTGTTATTATAAGATCGTATTCCAGGCTGTCAACGATCTCTAGCCTATTCTTGCTGCATAAATGCCCCATTACCGCCTGGCTTTTGCTCCAAATCAGGGGCTTACGGACTGAGAGCGAGGAACACTATGGAATAGTATGACTCCATAACACTCTGTATTCATGGGGAAAAGTCAGAATAGCGTCTCTGGCTACGAACCAGGCGGTTCTTTGGTGATTATCCGAGATCACTGCCAACCTTTGGCAGTGCTCTATCGACGTACTTCGTCGTTCATCGAGCGTTTCAATTGGGGCGGAAGATGCTGCCGGAATATCGCCGGTTCCTGGGAGAATACAGGACAAGAAAGGAACCAAAATCGCACCCGCTTTTGTGACCAGTTTTGACGGTGACCGACACAAAAGAAACCAATCGGTGTTAGTCGACCTCGGACCTAATGTCTAATTAAACTCTTAAAATCAGAAAGATACCGATTGGCGCCGATCGAGAACGACTTACACATTAGACAGGTTTAGTGCTCCGAAGGCAGGGGTCGTCGCGATAGTTGCGACGTGCCATCCGACTAGTACGGCGCACCGTGAGTACGGTTCGCTCCGACGAGCGAAGCGAGGACAGGCCGAAGGCCCATCCTGTCGGGCGCGCCAATCTTTTCAAAGGGTTACGTGGCATTCGTTACTTGGCGAATTGCCGCGGTGCCCATTTGGTGCCCAAGCGGCGACCATTTCTGACGTTACGTTTCAGGCGGCATTAGCCTTGTCGTCAAAATCGATTTCAACGTTCAGTCGTCCACCGAGAGCTTGAACGGCGCTTTGAAGCGTCTGCAGTGTCACCGACACGTTTTCAGGGTCCAATAGGCGATCCAAAGCCGACCGACTGGTCGCCATTCGTCTTGCCATTTCGGATTTCGAGAGGGAATGCTCGGACATCTTCTCGGCGAGCTGAAACGCAATGACGCGCTTCACGGCCGCGGCCGTTGCCTCTTCCAGGAGACCTTCCTCCTCGAGAAACTCATCAAAGCTGCTTCCTACATTTTTCTTCGCCATAACTATGACCTCAACTTCCTAAGCCGGCGTTTGGCAAGTGCCAATTCGTTCGCCGGCGTCTTCTGCGTCTTCTTCAAAATCCCATGAAGAAGAATAATCTCCCCGCGGTAAACCGTGAAGAACGTTCGAGCGATGCCGCGCCCCAAAATCGAACGTAATTCCCACAGGTCTTTACTCATCTTTCGGGCCAAGGGCATCCCAACGGGCCAGCCGAACTGCAATGTCTTGATGTCCTCGCCGATCACCTTACGTTCATCCGGTCGCATGCTCTTCAACCACTCTCGCACCGGTTCTCTGCCTGAATCCAGGCGGAAGAAGTGAACTGCAATGGGTCGTTCCTTCGACATGACGAGAGTGTACCAGAAAAGGTACGCCCCATCCAAGCGCTGTGCTGATGGATTTGTGCTGCCTGGCATCACTACCCGGGCAGCCGAACCTATTCAAACCTGTGCCGATTTGGCACAGCGTTTGTGACCCAAAATGACGCGTGCCCGACGAAAATTGTAAAAATCGGGGTTAAACGTTGTCGGTGAGCCAGGTACTCGCTATGGTTCAAGCCTATGAGTCGCGCGGTATTGGGCAGAACTTTCGACTAACCCCCATTGAAACCACTCATCTGGGTTGCCTTCCGAAGGCAGGGGTCACAGGTTCGATCCGACGAGCGTAGCGAGGACAGGCCGAAGGCCCATCCTGTCGGGCGCGCCAATTAAAACAGGCCCATGCCGGAGACATGGTTTACACCTGCATTTCCTCCCACCAATCTGGCATCTTCTCACCTAATAATTAGGTTTTAAAACCTATTATTTAGGTATACTTACCGAATACTTGGGCGGCTATATCGGTACCCAGCAATGATCGAAATTTCTGAGCGCCCTTTGACAGGGCTTTTCGGCAGCGAATCCGCGTACCAGGTTCTTATGTACTTGGAGAATTACGACAATGGCTATGCATCGCAGATCGCGAGAACCTATGGTACGTCGTTAAACCAGATTCAGAATCAATTGAATAAGTTTGAACAGCTTGGACTACTGGTTAGCCGCAAAGAAGGAACAGCAAGAGTCTTCTATTTCAAGCGAAGTCCGGTCACCGATTCACTAAGAGCGTTCCTCAGGTCAATGCTTGGGCATTTACCCAAAAGCACTATTGAAAAATACTACCGTGATCGACGTCGCCCTCGGCGTTATGGGAAGCGTTAGGCGACCTCGTTGATAACCAAGAAAACAACTCTTATTGAGCTAGCGGCGATCGTCTCCGATGCGCTTGAGAATGCCGGGATAACGGCAACTTTGTCCGGTGGAGCTGCCGTATCAATCTACACTGACAATCGATATGAATCATTCGATCTGGACTTCGTCACCGCAGCGTTGGTCAAAGAGCTGAAGATCGCCCTGGAGCCGCTTGGCTTTCAGCACACGGGACGCCCCAGGCTATCGGTTTTCGAGCATCCGCATTCCATCTGGTATCTGGAGTTTCCACCTGCCCCGCTGAGTTTTGGTGGTACCTACGTAGATCCATCAGACTGCAAGCTGATCGATACAGGATTGGGTCGTCTTCGCATTATTACCCCGACGCATTCGATCATGGATCGCCTCATAGCTGCAGCTTCATGGAACGAGCCCCAGTCGCTCGAGCAAGCCATACTCGTTGCTGACTCACAAGCGAGACACGTCAATTGGTCGGTTATCGACGAATGGGTTAATCGCGAGGGAATCGGCGACGACAAAGAGGTCCTGGAGTTCTACAAAAGAACTGGTCGCAAGCACCCTGATGGTTGACCTCTGCCCTCCGAAGGCAGGGGTCACAGGTTCGAATCCTGTCGGGCGCGCCAATCTTTTCAAATGGTTACGTGGTATTGGAGCAATCGTAAAAGTGCGTTGTGACCACCACGTGACCACGTTGTGACCAAACCCGGCATACAGCGCATTGAACCAATCATCTATTTCTTCAGGGAAATTCTCGAAAGCTTCTTACTTCGCCCAAATGTATACATGAATGGTTTCGGTTCGCTGATTGCCATATTCACGAATTTCTGAAGAAGGCTATCTACAATTTCTGCGGTCTCATCGGCAGTCGCTTGCCCGCAGATGAATATGAAAGCCGCTACACCATGTGAAGAGAGGGAATCCAACTCGAGTCGGCGATGTCTGATTCTCTTGTCGCGCGCTAATACAATCCAACCATTCTCGCCGCACTTAGAGAGCCAGGCCTCATCCGTAGCGCCGAAAGGAATCGCTCCTCCGGCATGTTCGACGACAACACCTCGAAGCAGGAGCTTCTTAAGAAGTACTTTCGAGTAAATCGACTCGTCGAGATAGAAGACGCTGCTTCTAAGCCGCTTTTCGGCGATCGAGCTCACATCGAATAGCTTCTTCTATTTTCTCTGTAGGTATCTCAAAATCGTCAGCGAGTTGAGAGAGTGGGTCGCCCGCCTTGAATCGATCTGCTAGAACCGCTGTCGGCACACTTCTGCCGACCAAGACAGGCCGACCGAACGCCTTTTGAGGGTTGATCTCGACAGGCGCCGGTGAGTCGTCCCGGACGTCGTTTCTAGTAAAGGGAAATAGCTTTACGGGTATGCCTGACGGATCACGTTCGATTCGCTTGAGGTATGTTCGAAGCAAAGTAGCCATTTCCCACTGACCGTCGCGGGACACGTTGACAAGTTCGTCGAGATGCTCGACCAATAGATCTACTCCGTCGGTCTGAAATCGAGCATCAGCAAGTGGCCTATCCATGCCGAGCTTTGTCCCAATATAAAGGAGTGCCTCACGAATCTTGGGGAGCGTGATTCTGTGCTTGCGGCGTAACGCGACAAGGACGTGCGCCTCCACGAGATTGAGGAAAGACAGCCCCTCGTGCGGCTCTCCGTCTAAGACAATTACAGGCTTGAAGGTCTTCTTATCGCCAGCCGGCCCATAAGTTGTACCAACGCACCATGATCGAAGCGTCGACACAGATACATTTAGATAGTGCGCTGCCTCGACAAACGGATATGCGGGCGTTCGCCGAAGAGTGTCTAGGTTAACTTTGCTCATCTCAGCCATTCCTCAAGATTGAGTCGACTTTTCGTCCTCGAGCTGGAGCATATCGGATATTTCCACGTCTAGGTAACGACACAGCTTCTCCAATATTTCCAAGTCCAGGCGATCGACTTCCTCGCGGTAGATTCGAGTTAATGCGTTTCGGCTTATCCCCGTATCCCGCATCACATCAGAGATACGCAGCTTGCGCTCACCCATAAGCGCCGAGAGTTTCAGGCGAATCATGACCCTATCCAAGCAAAAAAGTCACCTATATAGGTGAAAAAACGCTTGCTATAGGTTAATCCCATGATATAGTTCACTCATATAGGGCAATTATTCACCTATATAGGTGAACTTCTATCTTACTGAGGTCGATATTGTGGCACATACATACCTGACAACTGAAGAACTATCTGACCGCATCAAATACGACGTTCGCACCATCCGCGAACGGCTGAAGGACTCTGTCCTCTTGGAAGGCGTCCATTACCTCCGTCCGTTTGGCGGCCGCAAGATCCTTTTCATCTGGGAGACGATTGAAAAGGACATGCGCCAGGCTTCGCTCTACGGTCTCTAGAGCTATCCGCGTGGGCTCGATCAACGTTCGTTCCGGGCGCCTGCAGCTCGACTTTCGGTATCGCGGCATTCGGTGCCGCGAGCAGACAAGCTTGTCTGATACCGAGGCGAATAGGCGTCGGATGCGAAAGCTGATGGATAGGATCGACGCCGAGGTTCTATTGGGCACGTTCGATTACCAGGCGTACTTCCCGAATAGCCGAAAGGTCACTCAGTTTGCCGAGCAAGACGAGCGTAGGGCGGAGGCACTAAGCCGAACGCCAAGATTCGAATCCTTTGCAGAAGGATGGCTGGACGAGAACGAGGTTCGGTGGCGCCCATCGTATTGCGCGACGACAAGCGGCACTGTCCGGAAATATCTGATTCCTCGATTCGGCGAGCAATATCTCGATCAGATCAAGCGGGGCGAGATCCTCGAGTTTCGGGCCGAGCTTCGAAAACGACGGCTAAAGAATGGCCGGACACTGTCACCCGACAGGGTCAACCACATCATTTCGCCACTTCGGATGATGCTGGACGAAGCGGCACTGCGGTACGACTTCATGTCGCCGATGTCAGGTATCAAAGGTTTGCCCGTTGGTCGCAGCGATGTCGAACCTTTCACTCTGGATGAAGTGCAGGCAATTCTCACGACCGTTCGCGACGACTTCCGCACCTACTACACCGTCCGGTTCTTTACCGGCATGCGCACCGGCGAAATCGATGGGCTGCAATGGCGGTACGTTGATTTTGATCGACGCGAAGTCTTGGTTCGACAGGCGCTCGTCAACGGTGAGCTAGGTGCTACCAAGACAGACGGTTCGGCCCGGGACATCCTGATGTCCGGACCGGTTCACGAAGCCTTAGCTGAACAGCACAAAGTCACTGGTCATCTGGACTTCGTGTTTTGCAATGCCGCTGGCAACCCGCTTTGCCATCGAAACGTCACCAAACGCGTCTGGTACCCGATCCTGCGGCATCTCGGCCTGCGCAAACGGCGTCCTTACAACTCGCGTCACACTGCGGCCACCTTGTGGCTGGCCTCTGGCGAGAACCCCGAATGGGTGGCTCGTCAGTTAGGCCACACGACAACGGAAATGCTCTTTCGTCGCTATTCCCGCTTCATTCCAAATTTGACCCGGCAGGACGGCTCCGCGTTCGAGCGCCTGCTGGACCAATCCTTTTCATCCAACAGTGAGGAATCCAATGAGTAACGTCACCCCACGATCACTGCAAATGGTGTCGCATTACCTTTGCAATATGTTCGGTATCGATATGGCCGAGGACGATCTCGTCCTCTTCATCGGCAATGATGAAGCCACCAACAACGGCGATGCGATCCGAGACTGGATTGCCGGTCAGGACGGCTTGTCCAGCGACTCAAGACGAGAAATGGCCATCGAGTTGCGGAACCGCCTGCGCGATGTCCTGTTCGACATCGAAACAGCCATTCGGGCAGTGTCATGAGGCCGACAAACGCCAAGCGCATCCAGATCTACCTCAAGTTCCCGAGTGGGTTTCTCGTCATCGGCACCGATCCACGGCGTTCCTGGATATTCACCGGCGGCAGGCTAAATAGCCGGTCCAAACCGAAAGCGAGGAGGCCGCAATGCTCGCGTTCATCCTGACCCTCGGACTCGCCCTGATCTGGCAGCTGGCGGCGGGCTCAGCCTTCGCCCTGCTGTGGAATCTGGCACCGGCCGCCGCATTCGACTTACCGCCGGTGACCTGGCTGCAGGGCGTCGGTATCTACCTGGTCATTCGACTCGTCTTGAGCCCACCGAAACTCGAACTAACGCTCGGCCGCGATTCATAGCTCTAAAACCGTCACCAAAGAGAGGAAAGCAACAATGAACGGACTAAAACAATTTCTTGGCACACTGCTGGGCATCGCCAGCGCGTGGATGATCATTAACGGCGTATCGATTGCCGTACAGACCATGGGCCGTGTCACTGGCAGCGAGTTCGGCATGCTGATTACGTTGTCGAACCTCGCAGCGAATATCATTCTCTGGCTCGGTCTGTATGGACTGTGGTCGTTGATTCCGTCCACGGTGCCCGAAGCGACAACGCTGGACGACGGTACCGAACAGTGACGGCACCTAACTCGATGCAATGCCCTCGGTGTCGAAGCCAATACACCCAATCGGTGAAGATAGCTTACTCACAGGCCATCCGTACCGGGGAGAGCGGCTACACGACGATCAGTGAATTCGGCCGCTCGCTTGAGCCTCCACAAGCGCGCAGCGAAGCAGGCGTTCCTCTGGGTATAGCCTTCGGCATAGCATGCGGATCGATGCTGCTACTGCCTGCTGTGCACACGGTGGCCCCTCTCCCATGGCTTGCGGGTTTGTCGCCGTTCGATACGCCGGTGGTTGTCGTCAGTATAGTCCTGGGGCTCCTGGCGGGGTTCTGGTCCGTGGTCTCCGCCCTCGTCCATAACGATTCAGTTCACCGCAGCGAGATGCGCAAATGGGAGCGGGGCGTGATCTGCAGGCGCTGCGGGTTTAAGTTCCGACGCCGGTAAGTCCTCATCGTCCCGTTAGTCGGGCACGAACAAACCTACATTAATCCTTAGGAAGTTCGATGCGGCGGCAACGCCGGCAGATGACACAGTTTGACCGCCACCCAAATCCTCAGACGAGTATTTGATCAGCGCATCAAACAGGCTCGCCGGTGAGCCATAGTGATCGATCAGTGCCTCTAACATGGGTCCTAGCTGAGAGAGATAGATCAACGATAGCGGCCTCTTTAGTGTCATCGGTGGCGACGAGAGCCAGTCAAATCCATTCCAGTATCGTGCTTTGATTAGCGGAATGAGATCGTCGACTGTTACCAGTCCTTCAAGAGCACTTTCGTAGTCGGGGTCGCAGACCTTCATATCAAGATTGTGGCAAAACATGATGTGAAATCTACTGAGCGTAAAAGCAAAAACGGTCGAGTCGAGGCGGTCCAGCTCTGTCGAGGCGGTCGCAATACCGCTACGAACCAACACCGGCCAGATCACGGCGGGCCATAGCATTCGCTCGAGGTTAAAATGGTGCTCATACATTTTCTGAATGATCGGCATGACGTCATCCCATTCCATGCTCGTGCTATTCATCGTGGTTTCGTTCATTTTGTTCTCCCTTGCCGATTGGTTTCTGCGAAGTTCGAATCGTTAATAAGTACCTGAAACGTCTTGAATCGTGAGGAGGGATACGCAACGTATCCGATTCAAGCCCATGCGACTGAAGCATCGGCCGAATCGATTTGGGCAAGCCGAGCAGGCGAGTATCGGCGTAATCTTCATAGAGAAGCCTAAGTACTGGTTCTACCGCCCACCAACCGAGATCTTCGTTGTTCTTGTACCGGTACTTCATTCAACCTAATCCTCTCTAGACGTTGATAACTAGCTGTTCATCGGCCTCACACGGCAGACCTGCCATTTCTCGCAACTCCCAGGTCTCGAAATAGACAATCGTTGCGAAGAACAGGACAAATCGAAGCAACGATGATGAGAACTTGCCGGCGGAACGAATCTCTTCTTCGGCATTGAATGTGTTTCGAATGCTTTTCGACTGCACGATTTGGTCTTCGCGCACGGAGCGAAGATAGAGTTCGCCTTTTCCATGTGGATACAGTCGGGTGTTTCGAACCGACTGTGTGTGCACCTCGACCAAGACGTCGTCATGGATCCGCCATTCTTTGGAGACGTGGTCCATATTGCGTTCTACAGGAGGGCGTACTTTCAGTCGCCAGCGTTTGTGGGGCAGGGCTGGGGCCAATATGCTGAGGAATGACTTGAGCTGTTCCGGCGAATCAATAGGCATGTACGATGACGAGGTGGACATTCTTGTTAGCCACTGTTGGCACAGCAGCTTCAGCCCTTCTTTGTTCGTTCGATAGGCATCTTCTACGGCGCCTATCAGTCTGGGTATGTCCTTCTGGTCCTCAAAAAGTTTTGGCCGACGGGGCAGGCGGCCTGGCCTGACACTCCCGAGCCTGCGTGTTGAGACGTGCCTGTACATAGGTAGGGGTACGCCGTCCGCGCCGGCCGTGCTTCGGGGCCGCTGGGTGGTCAAGCTAGAAATGATGTCGACGCGATCCATCCATGCCGCGAGGACACTTTCGGGAATCCTTTCGATTGCCGCGACTTCCAGAATACTTCTGGGCTCGTCCTCTTTTTTGTCAGGGTCGAATATCGTCTTGAGCGCGGGATATGCACGGTCGATGGTGTAGCTATCGGTGTAGGTCGCTTGTTCTCGCGCGGCCAGAGTAGGGGCCGGTATGACAGCGGTTGGCGCGTCGTCGACGAACGTAGCGAGCGGCGCGAGTTCAAGAAACGTGACATCGGCAAGGTTGCAGAGGGCCTCTTCGTTGGTTGAGTTGTCAAGAACGGAGAACCAGCGATTAATGGTCGCGTGGGTCTTCCCGGACAGGTTTCTAATCATGGTCCGGCTGCATGGCGTGGAAATGCTTGCGAGTACGTCATGAAGCACCATGTCAGACATGTGGATGTAGTTTCGGAACGTGACTTCCGGTGACCCGTGGCTGCCCATCGCCGCCAGGCACCAGTAGTCGTCCTTTCCGAGTTCCGTCGACTTCAGAACAACCGTACGAAATTCATCGCAGTACTTGGGTGAATACGGTGTCAGCTGTTCAAGCAGTAGATCTGCCCTGGCAACGACGAGTGCCAGCTGGCTCAACGCAGTGTGGCGAAAATCGTGCAGGGTCAGGGCCTGACCCGGGGCCAGATCACCAAGTACGGTATTCGTAGCGCGCGTGATGGCGTCGGCGTCCCAGACATGCCCGAACAAGCCGGATTCGTGGAACACTGCGTCCATCGCGGTTGCCTGCGATGGCTGATTGATCGATAGGAAATGCCGGACACGTTCCCGTTCCTCGGGCAGCAGCAGAACAGAGATCGGTACCTTGAACTTCCGGCTCTTGTTGGTTCCAAAGCGGTTGTCCCGAATGAAGAGCCACACGGTGTCGCCATAATTGATGTCTCGCCGGAGCAACTTGACCAGCTCGCTGCGTCGGAGCGCGCCGCGATACAGCATCGTGAGATAAACCCACAGTGCCTCCCGATGTTCGTCGTCCTGGCCGAGTTCTTCGCAGACCGTTGTGCGGCAGGCACGGAAAATCGCCTCTGGAATCAAGCGAGCATGCACCAGTGTCGAATTCTCCCCGGTTGTTAGACGATCTGGCAGCGGCGGCAAGTTATAGAGCTCAACGCCGAAACGGTGCAGCTGGTCGAGGCGGTCCGCCTTGTAGTTAATCCGTCCACGTACCCTCGATTGATCGAGCGCCACCTCGTAGAATTCCAGGAACTCGTCACCGTCGAGCGACCGCAGGTCAAGCCCGTCTGACTCGGTGAGGAACAGCTCGCGAATTGCCCCGCTGTAGGTGTAGACCGAACTCACGCCGCAACGGCCGCTCCCCAGCAGGTCCATGAACCAATCACGCAGCCAAATGGCGGAGAACGGCCAGCCGTCCGTATCCAACCCTTGGAGTTCCTTCAGCGCGGCTTTCGGCCTTCTTTCCTTGCGCCACTTTGTCTTAGGTCGCAGTGCCCGGCGAAACTGGCGGTCGATTCTGGCAAGGCTCGGGGGTGCTCGGTCAGTCATCGGATGCTCCCGATGCTGAACCATGGCTCAGGACGAACTCCCAGCTGTTCGCTGGCAAGCTCATGCACTCCAGGCGCAAGCTTGCGTAGCTCGCCAGGCACTCCGAGATGTCGGCGTCGGGTTGTCGCTCGGCGATGGCAAGGCCTGTACGGCAGAAATCCCGAAACGACATGCTTGGCAGGCCAGGCGGACAAAGCGTCGCTGCCGCACGGCGAATCAGGGTGAATACGGACGCATCTGCAGCGGGTTCCTCGCCGCGACCTAAACGCGTTAGATAGGCAATCAGCGGCAATCGGCAGATCGGCGGCACGGGCCAGCGTCGACACACGCGGTAGTTGCCGTCCACGAGTTCATTGCAGGCGCCCTTGCTCTGGTAGTACAGGTCGATCCAGATCCGCTTTGTTCCAGCATGTGCGCGGAGATCCGGCGCAACTTGCAACGCGTCGCGCAGCGCTTCGATGAGCCTGGTATGGGAGAGTCCACCGAGTGTCGCCGCGAAATAGAGCACGACGCCGAGCCACTCATCGACAGACAAGTGCGGGCGCCGCACGCTGTTCAATGCCTGGAGCAATGCTTCATGAAATGCATTGAGTTTTCGTCGCTGCAAGCACCATTCAGCGCTGCGACGGGGCCGATCCGTGGGAAAGCGCACCGGGGCGATAAGGACGCGTAGGTCCCTGTCGTTTTCTTCATTGAATCGGTGCACCCTGTGCTCTAGCTGTCGGCGTGCGATCTGATGGTCTCGACTGACGCGAAACGCCTTGTCGATCGCCTTGCATGTGGCGGTGATAGCTTGATCGTGTCCTCTCGCATCCAAGGCGGGATCTTCGAGGTAAGACATCTGGCGGTCGATGATCGCGTCGGTTGCCTCGAGGACCTTTTCCGTGGCTTTGCGCCGGGCCTCCTCACGCGCCAGTCGCCCGCTGTCGACATGCTTCTGTTTTTGACGGCCGGCCATTACTGCTGCCCCGCAATCGCGCAAACGTCCAGCGATTCCAGCAGGCTGTTCACCTGGCTGGCTAACCGGGCCATATCCTGATAGCTCAGCTGGCTGAAACGATTGAAATTGGATGGCCCGAGATCGCTATGGCCCAGCATGGCGTTGATGGCTTCAAACGGGTAGCCGAGATCCCGACAACGGGTACACAGAAAATGGCGGGTCCAGTTGAGTAGCAGGTCCCATTCGGCGTCTTCCAGCCAAGCCTCGAAGTTGCCTTTGTCGAAGTACTGGATTTCGTCAATGTCGTTTGCACGCCGATGCACGCGAAACAGGAGCGGACCATCGCCGCTGAGTGCCCGTCTTGCCGCCTGGACAACGGCCGAATTGCGTCCCCAGGCGCTGTGTTGCAGCACGTCAAGGTGCGACTGATAGAGTGCCACCTGCTTGCAGGCGATCTCAGGCAACACGATGCATCGCGAATCGGAGTCGAACCGTGACCGCTTATCGGCAATAAACAGTTCGCGACTGATCGGGTCGAAGTCGAGAATGGTCTCGAACATGCGACGCACGGCCCGATAGCCGCTGCAAACGGACAGTACAGAATACGTCGCCAGCGCATACTCGTTGTGAAATGCGACCGGGTCTTCGATGGCCTGAAAATCCTCGTTAATTCTCTTCCGCCAGAGTTGGAAGTAGGCGCGAACGTATTCCGGTGGGATGTTCAGTGAGGAACCGAGCGGGACGTCTGAAGCAGGCTCCGGGGACCAGTCGGAATCACGGTTGATCAGACCGAGCGTCCTGGTCACATGATCCGCATACACGTTCTGTGTCAACGACTCGGCGCAGGCATCGTAATGCTGCGGCACGTTGGACTTGAGCGAAAGGCATCGCAATCGGCGAACCACGACATCGTCCACACCCGATATTGCAAGGCTGCTTTGCATGTACGTCGCGAGCCGAGGCTCTGTCAGTCGAGTGTAATGTTGTTGATTGATCGCCGAGATGGCGTCACGTAGACGCTCTGCTGCCTGCGAAGCCGGGCCTCGATATTCCGGCGATAGTCTTATCAGTTCGCGTACCGGGGGAATCAGTGATGCCGGTATCGACAGTGAAAACGACGTACGACCGGGTCGCGCCAACGCCTTCGCCGTGGCACCAGTCGCGAGGTCGGGCATCGGCATCTGGATGGTCAGTTGCGTCCGATGCTTGGTGACATACCAGTAGGCCAGCTCGTCTGTTTTCCCTTGCCTGGATCGGTTAGGCAGCGCGAGCAGCTCGGTGGGCTTTCGTCCGAGAATGATGGAAAGTGCGATACAGGCGTATTCAATGCTGGGTTCGGTATCGATCTTCTCGAAGCACGCCTCAAGTACCGCCTTCGCCTCGTTATCCGTAAGGGTATTCCAAGCGCACGGTGCGCCGACCGCACGCATGCGTATTTCACTGATCGCGTGTCGCGCATCGCGTCGCAGCTTGGCCTTGCTACTGCGAACGCTTTGGGCGGGTACCGTTCGGTCGTCAATGTACCGCTGACTTTGTTCCGGGGTAAGGCTGGTGACACCGCGTTTGTCACGTTCGATACTCTGGATAACGCTCAGGTCCGAATCGTCATCAGTCAGGTATTCTTCGAGCGGTACAACGATCGCCTCCTCCGACTCACGGGAATCTCTGGGACCCCGTGGCCCTGGTAGGATACGGTCTCTGTCGTCCAGGTAGTCGCCTAGCAGCACTCGCAAATCGGCGCATCGCCGTTGGCGCTCCTCCTTGTCTTTTTTGCTGCTCTTCTCTTTGCCGGTTTCGGCATCAATTGCTCGCAGCCGGGCAACGATCGAGGGTAGATCTCCTTCGGTCTTCAGAATCTCGTCAAACAGCCAGCGGCTATTCTCATTTGTGATCAGGCGGACGCGGCGACAAGCGACCTTCACCCTGTCTTTGGGACTCGGAAACCGGACGGCGCCGAGCAGCACATGCGATTTGAGAAGCTCATGGCAATTCTTCTCTCGCCAGCTGCCGTCGATATCGCTCGCGAGCATGGCGGCGACAGGACGACTATCGATCATTCGCTTTTGTTTGATAGCTGCCGAGATCTTGACCCTGTCGTTCGCCGAAAGATCGCAGCCCACGGATATCGGCTGCAAGTAGTCGAATATGTGGCTGTCGTCGGCTTGTGTTATCAGATAGCAGCCGAAACCCAACAACTTGTTTTGTTGTTCCGCGTCGAGCCCGTCGACGTTGATGATCTGGTCAATGTTTCTTTTCATGTGTTGCCGCCTCGATTACGTCCGATAGGAAACTCGCATCCCGGGCCTTTTTCGGTTTGAGCCGAACGGTCTGGCGCTTGAGGAAGTCGATGGTCCTGCCTAAAGAGGACGCGAACGCCCTCTGACTGCTGATATCGCAGGCAAGGACCGCTTCTTGTGCAGCCGGACTGAAGCCGGTCTCGATCCGTTTGCGAATTTGTTCGTCGGCAACGTTGCTGCATACGCTATACATCTCGATGTTGTGCATGAGCAATGCCAGAGACAGGGTCTCGACTTCTGCGCGGCCGACCTTCTTGTACCGCTGAATCTCTATGCGGAGCTTGGTGTCTGGTGACGACAAGCTCTGCAGTTCCGTGTATGCCTCGAAGCCGCCGAAGATCTGCCAGCGCTTGTGAACTTCTATTGCCTGCATTGGGATATGCGGGCGCAGCAATGCGGCAAACTCCGGTTTCACAAGGCTGTGCGTAGGGAAGTGCCGTCGCAGGTCCCGCCAAAGGGAGAATGCGGCCCCCGCGGCCTCATGAATGGAAACATCGCCGGCGCACAGCTTCCTGTTGACGCGGTAGACCTTCAGCTGAGGCAGCACCAGCTTGTCATCTCCGCGAGAGTCGTTGGTTCGTTTCATTCATCTTCTCCGTAAACGCGGTTCTCCCGCTGTCAATTACAGGTTACGCAGAAGCCGCAAAAATCCATGTCGGATTCACCGTCTGTTTGGCTGGCTTCTTCAAGCCTGCTTTTGCATCCTCAGGCCCTACCCCAGTTTATTGAGACGAAACGAAATTTCCGGGTAGAAGAAATCACTTTATGATCAATTAGTTAGGGGGAATCGACGGGTGAAAGGCTATTCGTCGCCGGCGGGAAAGGGGCCAAAATAGCGGCCAAGTTCCCCGCAAAAAGAAAGCTAGAGACGGTCAATTGGAACTTGAGCCGTGGTTTGAAAGGACGCCACGTGGTTTGAGAGCAGCACGAGAGCAGGCACCGTTCGGGATGCTGAACGCGTATAGAAAAGCGCCGGATGCTGGTTTACTGAATGTTGTTAGCGAGCGAAGAGGCGGATTTGTATTTTGATGAAGCGGAAACCTTGGGAGCGACCGAAAAAATCGAGGCAGAAACTGCAATCTACGAGTGTTGATCGCAATTAACCTCGATTGCTATCAAATGAAGTCAATATTTCCGCGTTCTCTCCGAAGGCAGGGGTCACAGGTTCGAATCCTGTCGGGCGCGCCAGCGTTTTAGACGCCGAAGGCGCCCCGCAGGGGTGAAGATCGCCCTTAGGCGATCTGAATCCACCGACGAGCGAAGCGAGGACAGGCCGAAGGCCCATCCTGTCGGGCGCGCCATTCTTTTCAAATGGTTACGCGGCATTCGCCTTCCGGCGAACTGCTGCGGTGCCCAAGTGGTGCCAACTTCTGATAGTTCCGATAAGAGTACTTGGCTACGCACCGAGCGGTCGGGAATTAGAATCTCTCCAGGGCCGATCTTAAGGAACCAAACCTGAAATTGTTTCCAGACCGATGTCTGCGGATCTTTGGTTTCAACTACTTCCTTACTGGCGATCGAACGCGGATCAAGATTCAGTCCAATCGGAGACAGACAATTGCGGCTGGAGCGTCTTGCTTAGTGCAGGATGTGCCGCTTGCGGTAGTCGCGCGGGCAGATACCGGCGACACGCCTGAACGCGCGCGCGAAGTGTGATGCGTCCTCGTAGCCAAGCTCCAGCGCGATGTTGATGATCTTCTCTTGCGGATCGGTTAGCAGCTTGACGGCTTCCTCGAAACGGATTTGCTGAATCAACTCCGTGTAGCTGGTGCCAAGCCGCGACAATTGGCGTTGCAGCGAACGAACACTGGTTCGCGCCATCGCGGCGGCTTTCTCGATGGCAGGACAGCCTTCGCCGAGATAGGTTGGCAGCGCGAGTTTCAGCCTGGCAGCCAGATTTGATTCGCTGACTCTGCTTAGTCGCATATCGCAGGTGTTGTTCAGCGCGATATTCGCGGCCGTCGACATGCTTGCACAGGAGCGGCTCAACAGTGTCTTAGGCACAACGATCGACGTATGTTTGTGCGCGGTGATCAGTCGTACGTTCCGGTAAGCATTGCGTGCTTCACTGGATGGTTTATATGCACCGCGCATCGTGATCTCTTGCGGTTCAAAATCGCGGCCGGCGGCATCGCGAATCAGACCCAGCATAGCGTTGAGCTGCAGCCAGTTGGCGTACTCCAGGCCATCGAACACC
>CAMYLB010000248.1 GCA_947259145.1 uncultured Woeseiaceae bacterium
AGCATCAGCACCCCTTACTTTGTACTATGGAAGAGACCTGAACTGGCAATGAGGCAGCACTATGCTCAGCAGTGAGCTTGAATTTTGTTTGAATGAGGCATTTCAACGAGCACGAGATCGCCGTCATGAGTTCATGACGGTAGAACATCTCCTGCTGGCATTGCTTGATATTCCAAAAGTGCATGAGATCCTCAAGGCCTGCAACGCGAATATTCCTGAGTTACGCCGCCAGCTGGCTGAATGCGTAGATGAACAAACACCGATGCTGCCCGAAGAGGATGACACCGACGTGCAGCCAACGCTCGGCTTTCAGCGGGTGTTGCAGCGCGCGGTATTCCATGTGCAATCGAGTGGCAAGAAAGAGGTCACGGGTAGCAACGTACTGGTTGCGGTCTTTAGCGAAAAGCAATCGCAGGCGGTCTATTTCCTCAATTTACAGGACATCACGCGGCTCGATATCGTCAACTATATATCTCACGGTTTGCCGCAGGTCCCGGGAGAGGGTGGTGAGGAAGAGACCGAAGCACAGCTCGAGTCGGACGCCGATGTTGAGCAATCGCCACTCGATTTGTATGCAAGCAATCTGAATGAGCAGGCGATACAGGGGAAAATCGATCCGTTGATCGGCCGTGAACTGGAGATTGAGCGCACCGTGCAGATCCTGTGCCGGCGGCGCAAGAATAATCCACTGTACGTAGGTGAGGCTGGCGTCGGCAAGACCGCGCTGGCGGAGGGCCTGGCGCGCCTGATTACTGAAGAGCGGGTGCCGGAAGTGCTTCGCGACAGTACGATCTATGCACTGGACATGGGCACATTGATTGCGGGCACCAAGTATCGGGGAGATTTCGAGAAGCGCTTGAAGGGCGTGATCGCCGAAATCAGCGAAGACCCGGGTGCAATTCTCTTCATCGATGAGATTCATACTGTGATTGGTGCGGGCGCTGCTTCGGGCGGCGTCATGGACGCGAGTAACCTGATCAAGCCGGTGCTTGCCAACGGTGAGATTCGTTGCATCGGGTCCACGACCTATTCCGAGTACCGCGGTATCTTCGAGAAAGACCATGCGCTGGCGCGGCGTTTTCAGAAAATTGACGTCCCGGAGCCGAGCATCGAGGAAACCGTAGCCATTCTCAAAGGGCTGAAGTCCCGATTTGAAGAGCACCACGGCATTCTCTACGACAACGCGGCGCTCGAATCGGCCGCAGAATTGTCCGCACGGCACATCAACGACAGGCATCTTCCGGACAAAGCGATCGATGTGATTGATGAGGCCGGTGCCAATCTCCGGCTGCAACCCGTCGCCGAGCGCAGCGAGCTAGTTACCGTCGAGATGGTCGAGAACATCGTGGCGAAGATGGCGCGCATTCCTGCCAAGAGCGTTTCTGCATCGGACCGCGATGTGCTTCGTACGCTGGAGAGGGATCTCAAGCTGACGATTTTCGGTCAGGATCGTGCGATCGAAGCTTTGAGCAGCGCGATTAAGATGTCGCGTTCCGGGTTGCGCGAGGATGAGAGGCCGATTGGGGCATTTTTGTTCGCCGGTCCCACGGGCGTCGGCAAGACCGAAGTGACCCGACAATTGGCGATGTCGATGGGCGTCGAACTGCTTCGTTTTGATATGTCCGAATACATGGAACGACATACTGTCTCGCGACTGATCGGCGCGCCGCCGGGTTACGTCGGTTTCGACCAGGGTGGGTTGCTGACCGAGGCTGTTAGTAAGAATCCGCACGCCGTCGTTTTGCTCGATGAGATTGAAAAGGCGCATCCCGAGGTTTTCAACCTGCTGTTACAGGTTATGGATCACGGCACACTGACAGACAACAACGGCCGAAAAGCAGACTTCCGAAATATCATTCTCGTCATGACAACCAACGCCGGTGCCGGGGAGATGAGTCGCGCGTCGATAGGGTTTACGCAGCAGGATCACAGTAGTGATGGCATGACGATAATCAAGAAGTCGTTCTCGCCGGAGTTCCGCAACAGGCTGGACACGATTATTCAGTTCGCCTCACTTGATATTGAATCAATAAAACGCGTCGTGGATAAACTCGTAGTCGAACTCGAAGCCAAACTTGGCAACAACAACGTCACGCTGGAATTAGACGACGAAGCGCGAGAGTGGATCGCGGAGCGCGGTTACGATCCGAAGATGGGTGCGCGACCGATGGCGCGCGTCATTCAGGAGCAAATCAAACGACCGCTGGCTGAGGAGCTGCTTTTCGGCAGTCTCGCGGAGGGCGGGCACGTCAGGATAACCGTCGGCGCGGACGGCAATCTGAAGTTGAATGCTGAACCGGTACTCAAGGAACTCGAGCACCTGCCTGAGAGTTAATCAGCGGCGGTTGTTAACGCCCGCGGTACACGATACGACCCTTGCTGAGGTCATACGGGGTGAGTTCCACCGTGACTTTGTCGCCGGTGAGTATACGAATGTAATTCTTGCGCATTTTTCCTGAAATATGCGCAGTCACAACGTGACCATTTTCCAGTTCTACCCGGAAGGTCGTGTTGGGCAGCGTCTCGTTTACGACGCCTTCCATCTGAATGGCTTCTTCTTTCGCCAAGGGTCTCGCTTCTCTCTAGTGCTAAAAGGCTGGCGAATTGTGCAGAAATGGCGTGGGTATTGCAATGCAATACTGGCCTATTCCTGCAACAATTCTTGCGTCGATATGGGGGCGGATGGCCAGTTTTCAAATGGTAAAACGGGATCACACAGTGGTTTCAGGGTTTCGATGAACTCGTGGCGCGGAATCAGTTTTGCGCCGAGACTGAGCAGGTGACTGGACGGTACCTGGCAGTCGAAGATGCCAAATTCGTCGGTATTGATCATATTGGAGAGCACCAGCAGCGCGATTTTCGATGCATTTTCTTCGCCGCTGTACATGGACTCGCCGAAGAAGGCGCGTCCGATCGCCAGTCCATACAATCCGCCAACCAGCGATCCATCCCGCCAAATCTCGACCGAGTGCGCCCAGCCTTCGCCGTGCAGCTGCTCATAGGCTGCGATCATATCCCCGGTGATCCAGGTTTCTTTTTCGGAAACTCTCGGCGCCGCACAGGCGCGGATGACAGCCGGGAACGAAGTATTGAATCGCACTTCTGCGGTCGATCGTCGAACATGACGACGCAAACTCCGCGACAGGTGGAAGTCGCCTTTTCTGAAAACACAGCGTGGATCGGGTGACCACCACAGGATCGGTTGACCTTCGTCGGACCAGGGAAAAATGCCGCTGCGGTAGGCTGACAGCAGCCGCTCTGTGCTGAGGTCGCCACCAGCCGCCAGCAGTCCGTCTGGTTCGCGCAATGCCGACTCGACCGGCGGGAAGGCCTCTTGTGGATCAGTCGGGCTTAGCCATATAACGCGGTTATTGCTCATCGGTAGTCTTGTACGGACTGCGTGAATCCACGGCATCCATATAGCGATCGATGTGGCGCGCTTCCTCATCGAGGTATTTGCCGATTGCATCGGCGAACTCCGGATGCGCCAGCCAGTGCGCCGACCAGGTCGTCTCCGGTGAAAAACCACGGCTTATTTTGTGTTCGCCCTGCGTGCCCGGTTCAAAAACTTGCTTGCCTGTGTCGATGCAGTAGTCGATTCCCTGGTAGTAACAGGTTTCGAAATGCAGGGCGTCGTAGTGCCCGTCGCTTCCCCAGTAACGCCCGTAAAGGACGCGGTCACTTTCAAAGAAAACCGCCGCGGCCACGGGATTGGACTCCTTTTCTGCAAGAACGACAAGAATGTTCTCCGGTAACTGCTCGCTGATCGATTTGAAAAAAACGTCGTTGAAGTAGGGCAGAGACCCTCTTTGCATGAACGTGCTGCTGATCAATGCGTACACAACAGACCAGGCCGAGTCGTCCATCTCGTTGCCTTTCAGGCGACGAAAACGTATGCCGTTTTCCTCGGCCCGGCGCCTGTCGCGCTTTGCCTTTTTTCGTTTTGCGGCGGTAAAGGTCGCCAGGAAATCGTCGAATTTCTCGTAACCGCGATTGTGCCAGTGGAACTGACAATCCTTGCGAATGAGCAAACCGGCGGATTCGAGCAGCGGTATTTCTTCAGTCGTCGGAAACAGAATGTGAAAAGAGGAGCACTCTGACTCGCCTGCCAGGGCGATTGCTGCCGCGATGAGCGCATGTGCGGCTTCGGTATCATCAGGGTCGGCGAGGAGCAGGCGACGGCTGGGTGCAGGCGTAAACGGGACCGCTGAGACCAATTTCGGGTAATAACGGAAGCCCGCCTGTTCGTAGGCGCGCGCCCAGGCCCAATCAAACACGAACTCTCCCCAGGAATGGCTCTTCTCATACAAAGGCATCGCCGCGCGGAGGCCACCCTTCTTGCCGATGCTCAGGTGTCGTGGTGTCCAGCCCTGGGCAGGCGCAACGCAGTGAGTTTGTTCGGCGAGGTTCAGGAACTCGTGACGCAGGAACGGGTACGCGGTGCCGGCAAGTTGGTTCCAGTCGTTTGCCGCAATATCGGCAATGCTGTCATGGACGGTGACCTTCCATTAGGCACCGCAGCCTTACGCGGCAGCGTCGTCCGTCGCCGCATCCTGACTCGCGAGTGCATCGACGTATTTCTCTGCATCGAGGGCGGCCATGCATCCGGCACCGGCTGAAGTTACGGCCTGTCGATACACCTGGTCGGCGACATCACCGGCAGCATAAACTCCGGGTACGCTGGTGGCCGTCGCGTCACCTGCAATACCAGACTTGACGATGATGTAACCGTTCTTCATGTCGAGCTGCCCTTCGAACAGCGTCGTGTTCGGCTTATGGCCGATCGCAATAAACACGCCATCGACGTCGAGATCCGTGGTCTGCGATTTGTCCTTGGTGCTGCGAATACGAAGTCCCGTCACACCCGAATCGTCGCCGAGAACCTCGTCAACGACATGGTCCCACTGAATCTCGACGTTGCCATCGCGTTCTTTCTCAAACAGGTGGTCCTGCAGGATCTTTTCTGCACGGAGCGCATCGCGGCGATGCACGAGAGTCACTTTGGACGCGATGTTGCTCAGGTAGAGCGCTTCTTCGACGGCCGTATTGCCGCCTCCGACGACGGCAACGGGTTTGCCGCGATAAAAGAAACCATCACAGGTTGCGCAGGCGGATACGCCGCGGCCCTTGTAAGCTTCTTCAGAGGGTAAGCCCAGGTACATCGCGGTTGCGCCGGTGGCGATAACCAGTGCGTCACAGGTGTAGCTGCCGTAATCGCCATCGAGGCGAAACGGCCGCTGCGACAGGTCGGCTTTGTGAATGTGATCGTTAATGATCTCGGTATCGTAGCGCTGAGCATGACGAAGCATACGGTCCATCAGTTCGGGGCCCTGCAAGCCCTCGACGTCGCCGGGCCAGTTGTCGACATCGGTCGTCGTCATGAGCTGGCCGCCTTGTTCCACACCAGTAATTATCACCGGGTCGAGATTAGCCCTGGCGGCATAGACGGCTGCGGAATAGCCGGCTGGCCCGGATCCCAGGATCAGAACCCGGCAATGTTTCAAGTCACTCATGTATAATTTATCCGTAAATTTGCGATGCACTGATCTGCCCGCGCAGACCCCGGAAAAGCAGTCCCAATGACGACTTTC
>CAMYLB010000249.1 GCA_947259145.1 uncultured Woeseiaceae bacterium
CCCCATTTTCTTCAGGTGGGGCCTCTAGCTCAGTTGGTAGAGCAGGAGACTCTTAATCTCTTGGTCCGGGGTTCGAGTCCCCGGGGGCCCACCATTTTTCCGACCATCTTATCGAGTTACGAGGCAGGGCCTTCGGCGATCGCGTGCAGTCGATCCCAGTCCTGGATCTCCATTCTGCCGCGCGGCGCATAAATCACGCCTTTGCGTTTCAATTCCGCCATCTGGCGACAAACCGTTTCTTCGCTCAAGCCGAGCATGCCAGCCATGTCATTGCGCGAGAATGGCAGAGTGAAGCGGCCATTGCCGTTGTGCTTTTTGGGCGCTATGAGCAGGAGGAAAGATGCAATTTTTGCGGCTGCGCATTTGTGGCCCATTACGAGCATCAACGAGCGGCTGTGAGCCAACTGTGCATTCACGGCGGCTATCAGTCGCATGGCTATCTCGGGCCGCGATTTCACGGCGGTCATTAGTGCGCGGTGGCTGATTTTGCAGGCGTCGACGTCTGAGGCGGCGACGGCCGAATATTCGTAGCAGTCGTCGCTAATGGATTGCAGGCCTACCAGCAGTTTGCCGGGAATGCTCAATCCGACGATTTGCTCCCGGCCGTCAGCTGAATGACAGGTGATCTTGACGAGACCGCTGCTGACCGAAAACAGGCTCGCGCTGGGTTGGCCCTGAGCGAACAGCACGTCTCCGGCAGCGAAATTCACCTGTTTTACCGCATCGGTCACGAGGCAATTGAGCTCCGCGGACGAGAACAGGCCGTCATCGCTGTGCAGCTCATGGAACGGGCATTGGCAGTTGGGGCAGGGCACGTTGTTTCCCGGGTTTCGGAGACGAAATGAAAACATAAGCGGGCCACCCGAGTCGATAGTGATTATCCGGCTGATTTGTCGGTAAATACCTAGCCGAAACTGACATTAGTCAGTGCTTCGGACAGTCGATTCCTGAACCCGGGAAAAATACGAAGCGAACATATCCTGGTAGGTGTAATCCGCAGCGATATCCGCGGCCGAAACTGATGGATGTCAGTGTCGTGAAAACCGTTCGAGTCTAAGGTTAGCAGGGTCTGGAGGTCCATCTTTATTCGGCAGCGTGAGTCGCCGGATTCACGATACAACGAAGCACGTGGGAGAGGGGATATGAATAGCAGAATCTGGAGCTTGCTGCTTTTGGCGGCTGGCGCTTTTGTGATTGCGGGTTGTGATGGCGATGACGGCGCAGCTGGCGCAGCCGGTGCGGCCGGTGCGACCGGCTCCTCCTGTTGGGATCTCAATCAAAACGGCGTTGGGGATCCCGGAGAAGACCTGAACGGGGACGGTGACATTGACACGCTGGATTGCCGTGAACCGCTTCCTGGTACGGCGATCACCGTTGCCGGCAAGGTCTCGACCGCTGCCGGCCCGCTCGATCGCTTTACCGCCGTATGGTTCATCCCCGATGGTGGCGGAGACCGGGTCGATGCCGATGTTGCAATCGACGGCAGCTACGCGGTTACCCTGGGTGAAGGCGACTACGACGGGTACGCTAGCCGACCGGGCTATGAAGACGTCGTGGATCAGCCTCTCACGGTTGCCACTGGCGGCGCCAACACACTCGATTTCGTACTGCCTGAAGTCCCTGACGGCGAGTACATCACGAGTGAACAGTGCGGCTGGTGCCACACGGTCGAATATGCATCGTTCATACAGACCGGTCACCCGTTCAAGCTGAACAAGGTCGTCAATGGCGAACAGCCGATTTATCCGTTCACGACGTTGAACGGCGTGCTGGAGCGCATCTTCGATGACGATGCCGACATCCTCAATGGTTTTGCTGACACAAACCCGGGCACCGACAACACGCTCGGAACCCCGGTCACCTGGGACGATGTGTCCTATGTGATCGGCGGCTACTTCTGGAAAGCACGGTTCATCGATCAGGCAGGTGCCATCGTGACCGGCAGTGAAGTGCAATACAACTTTGCAACGCAGGCCATGTCGGCTTACCACAATAACGAGACCGACAAGCCTTACAACTGCGGTAACTGCCACACGACTGGCTGGGTTCACCAGGACGATACGCTGAGCCCGGATCGTCAGGATGGCCTCGCGTTTATGGACGGCACCTTCAGCGAAGGCGGCGTGCATTGCGAAGCCTGCCACGCCGCTGGTGCCCAGCACGCGAAGTTCCGCGGCGGCATCGTTCGCAACGCACAGCCTCGTACATTGGCTGAACTGACCGCGGCCGATGCCGGCTACGGCCTGGCCGTTGACTGCGGCGAGTGCCACACGCGCGACGGCGAACGCGATTACAGCAGCTATTTGAGTGGATTCGATAAAGCGCTCTACGGGCCTGACGAACTGCCGAACACGGCCGACGATGTCGCACCAGACACCCGACCCAACGAGATGGGCGGACGCGTCGCAGCAAGTGGCGGCCTGGTTCGTCACCACGAGCAATATGACGAGATACTCGGCATAGATCCCGACACCTTGCTGACGACGCGCTCCGGCGCTTTCCTGAGCCTGCACGGCAACTGCGGCAGCTGCCACAATCCTCACGGCTCATCGGTTAACGTCACCAATCTGGCGTATACCGGCATGCCGGGTGTCGATCCGACCAACGATGGCTGCCTCGGCTGTCACCCGGATTATGACCCGCAGGTGCGCCTTGGCTTCGGCATGAAAAATCTCAACTGCAACGAGTGCCATATGCCGGATCTGGCCAAGTCCGCGACGTCGGTGGCCGGTGAAGCCGACCGTCCGGCGGTGGGCGACGTCAGGTCGCACATCTTCACGATTGCGCTGGGCCAATCCGTGGATCAGTTCACCGCCGACGGCAAGTTCGCGTATCCAGCGATCACCGAAGACTGGGCTTGCAGGACCTGCCACAACACGACGAGTACGGCTGAGGTCTTCCCGATACCTGTGGGATTTGCGGACACCTACGTTTTCCACGACAACATACCCTAGCCTGCACGTTGCGTTGAGCAGGCAAAGGCCCCCGGTTTTCCGGGGGCCTTTTTTTGAGGAGTCCATTACCGGTTGGCGGCTAGGGCGCGAGCCGCTCGATCGTCCAGCCGTTGTCTTCCTGCTTCGTGTATTGAAAACGATCGTGCAGGCGATTGCGCCGTCCTTGCCAGAACTCGACTTCGTAGGGCACGACGCGATAACCGCCCCAGAAAGACGGCAGCGGCACTTCCTTGTTCTTGAATTTCTTTTTTAGTTTCTGGAATTCGGATTCAAGCAACGAGCGCGACGAAATTACGCTGCTCTGTGCCGAGACCCACGCGCCGATCTGGCTACCACGCGGGCGCGACATGAAGTATTTGAGAGTTTCGCTCGCCGGGATCCTGGCCGCCGTGCCGCGAATCTTCACCTGCCGCGCGGCGTCAGACCAGAAGAACAGCATCGCGACGTCTGGATTGTTCTCGATGTGTTCGGCTTTCTTGCTGCCGAAGTTGGTGAAAAACACGAAGCCGTTCTCATCGAAATACTTCAAAAGCACGGTGCGACTCGACGGCCTGTTTTGGAGATCGACGGTCGAGATGGAAAACGCGTTCGGATCCATTGGCACGTTCTCGCAGGCGTATCGAAACCAGCCCTCGAACTGGATAATCGGGTCTTCGTCAAGATCATCGCGGTCCAGCGAAAAGCCCGTGGCGGAACGCCGCAGGCCCGATACGTTCATACCGTGGTGCGCATCATTCGTTTTTTCATCCCTGGACATGCGCCAAATATAAGCGTCTGACGTCCATAAGCAACTATTCAAGGTATTATTGGGCGACCAGCCTGTCACCGGGGAAGAATAACGATGTCCAATCTCGACGAATTTCGGCGCAAGAAGAAGATCCGGCTCTGGCCGATCACCATGCTCCGGGTCTACACCGGCGTGTTTTTTCTGTACTACGGATTCGGCAAGATCAGGAATCCCGATTTTGCCGATGGCCTGGCCGGCTTCGTCAACTCCCAGCTCGAGAACAGCGTTGGCATGATCCGGCCGTTCCTCGAGTCCGTGGTGCTGCCCAATAAAGGCCTGTTCGCCTTTTTCGTCTCCTGGGGCGAGCTCGCGATCGGCGTCGCATTGATCCTGGGTCTCGCGACCCGTTGGGCATCCGTAGCGGGGGCGATCATGGTCGCCGCTTTCTGGGCAACCAAGGGGCAGGGTTTTCTCGACGCCCAGAACCACGATGTGATCTGGTTCATGATCTTTGTGGTGCTGGCGACCGTCCACGCGGGCAGGGCGCACAGTGTGGACGAGCGGCTGGCTGACCGCTTCCGATTTCTGGCCTGATAGAACGTCCCGACAAGGCGTGCATTGCCAAATGCAGTGCGTTTATAATGGCCGGCTGGACAGGTAGTGCGGGTGTCAATGTCGCACTGGTCGTGCGAAAGTGGCGGAATTGGTAGACGCGCTGGCTTTAGGTGCCAGTGGGGTAACCCGTGAGAGTTCCTCGCGCCTGAAGTCCGTCGGCCGCACGGCCAAGATCAAGGGATTCCGTCCCGGAAAAGTACCGCCGAAAGTCGTCAAGCAGCGCTACGGCAAGCAGGTTCGGGAGGAAGTTCTGGGTGAAGTCCTGCAAAAGAGCTACTCCGAAGCGGTCGTGCAACAAAAGCTAACGCCGGCGGCCGGTCCCAAAATCGAGACCGAAGACGAGGACGGCAAGACGTTTGCGTACGTCGCCACGTTCGAGGTCATGCCCGAAGTCGAGCTCAAGAACCTCGACAAGATCAAGGTCGAGAAGCCGGATGTGCAAATAGGCGACGAAGACGTTGACGATATGATCGCCAAACTTCGCGCACAGAAAGCGACCTGGAGCACCGTCGATCGTAACAGCAAGGATGGCGACCAGGTCATTGTCGATTTCAACGGCGAACTCGATGGCGAAGCGTTTCCCGGCGGACAGGGCACCGAGATTCCCGTCGTTTTGGGCGAGGGCCAGATGCTGCCGGATTTCGAAAAGGGGCTGAAGGGCATCAAAGCCGGCGACGAGAAGACCTTTAAGGTCAAGTTCCCGAAGGACTACCACGCTGAGGATCTCGCCGGCAAAAAGGCGGACTTTTCCATCAAGACGCACCGTGTCGAAGAGCGGGTGCTGCCGGAACTTAACGATGAGTTCGCGGAGATGTTCAACGTCACCGAGGGCGGACTCGAAGGTTTCCTGAAGGATGTGCGTGAGAACATGGGGCGGGAATCCGCGCAGAAGGTGAAAAACGACATCCGCGAGCAGGTCATGGATGCATTGCTCGCCAACAATCCGATCGACATTCCGAAGTCGCTGCAGCACGAGGAAGCGCACTCCCTGCAGCATGAAACCATGCAGCGCATGGGGATAGAGGATCATGCGATGGCGCCGCCGCTTGAGACTTTCATGGAAGCGGCTGAAAAGCGCGTACGCCTGGGTCTGTTGTTACGCCGTGTGATTTCTGACAACGATTTAAAGGTCGATGAGGCACTTGTGCGGCAGCGCGTCGAGGAGATGTGCGACAGCTACGAAAATTCAGCCGAGATGGTTGAAATGTATATGAGCAATCCACAGGTCTTGCAACAAGTCGAGCCGATGGTTGTCGAACAACTGGCGATCGACTGGTTGGTTGAGAACGGTAAGGTCAAGAACAAGAAGATCTCGTTCAAGGACTACATGAACGCACCCGCTTCATGAGACAATCGCCGCCTGCAGCGGCTGGATACGGACAGAAATTATGAGCGCAACAG
>CAMYLB010000250.1 GCA_947259145.1 uncultured Woeseiaceae bacterium
CTGCTTGCTCGCGGTATCAACCCGGCGGTGCTGAGACCCCTCAATATCGATGAAGTAGATGTGTCTACTCCGAGTGGTCGATCGGGAATGTTGCTCGGCATGATGAGCTACTTTTTTGTTTTCGCGACGCTCATGGGCGGCATGTATCTCGCCATCGATGCGACAGCGGGCGAACGCGAGCGCGGCTCGCTGGAGCCGCTGCTTTCGCTGCCGGTAACCCGTGACCAGCTGATACTCGGCAAGATTGGCGCTACCTGCGTCTTCATGGCCCTGTCGCTCGCCTTGAGCCTGTTTTCTTTCCACGTCGCACTCAATTTCATGCCGCTCGAACAGCTGGGCATGACGCCCAACTTCGGGCCCGGCGTCGTGTTGGCCGCATTTCTGCTGTTCGCACCTTTTATTTTGCTCGGCGCGTCCGTCATGACGCTGGTCGCGTCGTTCACGAAGAGCTACCGCGAAGCGCAGACCTGGCTAAGCGTCGTTCTGTTTGCACCAACCATGCCGATATTTATCGTCAGCATTCTGACCTTGCGCCCGAGACTGGAGTTCATGTTTGTCCCGAGCCTGAGCCAGCACCTGCTGCTCGTCGACATGGTCAAGAACGAGCCCGTCAATAACCTGCACGTCACGATTTCGGTCGTGAGCACGCTCTTTTTCGGCGCCCTCCTGACCTGGATCTGCGCCAGGCTGTACCGTCGAGAGGGCCTTCTCGGTTGACAATCCCCGCTGAATCTCCAACATGGAGGTTCCGGGGAATAAAATAATTACTATGTCTCTGTTTTCGGAACTCCGGCGACGCAACGTTTTAAAGGTTGCCCTGCTCTACCTGGTCGCCGCCCTGCTCATACTGTGGATCGTAGATCGTGCGGTCTCGGCATCGGTTTTCCCGTGGCGCTGATCTTTGCCTGGGTGTACGAGATCACGCCGCAGGGGCTGAAAAAAGGCATCGACGTCGACCAGACGCAATCCATCGTCTACAAGACCGGGCAAAAACTGAATGCCGCCGTCGCGGTGCTCGCGGTACTCGGCGTGGCTGCGCTGATTGGTGAGAAACTGTTACCGGAGTTTGAGCTGATACGACCCGAGCCCGTCGAAGAGATACCGCTGCGGCCGGTATACGACTCCTCCGAAGCCGCCGGCGTCCCCAAGGAAATCACTTCCTACACGATGGCCAACGGACTGCGCATCATCGTCTGGCCTGACCACGATATACCGAACGTCGTCATGTACAACTTCGTGCGCGCGGGTGGCCGCAATGAGTACCCGGGGATCACGGGCCTTTCTCATTTTTTCGAACACATGATGTTCAACGGCACCACCAAGCTGAAGCCCGGCGAGTTTGACCGTATTATGGAAGCCGCAGGCGGCGCCAACAATGCCTACACGTCGAACGACCTGACGGTTTACCAGAACTGGTTCCCGCGCTCGGCACTCAAGACGATATTGGAGCTCGAGGCCGATCGCCTGCAGAACCTCGCCATCGACCCGGATGTCGTTGAAAGCGAGCGCGGCGTCGTTTACTCCGAGCGCCGGCTGCGAATTGATAATGACAATTGGGGTCGGCTCTACGAGCAAATGCGCGCAACCGCCTTTGTTGCCCACCCCTATCAGTTTCCGGTGATCGGCTGGCCGTCGGATATCGAGAACTGGACGCAAGAAGACCTCGAGTGGTATTTCAAAACCTACTACGCACCGAACAACAGCACGATGGTTTTTGCTGGCGCCGTGTCGCCCGAAGAGATCTTCCTGCTTGCCGAACAATACTTTGCGCCGATTCCGCGGCAGCAACCGCCGCCGCCCGTGCGCACGATCGAGCCCGAGCAGGCCGGTGAGCGCAGGCTGGTCATCGAAAAGGAGGCCCAGACGCCATTGCTGCACCTGGCGTTCCACGCGGGCCGCGCGTCGGACCCGGAAACACAGCAGATGCAGCTGTTGCTGAACATTCTGACCGGCGGCAACTCGTCGCGCCTGCACCGCTTGCTGGTGGAAGAAGAGCAAATTGCGCTGAGCGTCGGTGGCATGCAAAGAGAGGGCTTTGACCCCGGGCTTGTTTATTTCTACCTGACGTTGCCGCCGGGTGCCGATATCGATGCCGTCGAGGCGCGCGTGCTCGAGGAGCTCAGGCGTGTTGCCGTTGCAGGCGTGACCCGGGCGGAACTTGGAAAAGCCCGCAATATTGTGCTTGCTGACTTCTGGCGCGAGATTGCCACGATCAACGGCAAGGCATCCGCGCTTGGCAATTTCGACGTCTTCACGGGAAGCTACGAAAACCTGTTTTCCCTGCCGGAGGACGTTAACGCGATTACGTCCCAGCAGCTTCAGGCCGTTGCCGCGAAGGTGTTTCGACCAAACAATATGACGGTCGGTGTTTTGCGCTCGCCGGCTGATGCAGCGGGGGCCGCGAAATGAACGCTTTTCGTGCTTTCTGCCTGGCGCCTGTGTTGTTCATTCTTGCCGGCGGAGCGCACGCGGCCGGCGTGTCTCTGCCGGCCCACGAGCGCGTCGAGCTGGCCAACGGCACGGTCCTCATGCTTAGCGAAAAGCATGACGTTCCGATGATTGGACTCGAAGCCATCGTGCGCGGCGGGGCCGTATCAGACCCCGACGGCGCCGCTGGGACGGCCAGCCTGCTGGCAGAGCTCATGCAGCACGGCGCCGGCAAGCGCGATGCGGCAGCGTTTGCCGAGGCTTCCGCGACGGTTGGCGGGGAGCTCTCAGTTTCAGCGGGCCGCGAAGCAATCTACGTTTCTGCGGACTTCATGGCTCGGGACGCGGAACTCATGATCGAACTGGTCGCTGATTTATTGCAGCGCCCCATGCTGGCAGCTGACGAACTCACCAAGCTACGGGATCGCTCGATCAACCTGCTTAAGGCCGCCAAAGATTCCGACCCAGGCGAACTGCTTCCCACCTACGGCAACGCCTTTCTGTTTGGCAAACACCCCTACGGCAACCCGGTCGGCGGCAGTGAGACGTCGCTGGCAAACATCACGCAACAAAAACTGCAGCAGTATTACGAAGAGCAGGTCGGCGGGGACCGCCTGATAATTTCCATCGTCGGCAACTTCAACACGGTCGCCATGAAAGCGCTGCTCACAGAGGCGTTTGGCGACTGGCGGCCCGCAGCGATGCCGCTTCCGTCGCTGACGGCGGTTGGCAAACAGACCGGCCGTCGTGTGCTGCTGATCGACAAGCCCGGAGCAACACAAACGTACTTCTGGATTGGCAATATCGGGGTTGCCGCCGACTATCCCAAGCGGGCAGATCTCAACCTGGCCAATACGGTTTTCGGTGGCCGCTTCACATCGATGCTGAACACCGAGATGCGCGTCAAGGCGGGCCTGACCTATGGCGCCGGCTCGATACTGCAGCAACCGTCGCAGCCAGGGGCGGTTGTCATCAGCTCGTTCACCGCAACCGACACGACCGTCGAAGCGATCGACATGGCGCTCGGCGTTCTAACGCGGCTGCGCGACTCCGGAATTGACGAAGACGTTGCCCAGTCGGCGCGCAATTACATCATGGGCCAGTTTCCGCCGCGCCTGGAAACGGCTCCGCAGCTGGCCGCTCTGTTCGCGATGCTTGAACAGTACGGACTCGGCGTCGCGTACATCAACGAATACGACGACGCCCTTTCGGCCGCAACGAGCGACTCCATTGCGGCGACGATAGACGAAGTCTATCCGTCGCCCGAAGACCTGAGCTTCATCCTGATCGGCGATGCGGACCTTATCCGTGACGACATCGGTCGGTACGGACCCGTAACCGAAATGTCGATCGACGAGCCGCGCTTCCGATAGCCGGGAACAGCATCCGGCGTCGCCGGGCCTGCCGGCGATTATTTGCCGATGCAGAACTCGGAGAAAATCTTGCCGAGCAGCTCATCGCTGGTAACGGCACCGGTTATCTCGCCGAGCGCCTGCTGGCAAAGGCGTAGCTCTTCAGCCAACAGCTCTCCCGCACGCTCTTCCAGCAGTGCCTGGCGGCCGGTCAGGAAATGCGCTTGTGCACGGGCCAGCGCGTCCAGGTGCCGGCGCCGCGCCGTGAACGCACCCTCCCCCTGGTTTTCGTAACCGGCTAACTTTCGAATCGTCTCTCGCAGAACGGCGACGCCATCGCCGGTTTTTGCCGACAGCTTGATCGTGTATTCGGCGTCCGCGCCGGCCGGTTCGTTTGTCAGGTCGATCTTGTTGCGGACGACGATCACCGGGATTGCCTCCGGTAGCTCTTCAACCATGCCGCCGCCCTCAGGATCAGACGCGTCCTGAATCCAGAGTACCGCGTCTGCGCTTTCAACCGCTTTGCGAGCGCGCCGGATACCTTCTGCTTCTATGCGATCCGGATCGTCCCGCAACCCGGCTGTATCGACCAGCTCAACGGCGAGGCCTTCGATGTCGATCTGTTCGCGCAGGATATCGCGCGTCGTTCCCGCAACCTCGGTGACGATCGCGGCTTCCTGCCCGCTGAGCAGGTTCATCAGGCTGGACTTGCCGGCGTTGGGCTTGCCAACGATGACTACCTGGTAGCCGTCGCGCAGCACACGACCCTGCCGCGTCTCATCGATCAGCGCATCAAATGTCGTCGCACAGTCCTGAAGTCTTAACAAGAGCTTTTCGTCCGACAGAAAATCAATCTCTTCTTCCGGGAAATCAATCGCGGCCTCAACGTGCATCCGCAATCGCGTCAGTTTCCCGGAAAGCCCGTCGATAGCCTTCGAGAACGCGCCGGACAACGAGCGTACCGCGGCGCGCGCCGCCTGAGCCGTACCGCTGCCGATAAGATCGACTATCGCTTCGGCCTGAACGAGGTCGAGCTTGTCGTTAAGAAACGCCCGCTCTGAAAACTCGCCGGGCGCTGCCTGCCTCGCGCCAAGCGCAATCGCGGCGTTGACGAGCAGTGATATGACGACAGGGCCGCCGTGCCCGTGCAGTTCGAGAACGGACTCCCCCGTGAATGAGGTCGGCCGTGGAAAATACAGCGCAATCCCTGCGTCAACCTTCTGGCCGCGGGCGTTGGCAAACGATCGGTACGTCGCCGTGCGGGGTTCGGGTAGACTACCAAGCATGGCGCGCGCAATGCGCTCTGCCTCATCGCCAGAGATTCTGACGACACCAATGCCGCCGATTCCGGGCGGGGTTGCCGAAGCTACAATCGTGTCT
>CAMYLB010000251.1 GCA_947259145.1 uncultured Woeseiaceae bacterium
AATTTCAGTCGAAAAGATTGGCATACCTTGGCGGTATTGCCAATCGACCCGGCGGCAAATTGAGAAGCAGGTCCGAAATGATGTGTTGTTGGTGGAACAAAAGATTGCGGGCGCCGGGTCTGACGCCCTCAGGGTGTATTACCGCCACGCATTAATTCGTGCGCCTAAGACACCAGAATTCGGCCATCTTATGGTCTTCAAAGTGGCCAACTTATGAGTCAAATTACAGAGACATGGGTTCCAGATCATACCGCCAAGTTGCGTAATGATGACCCCCCACTCGAGATCCATCGCCGTCAGATACCTCGCAGCAGTCGTCCCAGCAGATCGGCGCCCGTGATGACCTTCTTCACCTCGTCCGTCCATAGCAGCACGATGTCCTTGTCGATCGCAGCATCGCTGTCCACGTCTATGCCCTCCCGGAGGCGTTCAATAATGTGGCCGAGCGGGCTGTTTGTATCCGTGACGAGTATCGGTCGGTGGCAATGTGAATAAGCATCGACAGCCGCAGCATCGGTCATAACGGCGCGCAGGTAGGCGTCCGCATCGAGCACGAGTTGGGGCTTGCCGTCCTCGTCAACTAAAATGACCCACTTCCGACCTGATGCGTTGACGGCAACGAGGAATGGATCAGTCGGCGAGGCAACCTCGGGAATCAGGGGCAAGTCGACCTTCGTTGGCAAAGTCACGATGCTGCCCGGGTCGACAATCTCACCCTCTTCGGATATGGGCACATCGTCGATGTCGAGAAAATTGAGCGCGCCACGCCCCTCGATGAAATCACTGGGTCCCGCTACGGGGTAGAGCAGGCGCTGGTAAAAGCGCATCACAGGTGCGAGCAACGACGCCATGCGCATGGCATGCCGGGAAAAATACGCCTGCGGAATAATCTCGCCGGCAAAGGTGATGAGAAACGTGGAAAACACGAAGGCGGCGGCGCCCAGCATGACTGAGTTCGAAAGCAAGGTTAGCAACACGTTGATAGCGACATTGCCCCACAGGATCGTGGTCAGCAATCGGTTTGAGTCGCGGCGCAATGTGAGAATCTTTGCTGCCGCCGCGTTGCCGGCACCGGCCTCGGCTTCAAGCCGGAGGCGGCTAAGGCTGAAGAAGGCGAGGTTGAGCCCGGAAAACATGGCGGAATGTGCTATGCAGACGAAGATACCAAGCCAGATGACAGAATCCATGGCTAAACCACAGTGACAATTTGAGCGGTGGATTCTACACGCGATACGGCTTCGACTGTGGGCGCTGTACGAATTCCAACGCCGCTCCCCGAAGGACCTTTAGTCGATAGACTGGATTTAGAACAGGTCGTCGTGCTCCGAATGATCGCGGCTGATTGTTGCGCGTACCGATGGCGACAAACGCGCTGCCGACCGACCAATCCTTATCCGAGCATCCGGAACAGATCTACAGCTGCTTGCAGGCACGTAACTGCCGCGTCAATGTGAGCAGCTCCGCGAGGTATTCCTCGCCCTGTTCCTTCGTATAGGCATTCCCTCGCATCTCGAGATCAATCGCATCGATCGCATCCCGCGTCGTTTTCTCCAGCGGGTGCGCCGCTTTCGCTATGACTCTCGCGGGCTTCGCTGCCGTTGTCGACATGCACGGCGGGCTCGGGGCAAGGGGTTTCCTGAAAGGCGATCGTGCCATCCTCCAGCAAACAACGGTGGATCTCGGTATCTGCTGCGACGCTCGTAACAGCGAGCATCAAGACCACCATGGCGACGCGCGTGCCGGACCGCGCCCTCGATCGATGCATCGATCTGGTCCTATACGGCGCCATACCTGTCGCAATCACCTGCCATGGGGGTCCAGTCTACACCTCACTCGGCAGCCATGGTGTGGTTCAGCTTCGGCCAGCAATGACGACGATGAGTGTAGTATCAATTCGCTACGCAACATGAGGTTGAGGAATTGAAGCAGGACTACTTACAGATACGGGTGCTCGAACTGGCGCCGCAGGTCTATGTTTCCGGACAGTTGTTTGAACATGATGTGAGGCTCCTGGCCAAACAGGGTGTTTGCAGCATCATGGACAACCGGCCTGACGGTGAGTCGACAGGACAGCCATTGTCGGCGGATCTTGCAAAGGTTGCGAAGGAACTAGGGATGATTTTCGTGCATTTCCCCGTCGATCCGAGATCGATCACCAGGCAAGACGTCGAGGCATTTGCG
>CAMYLB010000252.1 GCA_947259145.1 uncultured Woeseiaceae bacterium
GTAATGAAAAGCTCTTCACCGGCTGCGCGAAAGCTCTCATAGCGTGCTGCGACGCAGAATGTTCGCAAACCGCGCAGGGAAATTTTGGGTTTTTTCAGCATTGATGCTCAGTCGTGGCTAGCAGCGGAAACTTCTCCAAGCACCAGTTTTGGTGTCCGATCGACATGAAACAAGCCCCAATGCTTTTCGGCACCGAGCGGATTGTCCGGATTGCCCTTCCAGGGCTCATCAAAAGCCTCGAAAAAGAACACGGTCGTATTGGTATCCGTCGCCCATGCCTGCAATTCGCGATAGTGGCGCGCCTGCTTGGCTTCGCTCGCGCGTTCGCCAAACTCGATGGCGACGCTCGGCCAGCCAGCTTCCAGTATGGCGACCGGTTTGCCCGGCAAGGCCGCATGCACGCCTTCCATATTTTCAATCGTGTACGGCAGTGCCTCATCGATCGTCTTCTCTTCCCAGGCTGGGTACGTGTGGATGCCGAGGAAATCGACTTCAGCCGCAAGCGGCGCACCGTCCTGTATCCACCACTCGTAGTTATCGGCGACCGTGACGGGCTGATCGATCGCCGCCTTGACCTGGCGAACGTAGGCGATCACTTTCTCGAGCGGTACCATGTGGTCGTTCCACTCAACCAGCGCCTCGTTGCCGACGTTGACGGCGACGACGATGTCTTTGTATCGCTTCGCAAGCTCGATACCGCGCTCCACTTCCGCGACATTCTCAAGGGTATTCTCGGCGAGCTTCTCATCAGGGATTGGTGCATCGAGCCAGGGACAGCCCTCGTGATTGCTGATCTCCGCATCCAGCCACATGCCCAGCAGCACTTTTACTGGCAGCTGATGTTTTTCGATAAGCTCGAGCGTTGTTTGCGTATTCTCCTTGGAGTCGTACAAACGAATCAGCGTGAAGCCGTGGGCCACCAGGATCTCGAGGTCTTCGAGAATCTCGTCGTTGCTCGGGTTCACGGCACCGTCCCCACGGTCGGGATGCTGCCCCTCCCGGAATCCGGAATACGCCACGGCCATAACCTCGCCAGCAAGCAGCGCGTCGGGCGCCTGGTTGACCGTGCGTGCAATATTCGGCGCAGCCGTACTCTCGGGCGCGGGAGAACATCCGGCAATTGCGAAAACGATGATGGCAAGTAGATTGCGCAATTTCATATCAGCTTCTCACGAGTATTGTTTCAAGTTCTTCGAGCGTGCGGCCCTTGGTCTCCGGAAGGATACGCATGATAAAGATCAGGCCGACTACGGCAAAAAGGCCATAGATCAGGAATGTCCCCGAGTTGCCGAGGTTCTCCAGTTCCCAGGGAAAAATGAGCTGCACGCCAAAGCTGACAGCCGAATTGATGAGGCCGGCAAACGATATCGCCAAACCGCGCAGTTGATTCGGAAATAGTTCCGAAAACAACACCCACATTACGGGCCCCAGCGATATGGCAAAACTGGCAACAAATCCGAGAATACCGAAAAGGATCAGCGTTGGGTTCATGTCGATCGCGGCGGTGACGAGCTTCGACTCATTCTGCTTGAAGCTATCTATGCCAATCGCTGCCGAGACAGCTCTCCTGAATGCGACGTCACTATCGTAAGTCACATCTTTTAATTGCGAGATGCTTCCGCGATCAACTTGTGCAGGCAGTGAATCAATCGACTCCGATGTCAGTGTATACGTCGCCGAACCGAAGCCGTAAGACAATGTAAACATGCAGACGGCGATACCGGTCAGTCCGAAGCCGAGCAGCGGGCGGCGACCGAGTTTGTCGATCAATGCCATCGCGGCAATGGTAAACACGAGATTCACGATACCGACTAGAATCGCTTGCATAAACGAAGCGTCGGTACCGATACCGGACTGCTCGAAGATCATCGGCGCGTAAAAGAACACCGAATTGATGCCGGTAATCTGCTGCAGGATCGCGACCGAAATACCTATGGTCAAAACGAGCTTCATCGCCGGCTGAAACAGCTGCCGTATTGACCCGCCTTGTTCCTCGGCCTCTGTGCGAAGGCTGGCGTGCACGATAGACAGATCGGCTTTTGCCTGCTCGGGACCGCCCACTTTCTCAAATACCTGCAGCGCCTCCTCGTCCCTGCCGTGCATTGCCAGCCACCGCGGACTTTCGGGTACGAACAGCAAAGCGAAGAAATACAGAATTGCCGGCAAAGTTTCGACGCCGAGCATCCATCGCCAGTTCCACTCAGCAAAACGCAACGACTCCGCCCAGGCGATGTCCGATTGACCGAGAATCAGTATCAGGTAGTTGCTGAAAAAAGCGACCGAGATGCCAAGTACTATATTGAGCTGGTTAAACGAAACCATACGACCGCGCAGTTCCGCGGGTGCAATCTCGGCGATGTACATCGGCGCAATAATCAGCGCTGCACCGACACCGAAACCGCCGATCATGCGTGCAATAACAAGAAACAGAAAACTCGGCGCAGCGGCAGACGCAATGGCCGAAACGGCGAACAATGCGGCGGCGAGCTTGAGTACAGGCCGCCGTCCCAGGCGGTCGCTCAGCGGCCCTGCCACCATCATGGCAATCGTCGCTGTCAGGGTCAGGGACGCAACCGACCAGCCCAGCTGGATCTTGCTCAACTGAAACTCGGTTTCTATGAAGCCGACGACGCCCGAAATCACGGAAGCGTCGAACCCCATGAGAAACCCGCCAAGTGCGACGATCAGGGCAACCCTTACAGTGAATCGCGTGCTTTGTTTCATGTTCGTGTCCCGCGAATCAGACGCTATCGATGATTCGGAATTCTGTACGCAGCTCGGTTTCCGAACTGCCGCCGATCCAGGCGTGGAATTGTCCGGGTTCGGTAACGAGCTGCATGTCGCGCCCAAAAAATGCGAGGTCGTCGGTATGTAATTCAAAATCGACGGTAATAGTTTGGCCCGGTTCAAGGCGCAGGCGCTCGAAACCCTTGAGCTCCTTGACCGGTCGAGTGACGTTGCCAACAAGATCGCGGACATAAAGCTGCACGACTTCCTCCGCAGCGACGTTGCCCCGGTTCGTAACTTCGGCGCTGATGGTCACGGTATCGCCAAGGGGGATTTGCCGCCTGCTGGTACGGATATTGCCGTATTCGAACTCGGTATAGGAAAGGCCGAAGCCGAACGCGAACATGGGTTCGTAGCCGGCATCCAGGTGGTACGCCGTCATGCCCGTCGAAAGCTGCGGTGCGTGTGCATCGATATCATCGATGAGAACGACGGTATCCGGCGACGGTGGTTTACCGGTCATCTTCTGGTTGTAGTAGATCGGAATCTGCCCAACCATGCGTGGAAACGTCACGGGCAGCTTGCCGGAAGGTGACTCAACGCCAAACAGGAGATCGGCGATCGCGGGCCCGCCCATCGTTCCCGGATGCCAGGCGAACAACAGCGCGTCGACGTTGTCGATGATATTGCCCAGGGTCAGCGGTCTGCCCGCCTGGATAACCGCAACAACCGGCTTGCCGGCTTCTTTCACGCGCCGCACCAGCTCCGCCTGGTCGCCCGGTAGATTAATGTCCGCGCGCGAGTGCGCCTCTCCCGACAAGATGGATTCTTCGCCAAGAAATAGCAGCACCACATCCGCGTCGCGTGCGATCTCCACCGCCTCGTCGAATGCCTCGCTGGCCCTGCTGCGTGAATTATCCATCGCTCGCAAATAACGAACATCGACATCGTGGCCAACCAGGCTGTGAATCGCGTGCATCGGCGTGACGCTGAGCTCGCGGTCGCCGTCGAAAATCCAGGTACCCAGCTGTTCATAAGGCGCATCGGCCAGCGGGCCAATGACGGCAACAGACGTCAGCGCCTGCGCTGACAGCGGCAGCACACCATTGTCGTTCTTGAGCAAGACTGCACTTTGTAACGCCGCTTTCTTCGCGGTATGCAGCGCATGATCACTGAAGTTTGGCGGCAATCCGTTCGCGTCGGCAAACGGGTTTTCGAACAGCCCAAGACGGAACTTGGCCCGAAGGATATTGGCAACCATCGCGTCGATCATCGCGACATCGATGCGTCGTTCGCCTACCAATGCCTCCAGATGATGGATATACGACTCGCCGGCCATTTCCATATCGACTCCGGCCGTCACCGCTTGGTACACAGATTCTTTGTCGTTTTCAGTCAGACCGTGAATTGCAAGCTGACGGACCGAGTCCCAGTCGCTGACGACGAAACCTTTGAAATCCCACTCGTCACGCAAAACGTCGCGCAACAGGAATTCATTCCCGGTGGCCGGCACGCCATCAAGGTCGCTGAATGCGGCCATGAGTGAAACAACGCCTGCATCTACCGCGGCTTTGAACGGCCGAAAGTAAACGTTGCGTAACTCGTTCTCCGGAATATTGACGGTTGCATAGTCGCGGCCGCTCTCCGAAGCACCGTAGCCGGCGAAATGTTTGGCAGTAGCAGCAATTGTGCCCGTGCCTGCAAGATCGTCCCCCTGAAATCCCTCGACCATTGCCACAGCCAACTGACTGGCCAGGTAGGGATCCTCACCGAGACTTTCGGCAATACGCCCCCAACGCGGATCACGCGATATATCGATCATTGGTGCAAAGGTCCAGTTGATACCGGCCGTTGCAGCCTCACGTGCAGCAACCCGCGCACCCGCCCGAACAATATCCGCGTTCCACGTTGCCGCTTGTCCCAGGGGAATTGGCATTACGGTCTTGAAACCATGAATGACATCTCTACCCACCAAGAGCGGGATGCCGAGCCGGCTCTCCTGCACGGCGATCCGTTGCAGTTCGTTGACCGTATCAATGTTTACCTGGTTGAGGACCGAACCCACGCGCCCGGCCTCGATTGCTTCTCTAAGATGATTCGGCATGTCCTCGTCGGAGGCATTGACCTGGTTCATCTGGCCAATCTTCTCAGCCAGCGTCATGTCGGCAAGCAGTGCCTCTACGCGCTGCTCAATCGTTCCGTGGTCTTTCGGTGGACTTGCGATGGAGCTGCTCATAGTTGTAACCAACAGCAGGCCGAAGAGTGCGGCGGCCATAAGGATTTTGGAGCACCCAGAACGCGTTTGCCCCATTATTATTGGCAACATAATCGCAAACGTCCTGGCACAAGCGGTGCGTCTCCCCCAATCGAGCGCCGCAATTATGGGCGTCGTCCTGGCGAAAATGCGTTGCTCGGGTTGTAACAATATTTGACAGCGCTGTCAATTTGATGGACGATCATTCGAATAAAGCTTGCGACTGGGGAATCATAATAATAATGAGTCAAGCAACCCACCACGAAACCGCGCCAGAAGACCGGATTCCGTTCCACCACAAAGTCATTTACGGATTCGGTGCCTTCACTAACAACCTGCTTGCGTCGGCGATCGGCGGCATGGTCATCGTGTTGAACCTTGGTTTTGGTATGAGTCCGGCGCTAGTCGGATTGCTGGGGTCGCTGCCACGACTGACCGACGCGTTAACCGATCCTTTGATGGGTTACATTTCGGACCACACACGCTCACGCTGGGGCAGGCGCCGCCCGTATATCTTCGTTGGCGCAATCATGGCGGGTCTGGTCTATATGCTGCTATGGCAGTTACCGTCGGACGCCAGTGAAACCTACTACTTCTGGTACTTCCTGGGCGGGTCGCTGATTTTCTTTCTGTCGTACACGATTTTTGTCACGCCCTGGGTGGCGCTGGGATACGAATTAACACCGGATTACCACGAACGCACGAGACTGATGGGCGTGCAAAACTTTGTCGGTCAAACGCCTTACCTGATCGCGCCTTGGTTTCTTTGGATAATGCAGAATGAACAGCTGTTCGACAACATGCGAGAGGGCGCGGCCGGGCTCGCGATTGCGATCGGTATTATCGTTATCGCGATGGGCATCCTGCCTGCCATATTTCTTCGCGAACGGTTCGCGGCCAGCGATGTAGTTCAGGAATCGCAAAAGCTCACGCTGTTAGAAAGCACGGCTGACTTTCTGAAGGGCTTTGCAATGAGCCTTAAATTCAAGCCCTTCCAGAAGCTTTGCATCGCAACGTTTCTCGTATTTAACGGCTTCATCATGATCGCAGCATTTCAGTTCTATGTGATCATCTATTTTTTGTTCGGCGGCGATGTCGGTCTTGGCGCGGAGTTTGCGGGCTACGAGGGAACGGTACGTATCGCATCGGGCTTTCTGATCATTCCGTTCGTCATCTGGTTGGGTACCAAGATCGGCAAGCGGCGCACGTTCTTCGTTGCGATTGGGGCTTCCATGTTTGGCTACGCGATCAAATGGGTGTGTTACAACCCTGATATGCCATGGCTCATACTCATTCCCGCACCTTTTATTTCGTTTGGCTTTGCCAGTCTTTTCACTCTGATGCCATCAATGGTTGCCGACGTCGTTGACGAGGATGAATTGGTGTCACATGAGCGAAGGGAAGGCATGTACGGTTCAATATTTTGGTGGGTCGTCAAGCTCGGTCAGGCTGTGGCGCTGGCGGTCGGTGGCTTCCTTCTGACCGCGACCGGCTTTGACGTCGCTTTGGAGGGTAATCAATCCGAGCAGACCATAGTTCTCATTCGTATTTTCGACATTCTCATTCCGGTCGTCGCGTCAGCGATTGCGATTTGGATTATATCAACCTACTCGATCACCGAGGAGAGGGCGTACGAAGTGCGTCAGCAACTCGAGGCGCGGCGTGGCGACCTGTCAGCGGCCTAGGGCCAGGCATGCCGTAACGAAAACCGGGGTCGAACCGAGGTTTATTCTTCCCGTCGAACGCAGTTGCGCCCTGCCCGCTTGGCGGTATACAGCGCCTGGTCGGCTCTCTCAATGAGTGTATCTACCGTGTCGCCATCGCGAGCCTGGGCGATGCCGAGACTGATGGTGACATTCAATTGTATGTCGCGACTGTTCATGGCATCTGTGTTGATGCGCTTTCTTACGCGCTCTGCGACTTCTTCCCCCTCAATGATACTCGTGTCATGCAATATGAATAGAAATTCTTCGCCGCCGTAGCGGCAAATTTCATCATCCGCACGCGCGCCGGAGAGCATCCTGCCCGCAGCAATTTGCAGTACTTCGTCGCCGACCAGGTGCCCGTGAGCATCGTTGATTTCCTTGAAATGATCGAGGTCGGCCATAATTATGCTCAGCGGTGACTTATCAATCCTGATTTGTTCCAGTGCTGCTCCCAGGCTCCGTTTAGAATAAGAGTGATTGCGAAGATTGGTCAACCAGTCGGTCACAGCGAGTTTGCGCAAACGGACCGTTTCATCGCGCTCGCTCTCGAGCGACTTCGTAAGGTCGGACACTCTGCTTGAGCAATAACTCTCAACGGCGAGCGACATATCGAGCGCGGTGATCTTGAGGATAAACCGGAGCACCTCCGCGAAGGCCGGCCCATCGTTGCGTATCGCGTCCGGAACGTAATCGATCAACAGGCTTTGCAGACCCTGGAACGTACATTGATAGAGACTTTGTGGCACACCGATGCGCTGATGCACGGAGCCGATGCGCAAGCGCTCCTCGAAATATTCGCGCTTGTGAAAATCGATGCCCAGGCCCAGCAGGTAGTGCTTTTGGCTTTCCCTCAGACGCGCAGCGGCGGACGAGCCGTCAACGATACGGTTAAAACCATCAATGCGGAGCAAGGATCCGTAAAAACGGTCAACGATGGCATCGAGGTTTGGAACAATGATGTGATCGTGGAGAATTCGGCCGCTGGCTTCCATGCCCTCCTGATCAAGTTCGATGAGGTGCAATCGATCGGCAATAGTGTTCTCGTCGAATCCGCAACTCGCCCATAAAGGGTGGTCCATGCCGTTGCATCCGTTAGCTGTTTCGCCCCAAAAGAAGGCCTGCCCATTTATGCGGCATCAATTGCACGAAAGCAATGCGGACTTGTACCTAGATATTTGAAAAACTTGCTGTTTTTCTCAAATCAGGATGAGAAATCACGTTCGGCGCGACGCAAATCGGCTTCGGTGTCGATACCGATGCCCGGACGTATCACCGGCACACCCACCGCGATGGTCATGCCGAGAGACAGCGCGCGCAGCTGTTCGAGTTGTTCGCACACTTCGAGATCGGAAGGCTCCGCCGCGACGAAGCGCCGCAGCACGCCACAACGATAGGCGTAGATGCCGTGGTGATGCAGGGCTGATGCTATTGCCCGGTCCTTGTTTTTCGCTTCACGAGCGTAGGGAATGGACGTGCGACTGAAATAAATTGCGTGATCGTGAGCGTCGCGAATGACCTTGACGATATTCGGGTTATCAAAATCCTCTTCGTGCAAAAGAGGCGAAGCGAGTGTTGCAATATCGGCGCTCGCATCACCCAGCAACGCCGCGCACTGATCGATCAGCGTCGCCGGCATTGCGGGTTCATCGCCCTGCAAATTGACAACAATGCGCTCGTCCTTCCAGTCGAGTAAATCCGCAACTTCAGCAATACGCTCAGTGCCGGACCGATGCTGATTACCGGTCATACAAACCGTCGCACCAAAAGCCGCCGCAACGTCCGCAATACGATCGTCATCAGTCGCGACGACCACATCGGTTGCCGCACTTTCGGAGCCTCGCTCATAAACGTGCTGCAGCATCGGCTTGCCGCCCAACTCGCGCAAGGCTTTGCCGGGTAAACGCGTCGATGCATAGCGCGCGGGAATGACGACGACGAAATCGCTCATTGTGAGCCCTGCCAGCCGCGCAAGCGAGATTCGATTTGCTCGATCAGGGGTAGTGCCAGAACGGGATCCATTTGAAACTCCACGGGGACATACCAGAATTTGTCCTTGCTACTCCGCCCCAGTTTAACGGCATCTTTCTCCGTCATGAAGACTTCGAAGTCATCGCCGAACTCGAGCTCCTTCAAGTCCAGGACCGCATGATCAGCGAACGAATGTTCTATGACCTGTATGTTCAATGCACGCAACTGTTCGAAGAATCGCGACGGATTGCCGATGCCCGCAACAGCGTGAACCGTCGTCCCCGCAAATCGCTCGACCGGCCGGGTCAGCGATTCATTGACGCGGCAGACCTCAGTCGCGACCAGCTCAAACTCCACGGCATTCAGCTCGGCAACCGACAGATCGTTGCTCGGCTGCATAGCACCATTGACCAGGAGCTGATCGACGTCTTCGAGACGCTCCGGCAGTTCCCGCAGCGGTCCGGCAGGCAGCAGCCGACGATTGCCCAGTCCGCGCGCACCGTCGATAACACAAATTTCGTAGTCACGGCCGAGCCGGTAATGCTGCAGGCCATCATCCGCAATGATGATATCCACACCATCATCGACAAGCATTGCCGCGGCGCGCACGCGGTTCGAATCAACCGCCACGGGACAGTCACTGCGCCGGGCAAGCAGTACCGGCTCATCGCCAACCAGCTGTGCATCGCTACCCGCATCGACGCGCATCGGTGAGTTCGACTTGCTGCCGCCGTAACCGCGGCTGACGATGCCGGGCGAGAAACCGCGCGTGCGAAGCTCTCGTGCAAGCCATATGACGGTCGGCGTCTTGCCCGTGCCTCCGGCTGTAATATTGCCGACTACGATGACCGGGACCGACACGCGGCGGACCTTCAAGACACCACAGCGATAAAGAAAGCGCCTACCCATTGTGATAAACCAGTAGAGGCCGCTCAGCGGCAACAATAGCCAGCCAGAGCGGGCGCCTTCGTACCAGACGCGATGAATCCATCGGTAGGTCACAGCGGCACTCACTCGTCGTTCGTCTCGGAATTGAACTGCATGCGATATAGCGCTGCGTATTGGCCCTCTTGCGCAATGAGTTCGCTGTGTGTTCCGGACTCGACGATGCGACCCGAATCGAGAACGACGATGCGATCGGCTTTTTCAACCGTGGACAGGCGATGTGCGATGACGAGTGTCGTGCGATCCTTCATCAGCACGTCGAGCGCATCCTGAATGCGCCGCTCGGACTGTGTATCCAGCGACGACGTCGCTTCGTCAAGAATCAGAATTGGTGCGTTCTTGAGCAGCGCACGACCAATCGCGATGCGCTGTCGCTGGCCGCCCGACAACAGCACGCCACGATCACCGACCACGGTTTCCAGCTTTAGCGGCAATTCGTTAGCAAAGTCGAGTACATATGCCGCTTCGGCAGCACGCAGCACGTCCTCGTCCGAATGCGATCTGAGTTGGCCATAGGCGAGATTATTTGCGATCGTATCGTTGAAGAGTACGACGTCCTGAGTGACGAGGCTGATGCTGTTGCGCAGGCTGGCCAAGGTCAAATCCCTGGTCGAAACTCCGTCGATCAGAATGTCGCCGGAGTCCAACTCGTAAAAGCGTGGCAACAAACTGGCCAACGTAGACTTGCCGCCGCCCGAATGTCCTACGATCGCGAGCGTCTTACCCGCCTTCAGGTCAATGTTGATATTTTCGAGGACCAGCCCGCTATCGTCCCCGTAGGAAAAACAGGCGTCGACGAAGCGAACGTCACCTTTGACGCGATCGATCTCGACAGTGCCCTCGTCTTCCTCGTCCTTTTCATCGATTACCATGAACAGGCTGTCTGCGCCCGCGACACCTCGCTGCAGCGTTGCATTGACATTGGTGATGCGCCGCACGGGCTGCAGCATCAACATCATTGCCGAGAAAAATGCGATGAACTCACCCGCTGTCAGTGCACCTTTGAGCGACTCTCTTGCGGCTACGAAAATCACAAATGCGATACCGAAGCCGAATACGACCTGTGTTACAGCAACGCCCATCGATCTGACGCGAATAAGCTTGAGATTTTGTTGGCGATTTCGGCCATCGGCATCCACCAGCCGGGCCAGCTCGTAATCGTAGCCACCAAATGCCTTTACGACCTGGTTGCCACGAATGACTTCATCCGTCACCTGTGTCACTTCGCCGACCGACGACTGGATATTATCGCTGTAACGGCGAAACGCGATGCCGAGTATCCGTACGATCAACGCGACTATCGGGACTAGAATGACGACGAAGATCGTCAATACCGGGCTGTAGTAAAGCATCACGCAAAATGCGGCAATCACGGTCAGAATGTCGCGAACAGCAATCGTGACCACACTGGTCACCGACTCCGCTACCATCTCGACGTTGTAGGTCATGCGCGACAACAACGGGCCCGACGTCTGGCTGTCGAAATACTTGGCCGGCAAGGTCAGGAACTTTCCGAACACCTGGCGACGCAGATCGCTGATGACCTGCCGCCCTATCCAGCCCAGTGAGGATTCGGTCGCAAAACCCGAGATGCCGCGCAGAATAAAGATCACCATGAACGCGTATGGGATCCAATAGACGGTTTCAAGTTGTTTGGCGACCAGCGCCTGATCGGTCAGCGGTGCGAGCAGCGCTACAAGTCCGGCTTCAACCACCGCCGTGGTCGCCATGCCGACCACTGCTATGAAGCCAATTAGCTTATGCGGCGTTACGTAACGCCAAAGCCGCGCATAGATGACGCGGACTTCGGGATCGATGCGCTCCGTTACAGCCACGACGTCAACTCATCTACTCAACCGGATCATTGACGGTGGCAATGCTGATTTGCGTGAAGCCCAATCGGCCGGCCACATCCATTGCCGTCACGACGTGCTGGTGTTTGGCATTGGCATCGGCACTAATTGTCAGCGGCAATTCACTGTTGCCGGCCGAAACTTTGCGGAGCGCATTTCGAATGGTCTCCGGGCGGTTGTTGATCAGTTCCCGGCCGTTGATAAGGTAGGTGCCAGTCTCCGTGATCATGATATCAATCTGATCCGCTGGCTCTTCAACCACAGCCGCGCTATCCGCCTCCGGCAGTCGAATCGCAATTTGCGATTGTTTCACGAAGCTCGTTGAAACCATGAAGAAGATCAGCAACAGCAGTACGACGTCGATGAGCGACGTCAGGTTAACTTCGGGCTGCGCGCGTGGCCGCAGGCTGAGTTTCATTACTGACCTTTCTCGTTGCGGCGGTGCAAGGCCTCAACCAGCTTGATCGCCTCTTTTTCCATATCGACGACCAGCGTGTCGACCCGGGTGCGATAGTAGCGATAGCCGATCAGGGCAGGAATCGCCACGGTAAGGCCGGCCGCCGTGGTAATCAGCGCTTCTGCGATACCGCCGGCCAGTACCGTTGGATCGCCGACCCCGTGCGTAGTGATCGCCGTGAATACCTTGACCATACCGATGACTGTACCCAACAGGCCCAGTAGCGGCGTAATCGCTGCGACCGTGCCCAGCGTTTCCAGGTAGCGCTCGAGTTCATGCACGACATGCCGTCCCGTATCCTCGATGGCATCTTTGAGCACGGCACGGTCCCGGTTGCGGCTGATCAGTCCTGCCGCCAGGATCTGCCCCAGCGCCGAGCCCTGGTGCAAGCTCTGGATTTGCTTCTGATCCAACTGGTCTTTTTTCACCCAGCCCCAGACTTTGCTGGTCAGGTCTTCCGGAATCACCCGCTTCTGCTGCAAGGTCCAGAATCGTTCGAGAATGATACCCAGCGCGAGAATCGCGCAGATGATAATCGGCGCCATCAGGTAGCCGCCGGATTTTACTATCTCAACCATAAAGACCAGGCCCAAGGGGAAAAATGAAATATACAGCGACCGCGCGAAAAATTCCTGCGATACGTGGCACTTTTTGGCCGTTAGTCGGCGCTCTCACGCCAGAATCGACGGCGTTCGTGGCGGTCTGTCCGCAGGGCCTGTATCCCATCGGCTCTGCACAGGCGCAAACTCACGGCACCCGCCGTTGCCGTACCCAGCACCTCGGCGCCGACAGCCTGCCAACGCGAGAGCACTTGCTCTTTAGGCAAACCCCAGCGATTGCCATATCCCGCTGACACAATGGCCAGCTGTGGCGACACCGCGTCGACGAATGCCGCACTCGAAGACGTCAGGCTGCCATGATGGGGCACGACGACGACATCGACACCGGTTAGCCCTGTCCTTGCAATAATCTCGCGCTCGGCCGCTGCCTCGATATCGCCAGTCAGCAACAGCGCATGCCGGCCGGCTTCAACCAGCAGAACACAGGATGAATCGTTGCCCTCGCGTGGCGCGGCCGGGTCGGGATGCAGGATACGAAAGCTGACCCCGTCTGTCTGCCATCCCTGTCCGGCCGCACAGGCCGACGAAGCGAGGTTCGTTTCGCGCAACGATTCGCCGACAAGCATTGCTCCGATGTCGGCGTATTCCTGAATTGAGCGCACGCCGCCGCTGTGGTCAATATCGGCATGAGAAACGATCAGCCGGTCGATGCGAGTGATTCGTTTTGTCTTGAGAAACGGCACGACGACGTGTTCCGCCACGGCGCCCCCGTCGCGATAAGACGCCGCCGTGTCGAACATCACGGTACTCCGCTCAGTCTGTAACACTGTCGCCAGCCCCTGTCCCACGTCGAGCACATGGACATCGACGCAGTCCTTGCCGGGCGGCCCTGGCGATTGCAGCAGCAGGGCGGCGACGGCGAGCAGGGCAAGCCGGCGCCCGGGCCAACGCCTGGGCAGCAAAATCAACAGGGACGGCATGAAGACGACCAGCCAGCCGAATCCCTGGATTCCGGCAACGGTGGTGTCGGCGAAGGGCAAACGCGCTGCTTGCTCGATCAGCGCCAGCAGCCACTCGACGCTTATCGCTGCAATTCGCAGTGCGCCGTGCCCCAACATTCCCTCGCTGCCGCCGACGGCCAGTCCGGTGAGGGTGAAAGGCACGGTAACGATGCTGAATAACGGCACAGCGATGAGGTTTACCGGCAATGCGAGAAACGCGATGCGATGGAACAGGATCACGGTCAGCGGCATCAGCCCGAATAGCAGGAATACCTGCATGGTAAAGAGTTGCCTAACCGTATTGCTCGCACGGCGGAGAATATGCCCGCTTACGGCCATGTTCTTGCGCATCCGCGCGAGCCATAGCAGTACGACGACCGCGGAAAACGACAAATTGAATCCGGGTGCCATGATCGAAACCGGGTCCAGGATGAAGATGCCAAGCGCCGCAACTGCGATGGTCGCAAACGGATCGACGTGTCGGCGACGGGCAATCGCGCAGGCGGCGACCAGGAGCATTAGCGATGCGCGTTGCGCAGGTACACCCAAGCCGGACACGCCGGCATATGCCACGGCAACAACGACGCCGAACACTATTGCCAGCGCATGCGCGTTACCTGCTATTCGCAGCACGCCCAGCAGGGCCCTGGCAAAGACAAACGCCACCGTCGCGGCCAGGCCGATATGCAAACCCGAGATCGCCATGAGATGGCTCGTGCCCGTTACGGCATATTTGTTCCATTGAGTGCGCGAGATACGATGCCGAGCGCCGACACCAACGGCTGCAAGCACGGCTGCTGCGTCGGGTGATCCAGCCGCCCGGTCTGCGCGAGCCAGAAACTCCCGTCGATAAGAATCGATGGCGCTTTCACTGTCAGTCTGCAGCCGACGATTGCGTTTGCCGCTAACGACATAGCCGGTCGCCTGGATTTTTTGCCGAAACAACCAGGCTTCGACATCGAAAACGCCCGGGTTGCTATAGCCGCGAGGACGCCGGAGGCGCAGCTCGAACTCCCAGATGTCGCCGATAGCTGGTTCGAACGGAGGCTCAAACCAGCTCACTTTCGAACGGGCTGGCAGTCGGTGGTCGTCGAGCGGCTCGACCAGCATTACAACCGCACTGCCCGTCGCTTTCGGGAAGTCGACAATGCGCACCTGGGTCAGCAAGCTGTCGTTCGCAAACCGTGCCTGGAGCCGGCCATCGACGATCTCCTGACCCGCCTGCATGAACAATGCGAACCCGAGGCACAGGTACGCCGGATAGCGGCTGCGGCGGCAGGCAATCGCCAGGATTGATGCAACTAATAACAGCTTGCAGAGGTCGGAGCTTAGCGGCAACCTGCTAAGCTGCGCCGCATAGCCACCTGCAATCATCAGGAGGCAGGGCCTGATCATGAGCGCTTGTTGTCATTTATCGGCACTCACTATGGAAACCGGATCGCCACCCGATGCCAAGACGCTTTTTTCGGAAATTCGCCTTCAAACGCCATCACATGAGCGAGCAGTGGTTCATGTCGCCGTTTCGACACCTGCTGCAGGACCACCGCCTATGGGGTATTCGCCGGCGTTGGGTTGTGCCGGCGTTCTCGCTCGGACTTTTTGTCGCGTTTCTGCCATTTCCCGGACATATGCTGATCGGCGCCCTGGGCGCGCTGGCCCTGCGTGTCAATATCCCGGTCGCGGCGGTGTCAACGTGGGCCAGCAACCCGCTGACCATCGGGCCGATGTACTACTTCGCCTATCTCCTGGGCGTCAATATCCTGAATACGCCACCGCAGCCATTTGAGATGGCGTTATCCCTCGACTGGGTGACGCACACGTTCGTCAACATCTGGCAGCCGATGCTGTTGGGAAGTGTGCTGCTGGGGAGTATCGCCGCGCTCGTCGGCTATGTCGTCCTGGACCTGCTCTGGCGTTTGTCGCTGAGCAATTACAAGACTCGCAAACGAAGTCTGCGGAGCGATAACAAGTCAGACTGACTCGCGCAGCACTCCGTCTTCGAGCACCAGAATTCGATCCATGCGTTTCGCAATCGAATGATCGTGCGTAACGATGACGAGACTGGTCTTCAGTTCCTCGTTGAGCTCCAGCATCAGCTGCAGGACGTGCTCGCCGTTGCCGGAGTCGAGGTTGCCCGTCGGCTCATCGGCTAACACGAGCTGCGGCCGGGTTATGAGCGCGCGCGCAACCGCGGCGCGTTGACGTTCGCCTCCCGATAGCTCACCCGGTTTATGGGTGAGGCGTTCGCCCAGGCCAACGCGCCCCAGTAATTCGCCGGCTTGCTGCAGTGCTGCCGTTCTCGCGACACGGCGAATAAGGAGTGGCATATGGTGAAACTGATAAACGAACCCGATACAGCGATTGCGCAGATCGCCTTTCGCTGCCTCGTCAATGCCCTGCATGCTCTCGCCGTTGACCAGTACTTCACCCTCGGTCGGCTCGTCCAGACCACCCATGATTTGCAGCAGCGTCGTCTTACCAGAGCCCGAGGCACCAATGATGGCCACGCGCTCGGCGGGCTGCACCGCGAAGTTAACGCGGCTCAGCACTTCCAGCGTCGACGTACCCTCGCGGAAACGTCGTACAACGTTGCGGCATTCGAGGACCGGATGCCCGCGATCAGTCAATGCTTCAGTCATATCTCAAAGCCTCCGCCGGAGCCGTCTTGGCGGCAACCCAGGCCGGATAGAGGGTGGAAATCAATGCGAGCACGAGCGCCATAATGGCTATTCTCGATACGTCGCCGTAGCGTAATTCTGACGGCAGATCGCTGATGAAATATACGTCGGCGGCGAGAAACTTGATGCCGAATGCGGATTCGAAAAAGCCGACGATCGATTCCAGGTTCAGGGCCAGCAGTATGCCCGATACGACACCGGCCAACGTACCGACAACGCCCACGATAGTGCCCTGCGTAATAAATATCCGCAGTATGCTCGACGGCCTCGCACCGATCGTGCGCAGAATCGCGATGTCTGCCTGCTTGTCTTTCACGACCATGACGAGCGTCGAAACAATATTGAATGCCGCAACAGCGATGACCATCAACAGGATTACAAACAGTATCGATTTCGTAATCTGAATTGAGCGGAAGAAGTTGACGTGCCGACGGGTCCAGTCACTCACGAGCACCAGTTCCCCGTGGGCAAGCGCTACCTCGCGAACAATCGCCGGCGCATCATAGATCTCGGTAACCGCCAGGCGCACGCCGGTTACCGTGTCATTTTTGCGATACAGCTTCTGTGCATCATTGATGTTTATGAATGCAAGGCGCCGATCGAATTCATACATACCAACGCGATACAGACCGCTGACCGTGAAGCGCTTTGTTCTCGGAATGACACCGGCCGGTGTCACGCGGCCCTGTGCGAGTGTCACCGTAACCTTGTCACCTGTATCGATCTGCAGCGCTTTCGCGAGCTCGACGCCGAGCACAATATTGAATGTCCCCGGTGCCAGATCGTCCAGTTGTCCTGCCTGCATAACGCCGCCGACACCGGATACGGCGTCCTCGAGCCTTGGCTCTATGCCGCGCAGCTCCGCCCCGCTGAGTTCGTTCTTGAATACCAGCAATGCCTGTCCATCGACATAGGGCGCCGCCGCCCGGACCCGTGAATTCTTCTGAGCGGTTTCAATCAGCGCGGTTGAACTTGCAAGCTCACCGTCTACGTTTTCGATGCTGGCATGCGCCGTCATGGCAAGCAGCCGATCTTTGAGCTCGCGCTCGAATCCATTCACCACTGACAGCACAACGATCAACACGGTGACGGCAATCGCAATGCCGAGCATGGAAATGGCTGAAATCATCGAGACAAATTTGTTACTGCTGCGCGAACGCACGTAACGGCCACCGATCCATGTTTCGAAACGTTCGCCCATGTGACCTATTCGTACCGTAGCGCCGCGGCAGGATTGACCAGTGCCGCACGCCGTGCCGGATACAGGGTTGCCAGCGACGTGAGGACGAATGCCGATACCGAAATAACCGCTACGTCCTGCCATTCGAGTTCGGACGGTATGCGGGTCACGTAATAGACGTCACCGGGCATGATCTGGAAACCCAGGGACTGCTCGAGGAAAGGCACGATGACCGGCACATTGAGCGCGAGCACAATGCCGAGGAGAACACCGATCAGCACACCGGTCCAGCCGATCACGGCACCCTGGACAAAAAAGACGCGCACGACACCGTTCGGACCCATGCCCAGAGTACGCAGCACCGCGATGTCCGTCGTCTTGTCGGTAACGACCATGACGAGGCTGGCCACGATATTGAACGCTGCGACGCCGATGATCAGCGACAGTATGAGTGACATCATCATCTTTTCGATGCGTATGGCCCGAAAGTAACTGCCGTTTTCAATCGTCCAGTCGCTGCTTCGGACTTTATCGCCGAGTCGTGCCTGCAACGCACGGGATATGGCAGGCGCCTGCATGACATCGTCCGCACGGAAACGAACGGCGCTGACGGCCGAGCCCATGCCCTGAATCGCCGCTGCATCGTTGATATGAACGAGGGCGAGTACCGCGTCGTGATCCTGCAGACCAGCCTCGAAGACGCCACGCAAAACGAAGCGCTCGAGGACGGGTTCCAGTGTTCCATCGCCGACAGGACGTGGAATGAGCAGCACAACTCCATCGCCAATTCGAGCGCCCAGGTCGTAGGCAAGGATTCGCCCCAGGATAATGCCGCGACTGCCGGCCTGCAGACCGTCGAGATCGCCCTCGACCATGTTGATCATTGCGCCCGACAGCGGCTTTTCGTACAGCGGATCGACGCCGTGCACGAGGACCGCAAACAGTTCGGGGCCGGATTGGATCATGCCTTCCATCTGCACGATCGGTGCCACCGCCGCGACGCCGGGTTCCGCGTCGACCGCATCGACGAGCGTCCGCCAGTCCTCGGTCGTGCCGCTAGCCCCGGTGACAGAGCCGTGGGCGGACATACTGAGTAGTCGGCCGCGCAGCTCGCCTTCAAAGCCGTTCATGACCGAAAGGATGACAATGAGCGCCGCGACGCCAAGCGCGATCCCGAGGAGGGATATCAACGTGATAAAGGATACGAATCGGGTGCGCCGCTTGGCCCTGAGGTAGCGCAGCCCGATGAACAGTTCGACGGGGTTGGTCATCGGCTCGGATTAAACCACATTCTTGGCGCGGCGACTTTGGGTTTCGACGGCCGGGCTTTGTGACACAGTTCGCATATACCGGGCCCGGACCCGTGTAAAAACCTTATAGATCAATTGTTTTTTGGTCCGGCGAGCAATGCTATAGTCTCCGGATC
>CAMYLB010000253.1:0-12132 GCA_947259145.1 uncultured Woeseiaceae bacterium
GTGATTACACTTTACGAGTTGACGGGGCGGTCGCGTCAATTCGGGAAAGGGAAGCCCGAAGGCTTCCCCTTAATTGGGTTGTACGTGCGGCGTTGGGGCCGTCGGGCCGCGGGTAGATTGGCCTGCACAGAAAAACCCCGCCGCCGCCGCGGTCTCCTAACCTTCTAAACCCCTTCGTCGTTTTTCGGTGGCGTGTTTTCTTACCGCTTAAGGGAATCCCCTACTCATACATGCGGCCTCCACCTCGGCGGCGTCAGCCCTGAGGCTTTTGAAAGGGCCTCATTTTGAGGGTCCGCAGTGTCATCAATACCGTGGGAAGTCCACGGACATTGAATGGTGTCCATCAAACCCGGGCTGAACGAGAAAGCGGCCGTCTAAATTAGGCACAGATTCAGCTACGCTGCCCGCTACGCTTAGCTGGCGCACTTCCGTAATGTATTGATCTGCAAGGCACGCACGCGATTCGGGTACGGGGTTCGAAGCCAGTTAGCCTAATTCCGTTTTTGCCTTTCAATTCATAAGCCTACAAGGCGCTATTGTCCCATAGAATTGTACAGCTGCGGCAATAAGCAGTTGTTTTGATAGAGTACGCTCAGACTCAATGGGACAAGACTCGTGGTACTCAAGTGACCAACTGACGCGTCCAGAATGACTCCTGCCTTCGGAGGGCGGTGCCTCGTCTATGGAGAATCCAACCTGCCAAGGGATGACGAACTAATTCAACTGGTGTTTCACCGCCGATTGTCGGGATTTCGAACATTGTGCCAAGCGCGGGATGGATGTGATCGTTGCTTCCAGCCATGGTACGGATGCATGGCGAGAAGTTCGTCGTTCTTGAAAAGCATGATCAATATTGCGCCAGCAGCAAAACCACCTAGATGGGCCCAGAACGCTACGCCACCACCCTCAACGCCCAATGAGTTGAATCCACCAAAGATCTGCATGAGAAACCAGTACCCAAGCATGAACACTGCAGGTACTGCTAGCGTTGTGTAATAGAAGAACAGGTGAACGTGAACGCGTGGATACAAAATGATGTAGGCGCCCATCACGCCACCTATTGCTCCTGATGCACCAACCATCGGTATGGGCGACGATGCATCGGCAATAATCTGCGCTCCTGCGGCCGCAAGACCACAAAGAACATAAAATATCGCAAAACGTAGCGAACCCATCGAATCTTCGACGTTGTCACCAAAAATCCACAAGAACCACATGTTGCCGATGAGGTGCATCCAACTGCCGTGCATGAACATCGAACTGACTAACGTTAACCAATCCGAATTTCCGTCGATGCCGCACGGCAGCCCTTCCGGCAAAGTCGTTGCGCCTAGTAGATCGGCCGGTATTAGCCCCAATTTACAAATGGACTGTGTTAGCTGTGGCTCGGCACCAAAGCCTTGTAACAAGAGCCACGATAGTATGTTCAGCGCGATGAGCGCGTACGTCACAATAGGCAGCTTAAGCTGCGGGTTGTCATCCCGAATCGGTATCACTGCGAGATTCCCAAAAAAGCGTAGGACCAACACGGTATCAAGAAAATAAACTCCATGGAAAAATGTCGAACACATCGGAGGAAATACTAAGGTGTAAAAATAAATTTGCGATCAGACCCGCAGGTCCGACCCCATTTATTTGTGGCGCGCCAGGAGAGATTGACTCGAATCGCCTGAGGGCGATCTTCACCACTTCGGGGCGCTTTCGGCGTCTGAATTGCTAACGCGATTTATCGAACAGCAGTCCTCATCTTCATCCAGAACACCCAAAATGAAAAAGCGCCCTGTTGGGGACCCTTTGTCAGTTGGCGCGCCCGGAGAGATTGGACGGCAGCTACGCTGCCTCGTCGCCGCTGCGCGGCTCCGCCTGTCGGCCAACTTCGTTGGCCTCTGATCGAACTCCCGACCCACTCAATAGATGCACGGTCGCCAGCCGTTGAGATATCCTCAAGAAGCACTGGGTTCGAAGCCAGTGTTGCGAATTCCCGTTTTATTCTTAATTTCAGCAGGTTATAGAACGTCAATGTCCCATAGAATATCGGTTTTCTGTTCGTAAGCCCTCGATTTTTCACTAGAGCTCAAGTGTCTATGGGACATTTTGGTTGCGAGATTGCGTCCAAGTCGGTTGACAGTACGATATCAGATATTATAATTTAAATTATAACTTCATATCGAATGGTGACCCCAATGGTCAAACTAAAAGTCAGGGCCGTCGGTTCATCTGCCGGCGTCATTCTGCCAAAAGAGGCTCTTGCTCATATGGGCGTGCAGGAAGGCGACGAATTGTTTCTCGTCGAGAATCCGGATGGCTACCAGGTAACACCATACGACCCGAATTTTGAGAAGCAATTGGAAAGCGCCCGCAAAGGAATGGACGCGTACCGAAATACACTTCACGAACTGGCCAAGTGAAGGAACCGATCTGGCTAATCAAGTCCGCCGTCCTCGCAGTCCACAATATGATGATTTCCCGATTCGGCGGTACTGATGGTATTCGTGACGAAGGACTTTTTGAATCAGCCCTCGCCCGGCCAGCCAACATTTATTACTACGACCGTCATGCAGAGATCACGCAACTTGCTGCGGCATATGCGGGCGGCATAATTCAGAACCATCCTTTCGTCGATGGCAATAAGCGCACTGGATTCATGGCAGCGTATATATTTCTAGACCTAAATGGATCGACACTGATCGCAGACGAAGTTTCTGCAACAGCGATGACGTTGTCGCTTGCCGCATCGGAAATCGATGAAACTGACTATGGACGATGGTTAGCAGACAATATCGAAAAGATGTAGGTGTTGGACCGAGCGGATCTGGGATACTTCGATAAAGAAAGGGACCGGGTAGAACCCGGTCCCTCACCGTTCATGCCGGACGAAGTGGTAACTATGTGTCCCGAACAAGGCGTAAACCATATGACCGGTTAACACCCCTTTAACTAGAGAATAGGAGACAGACAGGGCGAAGCGAGATATCGGTGCTGAGATTGTCGCCGGTCTGAAGGAGTTTCGACACAAGCCTGAAAAGCTGAAGCGTTACGAGTTCGAACCGGCTGACGTAAAAGGTATTCGTCAGAAGTTCGGCATGACCCAACAACAATTCGCCGACTTCCTGATGATCTCCATTCGCACCCTGCAGAAGTGGGAGCAAGGTGAACGCGACCCAGATGGCGCGTCGCACACCCTCTACGTGTGATGGAGAAGGAACCCGAGGCTGTGAAGCGAGCCCTGTACGGCTAAGTGTGTAAACCATGTGTTCGGAACGCGGCTACGCGGAATGGGACAATGGGACAGGAATCTTGAAGCTGAATACCCTACTACCGAGTCCAAAATGACCCCTGCATTCGGATGGCCCAAACGCTGATCAAGCCGATAGCCATCTCAATACGTCCGGCCCAACGATCTTTGACAATGCCAGGTCCCGATACCGCATCGCGCTACCGCCAACAAATTCATCCTGTTGGCGAACATCTCCGCTTAATATGACATTTTTGTCTTGTTTTTTTTATCTAGTTATTGTTTTCCGGTCTATTTTGTCATACTTTAGCTCCAGCGACAGATAGTTGGAGCCGTTTCCCCGTGACAGAGCCACTCCCCACCTGGACCTTCCTTAGCAACTACGCCCACGTGCTGATATGTCTCGCCGACAATCCGGATGCGCGATTGCGTGATGTGGCAGCCAAGGTCGGCATTACCGAACGCACCGCTTTTAGGCTGATCGACGAACTCGAAGAGGCAGGCATTCTCGAGCGCGCCAAGGAAGGCCGCCGCAATCATTACGTTATCAATACCGAAGCGAATTTGCGTCACGCCATCGAGGAACACTGCACCGTCGGCGACCTGCTGGAGACCGTACTCCGCCGGCAGACGTCGGCGAACAACAAACCGGAGAAATTACAATGAACATCAAGACACTGATTATTGCCACCTTCGCGCTCGTACTGCTGTCAGATCGTGCCGAGAGCGTCGAGCCGTTATCGACGCCGGAGCTCGCTGAGCACTGTGCGTTCTACTTCGAAGATAGAGAAGGCAAAGACGCCATCTTTTGCGTTCGCTACGTGCAGGGATTTATCGACGGCGCGGTGGCGACCGATGCCCGCGTTCTTGAGAACATCGCTTCGGAATTCGACGCGGATGAATCTTTCTCCGAACGAGCTATCCGCAGTCGCATCGGCAGCCGCGTCAACCGACGCGGCCCGACCGTCTATGCCGACTTCTGCCTCGGTGAACCGGACTCTCTGGAAGAAGTTGTAGAAAAAGTGGTCAACGACCTGGCCAGCCGCAAGGTACTGGACGCCGACCTCTTGGCGCGTGACGCCGTTTTTTCCACTTTGCGCCGCGAGTATCCCTGCGATCCGGATAGCGACAACTAAGCCCGCCCGATGAGCACGGCAACCAAAACAATAACACGCATGTTGGTGCTGCTAGTCCCGCTGGTCGCAGCGTGGTTGCTGTGGTCAGGCATTTACAAGCCGCTGTTGCTCGGGCTTGGGCTTTTCTCGTGCCTGCTGACGATTTACATCAAGTACCGCATGGAGTACTTCGAGACCGAAGTCTTTGCGCTGGGTTTCGGGCGCCGCCTCATCAGCTACTGGCTGTGGTTGGCGAAAGAAGTCGTCAAGTCCAGCCTCGATGTCGCCCGAATTGTGCTGAGCCCAAGCCTTCCTATCAGCCCTGAAGTCGTCAAGCTCAAGGCGAGCTGCGAGCATCCTGTTGACCAGGCGATCCTTGCGAACTCGATCACGCTCACGCCCGGCACACTCGCTCTGGATGTCTATAACGGCGAAATTTCCGTACACGCTCTAACGAAGGCAGGCGCCGACGAGCTCAGGAAGGGCGAAATGGATCGGCGCGTCCTGGCACTGAGAAAGAACTAGTCATGTATTACGCCGTTACACTCGCAACGCTCATCACGATGGCACTGGCGCTCGGGCGCGCGCTGCTCGGCCCGACAATTTATGACCGACTACTCGCGGCTAACATGTTTGGCACAAAGACGGTGCTGTTGTTGTCGGTTGTCGCATTTTTGTATGGGCGTCCCGACTTCCTTGACCTCGCTCTTGTCTACGCACTGATCAACTTCATTGGCGTGATCGCGGTTCTTGAATTCATCCGGGATCGCGAAGACGGCGGCGAAGCGAATAAGAGCGCGGGCGAATAGCTGCCATGACTATGTTATTTGATATATTGAGTTGGGTATTGCTTACCGCCGGCGGAGCGTTCGTATTTATTGGCGGACTAGGCGCGCTGCGCATGCCCAATCTCTATACGCGCATGCATGCGGCCAGCCTTACCGACACAATAGCCGCCGTACTGATCATCGGCGGCATAATGCTGCAGGCGGGCCTGACGCTCGCAACGATCAAGCTCGCCGCGATACTGCTGTTCTTATTGCTCACCAGCCCGACAGCATCGAACGCACTCGCGAGTGCTGCGATCCTCTCGGGACTTCAGCCTGAAGAAGGCAATGTCGAGCCACGGGAGCGGCAGGAATGATCATCCTCTTCGGTGTCTTCCTGCTTGCGCTGCTGGTAGTAACGGCGCTCGCCATAGTTCGCACCGATAGCCTGTTTGCAGCCGTTATTCTGACCGGCATCTTCAGCCTGCTGATGGCAGCCAATTTCTTCCTGCTCGATGCGGCCGACGTTGCGTTGACCGAAGCGGCGATCGGCGCAGGCATCTCCACTGTCCTGTTTCTTGGCGCGCTCGCGCTGACCGGCGAGAGCGAACGCGGCGGCTCGAAGAATCGCCTCGTGGCGCTGGGCGTCGTTACTATAACCACACTGATCGTTATTTATGCGACCTTCGACAAACCCCGCCTGGGCGACCCCGACGCGCCAGTGCATCAGCACGTCGGGCCCTGGTACCTGGAGAAGACGCCGGAGCTCATCGATATACCCAATGCGGTGACGGCCGTATTGGCAAGTTTCCGCGGCTATGACACGTTGGGAGAAGTGTTCGTGGTGTTAACTGCGGGCATCGGCGTGCTGTTCCTACTGAGTGCAGGGACGGCCGGGCGACGCGAAGATTTTCAGGTGGCCGATGAACCCGACCAGGGCCTGCGCCACTACCTGGTGCCGCGAGTCGTCGGACGTATGTTGATTCCGTTCATTTTCCTGTTCGGCCTCTATGTCCAGTTTCACGGCGACTACGGGCCTGGCGGCGGCTTTCAGGCCGGCGCGATCGTTGCCGCGTCTGTCATTCTCTATGCGCTACTGGAAGGCGAAGCGGCCGCACTGCGCGCCCTGCCCATGCACGTTCTCAAATGGCTGGTCGCCGGCGGTGCACTGCTGTACGGCGCCGTCGGCGTTGCCGGCATGCTGTTAGGTAGCAACTTCCTCGACTATTCTGTGCTGGCGTCTGATCCGATCGCCGGACAGCACATCGGCATCATCCTGATCGAGCTCGGCGTCGGCATCACCGTGACCGGCGTTCTCTTGTGCGTTTTCCATGCGTTCGCGGCGCGAGGAAAAGTTTGATGAAGTTACTCGGCCTCGTTTACTACTGGGCATTTGCCATCGTGTTGATGATCGGTTTCTACGCCGTTATTGCAAAACCCAACCTCATCAAGAAGCTCATCGGCCTGTCGATTTTCCAGGCGGCCGTGTTCCTGCTCTACATAACGATGGGCAAGGTTGATGGCGGCACCGCGCCTATTTTCCAGGACGGCGTTTCCGTTTACTCCAATCCACTTCCACAGGTGCTGATTCTGACGGCTATTGTTGTCGGCATCTCAACCACCGCGCTCGGTCTGGGCATCGTTGTGCGCATTAAAGAGGAATACGGCTCGATCGAAGAGCACGAGATCCAGGAGCAGGATCGCCAGTGACTGACCTCTCGCACCATCTGCCGGCACTGCAGGTCATAGTGCCGATGCTCAGCGCGCCGCTGGTCATGCTGCTCAAACCTCGTGGACTTGCGCGCGCTGCGGCGACCGCCGCCAGCCTGTTCGCGTTCGCGATCGCCATTGCAATGACGATGGGCGTGCTCGACGGCAGCACGTACACCTATCGAATGGGCGGCTGGCCGGCGCCATATGGCATCGAGCTCGGTGTCGATCGTTTTAGCGCACTGCTACTACTGATCGTCACGGGCGCGTCAACCTTTGCGTTGCTCGCCGGCCGGCGAAGCGTCGATGCCGATATCGATGAATCCCGCCAGCCGTTGTTTTACGCGGCCTGGCTGTTAGCGCTTGCCGGTTTGTTGGGAATTCCTGTCGCCGCCGATGCGTTCAATATTTTCGTCTTCATGGAAATCTCGTCGCTGGCAAGCTACGTGATCATTGCCGGCGGCTCGGATCGTCGCGCCCTGCCTGCGGTATTCAAGTACCTGATCATGGGCACCATCGGCGCTACGTTTTACCTGATCGGTGTCGGCCTGATCTACCTGATGACCGGCACGCTGAACCTCGCCGATATGGAGCTTCGCATTCACGAAGTCGGCGATCAGAAACCCATCCTGGTTGCCGCCGGCTTCATAACGATCGGCCTTGCTCTCAAGGCCGCCGTGTTCCCGCTGCACGTCTGGCTGCCGAACGCCTACACCTATGCACCAAATGCTGTAACGGTGTTTCTCGCTGCGTGTTCAACGAAAGTGTCACTGTATCTTTTGCTGCGCTTCGATTTTTTCGTGTTCCAGGGGAATCTCGCCGGCCATGATGTGCAGTTCACCTATTTCCTGATGCCACTCGCGGTACTTGCGATCCTGATCGCCTCCGGTGTTGCCTTGTTCGAGCAGAACATCAAGCGATTGCTGGCATACTCGTCAATTGCGCAGATCGGTTACATCTTGCTGGGGGCGAGTTTCGTCACCGTGGCCGGGCTCACCGCCAGTACCGTTCATTTCTTTAATCATGCGCTGGCCAAGGGCGCTTTGTTCCTTGCGGTCAGCTGTCTTGCCACATCGTGTGTGGGCCTGCGTTTGTCGGATCTCGGCGGCGTCGCAAAGCGTATGCCGTGGACAGCGGCCGCCTTTGTTGTCGCCGGCTTCAGTCTTATCGGCATTCCGGGAACAGCCGGCTTCATCAGCAAGTGGTACCTGATCACCGCCGCACTCGAGCAAGGCTCGCTCGGCATCGCCCTGGTAGCTGTCCTCGTCATCAGTTCGCTGATGGCCGTTGTCTATATCTGGCGCATCGTTGAGGCGATCTACTTTGCCGAACCGTCGTCCGACCTTTCGGCCGTGGGTGAAGCGCCTTTTATGATGCTCGCTGTGACCTGGGCCGCCGTGCTTGCCAACCTGTACTTCGGCCTCGCACCGGACGTGCCGGTAACCCTCGCCACATCCGCTGCTGAAACGCTGCTGGAGCATCTGCCATGAGTGGCAGCGACCTGATACTGCTCGCGCTGGTATTGCCGCTAGTTGGCGCCGCAGGCATCGCCGCGGCCAGCCGCATCGGTGATAACGCGCGCGAAGCGACCACGCTGTTGACTGCGGGAGCGCTCGCCTGGACCGTGTGGAGCCTGGTGCCCGAGCTGATGCAGGGCGGACGACCGTCGCTGGTGCTAGCCGAAGTGGTGCCCGGCATCGAGTTGGCATTCAGCGTTGAGCCGCTTGGCATGCTGTTTGCGGCACTCGCTTCGAGCCTGTGGATCGTCAATTCGATTTATTCCATCGGCTACATGCGCGGCAACAACGAGTCGAACCAGACACGCTTCTATATTTTCTTCGCGGTCGCACTGGCCGCAGCCATCGGCATCGCTTTCGCCGACAACCTGTTCACGCTGTTCCTGTTCTACGAAATCCTGACGCTGTCGACCTACCCGTTAGTCTCCCACAAGGGCGATGCGCAAACCGTACGGTCGGCACGAGTTTATCTTGGCGTTCTGTTAACGACTTCGATTGGCCTGCTGCTGCCCGCCATCATCTGGACCTACTCCGTGGCTGGCACCGGCACGTTCACACCGGGCGGTATTCTCGAGGGTAAGGTTGACGGGGCCGCCGTCGGCCTGCTGCTGGGGCTGTTTGTATTTGGCGTCGGCAAGGCGGCTGTGATGCCGGTGCACCGCTGGCTGCCGGCGGCAATGGTTGCGCCGACTCCAGTCAGTGCGCTGTTGCATGCCGTCGCGGTCGTCAAGGCCGGCGTCTTCACGGTCACCAAGATCATCATCTACATTTTCGGCGTCGACTTCCTGTTTGCGGAACCGAGCAGTGGCTGGCTGGTCTACGTGGCCGCGTTTACGATTGTGGCCGCCAGCCTCGTGGCGCTGCGGCAACAAAACCTGAAACGCCTGCTGGCCTATTCGACCGTCGCTCAACTCTCCTATGTCATCATGGCGACCGCCATTCTTAAACCGCTGGCCGAGGTTGGCGCAGCCTTGCACATCGTGGCGCATGCCTTCGGCAAGATCACGCTGTTCTTCGCGGCAGGTGCCATCTACACAGCGGCCAAGAAGACTGAATTACACCAGCTTCGTGGCATCGCCAGACGCATGCCCTGGACGATGGCGGCTTTTACCGTCGGCGCATTGAGCATGATCGGTGTGCCACCCACCGGCGGCTTCGTTTCGAAGTGGTACATCCTGGCCGGCGCATTCCAGGCGGACAACTACGTCGCGATCGCGGTAATTGTCGCCAGTACCGCGCTGAACGCAGCTTATTTCCTGCCGATTATCTTTATAGCCTGGTTCCTCAAGGAGGACTCGCCACCGGCCAGGGAACACGGTGAGGCGCCGTTCGCGGTCGTCCTGGCCCTTATGATTACGGCGGCGCTGACACTCGCATTTTTCTTCTTCAACGAACCGGTCCTGGAACTCGAGGGACAGCTGGTGCGGACGATTTCATGAACGATGACACCAAACAGGATCACTGGCTGGTACGCCCGGCGACTATTCGCAAACTCTGGTGGGGCTTCTCGATTGTGCTTGCCCTGACCGTTGCCGCTCAGTTCTTTGTTTACGTCAAAGGCTACTTCGGTGTCGATGGCTGGTCTGGGTTCGGCGCGGCGTTCGGCTTTTTGTCCTGCCTTGCCATGGTGCTGGTCGCCAAATTTCTCGGCTTTTTCCTGAAGCGTGGTGAAGACTACTACGCTGCCGGAGACGACGATGTTTGATGTGCTGCCACCAGCGCTCGTAATGCTCGCCGGCGCGATCCTTATTGGGCTCGCGCGTGGCCACTGGCGAGCCCTGCTTGTGCTCGGCACACCGCTCGTGGCGCTGTGGGCCGTCTGGCAGATTCCCGACGGCGTTGTAGCCACGGTGACGTTTCTCGACTACCCGATCGAACCGATCGAGGGTAGCCCGCTGAGAAGACTGTTCGCCACTATCTTCGCCGTGATGGCCTTCGGCGGCGGCCTGTACGCGTTCCGCCAGGCGAAATGGTACGAATTGTCGGCCGCGTATATTTATGCGGCCGGCGCGATCGGCGTCAGCTTCGCAGGCGACCTGATCACCTTCTTCCTGTACTGGGAGTTGATGGCGCTGTTTTCGACGGTGGTTGTCTGGTGCGGCGGCACGCCAGGCGCCCGTGCAGCCGGTATTCGCTACGCCATCATGCACCTCCTGGGCGGCGTCATACTCAAAGTCGGTATTGAAGGTGTGATGATTCACACCGGCTCCATCGACGTGCAGCCGATGCTCGCCACGAACTTCGACACCTGGATGATCCTGATCGGGATACTGATTAACGCGGCGGCACCACCGATATCCGCCTGGCTGTCCGACGCGTACCCGGAAGCCAGCCCAACTGGCTCCGTGTTCCTTTCCGCATTCACGACCAAGACAGCGGTGCTCGCCCTGATACTCTTGTTCCCGGGCGAACCGGTACTGATTGGCATCGGCCTATTCATGGTGATGTACGGCATCATCTACGCGCTGCTCGAGAACGACGTACGGCGCATTCTTGCCTACTCGATCGTCAACCAGGTGGGATTCATGGTCTGCGCCGTGGGAATCGGTACACAAATGGCGCTCAACGGCGCGGCGGCGCATGCCTTCGCGCACATTCTGTATAAGGCGCTGCTGTTCATGAGCGCAGGCGCCGTCATTTACCGCACAGGTTTCGCAAAATGCACGGATCTCGGCGGTCTATTTCGCACCATGCCGCTAACGGCCGTTTGCGGCATCATCGGCGCACTCGCCATTTCCGGTTTTCCGCTGACCTCGGGTTTCACGACCAAGACGATGATCTCGCAGGCAGCGGCCGACGAAAGCCTCGTGTTCGTCTACTTCATGCTGGCCGCTGCGTCGGCGGGCGTTTTCCTGCACGCCGGCATCAAGTTTCCGTGGTTCGTGTTCTTCCAGAAAGACTCCGGATTGCGACCGAAAGACGCGCCGTGGAATATGGCCGCAGCTATGCTGCTGTTAAGCGCGCTGTGCATACTTCTGGGCGTATTCCCGAGTTTGCTGTACGCGTTCCTACCCTACCCGGTCGACTATGTCCCATACACCGCCGGCAAGGTTCTTTTCTATCTTCAGCTGTTGCTGTTCTCCGGCCTGGCGTTCTTCCTGTTGTTGCCACTGATGAAGCGCACCCTCACCATCAGCCTGGATACGGACTGGCTGTGGCGCGTCTTACTGTTCAGGATCGCGCGTGCGGTCTATCTTTCAGTGGATTCAGTTCGCAGCGCGTTGCAAATCCGAGTAGGCGAATTCCTCGAAGTATTGCGCCGACGGGCAGAAGGCCATTTCGGCACTCGGTTCTCGCGCGTCGGAGTCTTTGCGCGCGCCTGGTCTATCGGCACGACGGCCCTTTGGATTGCCGTGTTGTTGACGGCCTACGGCCTCGTTTATATGCTGTAAGGTCGCAGCACTCAAACCATGCCTTCTGACGGCCTATGCCAAGAATTAAGCAAACGACCTCTCTCCGGACACGATCAAGGCGATACGTGAAATTGTGAAAGACCTATGAGTAACCAGAAACAGGGGACGGACATGGCGAAGCGTGATATCGGTCCTGAAATTGTTGCCGGTCTGAAGGAATTTCGGGACAACCCCTAGAAGCTGAAGCGTTTTGAATTCGCACCAGCGGATGCAAAAGCTATTCCGCAGAAGTTCGGGATGTCGCAGCAACAGCTTGCCAACTTTCTAATGATCTCGGTCCGTACGCTTCAAAAATTGGGAGCAAGGCGAGCGTGATCCAGACGGCGCGTCGCATACTCTGCTTCGTGTGATGGAGAAAGAACCCGAGGCTGTGAA
>CAMYLB010000253.1:12147-35662 GCA_947259145.1 uncultured Woeseiaceae bacterium
CGCGATTTATCGAACAGCAGTCCTCATCTTCATCCAGGACACCCAAAAAACAAAAAGGCCCCACAAAGGGGCCTTTCCGTTTTTGGCGCGCCCGGAGAGGTTCGAACTCCCGACCCTCTCAATAGATGCACCGTTGCTTGCTATTGAGATTGCCTCAAGAAGTACTGGGTTCGAAGCCAGGTAGCTCAATTCCATTTTTCTTTATTCAACTCATGAGGTTATGGGCCACAGATGTCCCATAGAAAGAAGCAGCTACACCAGTAAGCACTTGATTAACTTACGTGCCCCTTTGCTCAATGGGACAGTATCCTCGAGCCGCGATTCACTGCCGTCCAACACCGTATGACTTCTGCCGTCGGAGACTTTGGGTCATTACCAACGGAAAGCAAACTTCTACCCGAACGCAGCAGCAGGTTTTCGAAAGCGAGATTTCGCCTCGTTCGAAACATGGATACGCGTGCATGCTTACTGATGATCGGCCAATGACATCAGGTTCTTTTCGGCGGCAGGAAAGTAGGTCGGTGACAGGCGAATAGCTTCTAGCAAAAAGCCCTTGGCTTCCGTGAAATCGCCGTTTTCAATTGCTGCTTGACCAGTATTGTTGTACGCATTTGCTTCACTCATTACCTGTGCGTAAGTTTCGATGGCATCGTCGTACCAGCCTTGTCTGGCATAAACCCTGCCGAGGTTAGCCCAAGCCTGGGAAAATCCCTGGTTATTGGCTGCCTCGTAGAAATCGAGCGCTGCGCCACGAAGATCACCAGCGAGGTACTTTGAATAGCCGCGATTGTTGAGCACGTATGCGGCGTTGGGGTTTACCAGTAAGGCGGCGTCATAGTGTTGCTGCGCGCCAGTATGGTCGTTGGCCTTGTCCGCATACACCCCGAGTGCACTATGTGCGCGCCAAAGAAGATCATTGCTCGCCACAGCCAGGTTCAATTCGCTAACGGCCTGTTCGTCATTATCTTCGGACATATAAATCAGTCCCAGGGCTTCCAACGATTGGGCGTGCGTGGGGTCGTAAGTTCGCGCCATCAGAAACGCCCGCTTGGCCATGGCGAAGTTATTCTGCTGCATGTGGATTTCGCCAATATGCGCGAGCAATTCCACGTTTTCGGGCTGAAACTGCAACGCCCGAACATAGAAAAATAGAGCTTTGTTTACCTTGCCTTCCTGCATCGCCTGAGCGGCGCGTGCTAATGCTTCTGTTTCGGACGCCACAGGAAATTCGGTCGCAAAGAGGAGATCAAAAGACGTGTCGTTGAGTTCTGCTTCAGCATATTGATCGGAACGGAGGTCCGGCGCACTGGCGCAGCCAGTCAATAAACCAAGGAAGCAGATTATTGCAGCTTTCAATGTGAGGTATCTGATAGTCATGTGTTGTTCTCCGAGATCGTAAGCACCTGGATATTTGCCAGGTGCTAGAACCAGACTAATACCCGCAGAATCGCGGGGCCGATCGCGACAATAAAAAACACCGGAAACATGCAGGTAATCAACGGAAAGACGAGCTTGGTGCCCATTTTTGCGGCCTGTTCCTCGGCGCCCTGCATCCGCTTGTCACGGAACTCTTCGGCGTATGTGCGTAGCGCGTCGCTGACGCTGGTGCCAAAGCGCATTGTTTGCACGAGCAATCCGACGAGTCCCTTGATATCGGGCAGTCCGGTCCGGTCAGCAAGGTTTCTCAATGCCTGCTCACGCGCTATTCCCGCGCGCATCTCTGAGTTAACTGTTGCAAGCTCGAACGCAAGATCCGGATGACTGACATCAAGCTCCTCCGCCACACGCTGTATGGCGGCGGCGAGGCCGAGGCCAGCCTCAACGCAGACAACTAATAGATCAAGGGCGTCTGGAAAACCGTTTCTCAAACTTTGAATTCGTTTCTCTACCAGTTTACGCAGCATGATGTTGGGCACGAATAAGCCGATGCCGCTCGTCGCCACTGCATACATAATTAACGAGCGATTCTCGGAATCCGGAATCCACCGCCACAAGAGCAAAACCAGCAGAGGCAGGGCAACAACCAGCAGCGACTTTGTCACGTAGAAGATCTGCAAAGCCTGGGGCGATCGGAATCCAGCGCGAAGCATTTGCTGGTTCATGTGACTGAGTTCGTCGTCTTTCTGCGGCAGCACATAGTTGGCGATCGGGCCCAGAGCACGGCCCATAATCGTCGTCAGTCGGTTCTGAGCAGGCGCCGCGTTTTGGACAACCCCTAACCGGCGGCGAACCGGGTTCGTCAAATTTACTATCAATATAGTAATTCCCAGACCCAGTATGAAAATCGTCGCAGCGGAGAGCGCCACGAGGATTCGACGAAGAATGACTTCGTCGGCCCAGAAGCTGTTCAAGATGTCGAAGAACGATTCCATGAAGCTATACCTCAATCCTGAGGATCTTGCGGATCCAGAGAATTCCGACAACAGCGGAGACGAAGCCGTAAGCAAGCATTTTATGGCCGAGCGGCTCATCGAGCATTACAGGAAAATAGTCGGGTTGTGTGATCCACAGCACCAAGAAAAGGCCCAGTGGCACCATTGCCAGCACCCATGCGGACATCCGGCCCTCAGCCGAATACGTTTGCACTTTGCGTTGAAATCGAAACCGGCCACGAATAACGGCCGAGATTTTTTCAAGGATCTCCGCAAGATTGCCGCCCGTTTCTTTTTGCACAAGAATTGCAGTGACCAGCGCCATCACGGTTACACTCGGGACCCTGGCCAACAGACCGAGCATCGCCCTGCGAACATCGTTGCCATAGTTGATATCACCGAAGGTCAATTCGAATTCCGCGGCGACGGGATCATCCATCTCCTCCGCGACGAGTTTCAAGGTTGCGCCCAAGGGATGCCCTGCTTTCAAGGCACGTTTCATCGTGTCAATAGCATCAGGCAACTGCTCCTCAAAAGCCCGCGTGCGTTTGCTGCGATCCATGCCGATTTTCATGTAAGGCAAATAGGTTGCAAACAGTGCAGTACCGACGGCTGCCACTGGCATGCGGAAATAAGCCCAACTGGCCAGGAACGCGGCTACGCCGATGAGCAATGAAAGTAGAACCAACCGATAAGCGAGAATCTTGTGTCCGGCCTGTTCGATTCTGCGCGCTAATGCTTCCATCGCCGGTAGCGATTCCAAGCGACGCTCCAGCGGTGATAGCCTACGCAGGTATTTTTCGCGCAGTAAGGACGAGAAAGACTCCGAGTTACCATCAGCCTCAATGTCTGCAATACGTTTCTTAAGTCTTTTTCGTGTCGCGGCGCTTTCGCCGAAGACCGGAACGACCAGCCCCTGCATCAGCAGGACGACAGTCGCGAAGACCAATAGGATGAATATTTGCGCGCCGCCAGTCATTTCATATATTTCCTGTCTCTGCCCAATCCGGATCATAGACTTCTATCGGAAGAACGATGCCGCGATGCACGAGATTCTTGTGAAAGGCGGGAACAATGCCGGTGGCTCTCAACTTGCCCAAGACATTATTCTCTTCGTCCAACCCTTCGCGTTGAAACGCGAACAGCTCCGACATCGTAATAATGTCGCCTTCCATGCCGTTAATTTCCTGAATGCTAACCAGCTTGCGCTTGCCATCCTCTAGACGAGCGACTTGAATGACAACGTCGATTGCCGACGAAATCTGCGACCGCAAAGCAACTGTCGGAAAAGAAACGCCCGACATGGATACCATGTTCTCAATTCGGCCAAGAGAGTCTCTTGGAGTATTAGCGTGAACGGTCGTGAGCGAGCCGTCGTGACCCGTGTTCATAGCCTGCAACATGTCGAGCGCCTCGCCGCCGCGAACCTCGCCGATAATGATGCGTTCGGGCCTCATCCGCAGGCTGTTCCTTACCAGGTCCCGAGAGGTCACTTCGCCTTTGGACTCTATATTGGGAGGCCTTGTTTCCAGGCGGACAACGTGACGCTGTCGCAACTGCAGCTCTGCCGAGTCCTCAATCGTTACGATGCGCTCGTCTTCCGGAATATAGCTGGAAAGAATATTGAGCATCGTCGTTTTACCCGAACCCGTGCCACCGGAAACAACGACATTCAGCCGTGCTTTAACGATCGCGTGCAACACCTGGGCGGATTCTTTTGTCACCGACCCGAATTCGATCAAGTCGTCCATGGTAAGCAAGTCGACGCCGAATCGGCGAATAGAAAGCATCGCGCCGTCGATCGCCAGCGGTGGAATGACAGCGTTTACACGAGAGCCGTCAGCCAGCCGAGCGTCCACCATGGGTGATGACTCGTCAATACGTCGTCCGACAGCCGAAACAATGCGATCGATGGTATTCAGGAGATGTGCATGGTCTGTGAACCGCGCATTTGTCAGCTCCAGTTTGCCGCGTCGCTCTATATAAATCGTATCGAAACCGTTAACGAGAATGTCTGAAATCGTATTATCGGCGAGCAGAGGTTCCAGGGGGCCCAGCCCCATAACTTCGTCCTCAATGCGAGCAACGATAAGTTGCCGTTGCTTGCGGCTGAGAGGTGCGGACTCTTCGGCCAAAAGACGCTCCGCGATTTCGCGAATTTCCTTGCGCGCTTTATCCGATGCGACCGTGCCAATTAAAGACAGGTCGAGAACTGTAAGCAGGCGCTCGTTGATGCGTTGTTTCCAATCCGCTTCCTGCGCCGAAAGGGGGCGAGTTCGATCCGCTTCATCAATAGGCGTCTTGACCGACTCGGCCTGGATATCGTTGAAACGACTCTTCAGGACCTGAGACATACATCTAACTCCTTAAAATGTTCGGCAAGGCACGTGCCAGAAAATTCTGTGCGGGCTCTTCGGCCCGAGCTTCAAACACCGCCTGTAATTCGCGTATTCCCTTCGTCAAAAGCGCGCTCTTCGAAATATCTGCGACCGGAATACCCGAATTAATGCTCTCGGCGGCAAGTTTGTACTGATTGGGAATGGTGATCAGGTCGTCCTGACGCAAAGCTTTGCGTATGTCGCCAAGCTCAAGAAGCGAATTCTTGGTAAAGCGATTGACAACGACGCGGACCCGCGTTTTCGGAATGGCCAATTCGCCTGTCAGCAACTGGAGCATCCGTGCAGCGTCCTGAATATTCGGCAAAGATTGTTGGACTACCAGAATAATTTGATCCGCTCGCTCCAGAAAAAAGTCCGTGACCGTATTCAACCGATTGGGCGCGTCAACTACGAGATAGTCATTGTTCGCCAGAAGAACTTTCAGTAAGGCGTCAAGTTCGTCAATCGGAATTTCATCTGGTTGCGTTATGTGTGTCGATGGCGCCGCGAGTAGTCGCAAGCCGCTTGAATGCTCACAGGTGTAGGCGTCGACGGAGACATCGTCCATCTGTTTCGCAGCTTCCAGTGCCTGCAGTAGTCCGATGTCCGGCGAAATGTCCAGATAACGGCACAGGCCGCCGAACTGAAGATCCAGATCGACAAGTGTGACTTGCTTCTTTGCGTCAACCACCAAGCCATGGGCCAGATTTGTAGCAAGGAAGCTCGCACCGGAACCGCCTTTGCCGTTCATGACGGCGATCAGTCGCCCGGTCCTTGATGTTCCGTTTCGAAACGTCTCCTCTTGAATTCGCACCAGGCACGACACGAGATCAGATTCGGGCGCAGAACCTGGCAGGTAGTCGCGTGCGCCGGCCTGCATTGCCAAACGCATCCCGTCCGGCTCGTCGTCGGGGCCGCAGACAACGAGCGGCACCTGTCCTCTCTGGCTGTGGTCTGCGAGATACTGAAGTTCAGGGCGTCCCGTATCGTGATGCAGGAGTAGCAAGTCCGGCGCCTCGCCAATGCCATGCAACGGGTCGGCGTGGCCGTTGTTCAGTAGCCGCGTAGTCACCAGAAACTCGCGATGATCGGCCAGGCACCGGGTGAGGTGGTCCGTAGCCAATTCCGAGTGACTGGCGATCAATACCCTTAGCTTTGCCACATGGCACCTCTCAAACGAACTAACATGGCGTTATCGCTCCCTCACGCGGAACGCCCAGGCTTTCTCTGGGTAAAACAGCTTCGAATTCGGGCATGAAAAATGCGGCAAGTCCTGACACAAATGGAATATTCATTCGATGTTGATAGCCGACAACTCGTACCCGCACGTATCTGATCAGACGGAAATTGGCTGGAGTGGCCGGGCTGCCGACAATTGCGCTCGTGCCGTCCAGGTACTCGACCACGATGTCACTAGTATCCAGATCCGAAATCAGAGAGTTATTAAATGCCGCCGTCAGGGCGACAGCAGGGTCATTGATCGGGCAAACGGCTGCCATGCGAGCACCTCGCCGGGTTGCCTCGTCCAGGACCGACGCCACAAAGAAAGCTCGAGCAACTTCGATTACGCCGAAAATCAGCGTGAACAGCACGACCGCGACAAGGGCAAACTCGACTGTCGAAACTCCCTGCTGTTTGTTGGCATATTTCATATCATAGAGCTCGCATCGTTACCGTTGCCTGGAGATTGTGCACAAGGCTGATATCGCTCCCGCCAACCAGGTTGGGCAAAAGCGCGCCAAGTATTCCAGTTACCGGATGAGATGCGGTGACCTGAATATTGTTGCCGCCGGTATCTGTAATAGTGATATTCGCAGGAGCCAACCCCGGAAGTACTGGCGCACCTGTACCTGCGGTGTTTCCATACACAATAAGATTCCGGGTCTCCGCCAGTACCGCGGCGCCGAGGACGACGACACCCGTCGAGCCCCGGTACGCATTTTCATGACTCGCAATGTATCGGGCTCCGTTGCGGACTGCTTTCGTCAGCGTGTTGTGATCCACAAGCAAGTTCGAGACCTCGGCGGTTGCCAGCATGAGAAACAGCAGGAAAGGTGTCACAAGAACCATTTCTACGATCACGGCGCCACGACTTCGAGCTTTTGACTTATAAGCTTTGCGCGTCATCACGAATCCCCGGAATCCGGGTCCCTGTAAAGTTGAATGATATAAGGGCCGGGCCCCGCTCCTGGGTTCGGTCCTGGCGAGCCGCCTGCAAGGCAATCTTCGATAAATTGGCCGAAGATGTTCTTGTCCACACCGCCACCAATTTTCTGCAACATGAAGTAGCAGGCGAATCCTTCCACCACCAGGGTCGACTGGCCAGTTTCATTGCCGGAGCAATCGGCAACCGGCATTGCAAGGATGCGTCGCCATTCGACGCCGCCTGGCGAGCCACCCGCGGCGTAATCGTGCATGCCAGGGATTCCGGTCCTTCTCGCATACTCGGCGTAGTCGTAGCCGGAGATGTCGTCAGCAAACTGAACGACTGGGCCGTTAGCTCCAGAGGTAATGATGTCCTCACCAGTAACGGGATCCTCAGATGTTTGCAGCTGCGGAGAAGTCTCGTGAACGACCACGTCTGGCGGGAAGTCCGAAGGGCTAACAGGGCCCTGATAGTCGCCAAAGCGGGTGTTGAATCCCTGTGATGTCGGGCCTGCTGTAACGCCCGGTTCTGTCTCAACGGTCTGGTCCGTTGTCGCGCAGGCACCGTAGGCCCCTGCCATCGCATCCCGAACGCAGTCACCACCCGGACAGTCCAGACGCAGCAATTTGTAATTGCCCGGACCAACGTCGTCATGGTCACCGGGGGTTGGCTTCAAAACCTTTAGCTCGTTCTGAGTAAACCCGAAATAGGGTTGGCTCATGTCTTCAGCACAAACGACCAACGGAGCGATATTGCAGGCGTTGTCGATCGTCGGACTTGGGCCTGCGACCGCGGATGCCGCGATATCCATGTCCGTGATGCCAACCACTGCACTAAAGCTGGTCGCCATATTAAACCCGGTGGCAATGACGCGAACGTAGGGCCCGACACCAGAAGAGACGAACGGGTTTAGCGTCGTCGAATATTGCACAACGACCGAAATTTCGCCGCCGTCATAAGCACTGTCGATCTCGAAATTGCCGTTGCCATCGGTGTTCAGTCCGAAAACGCTGTTGGCGGCGACAGTCGAGGGAACGGTATCCGCCGTCTGGTCATACACCTTGGCTGCCGCGAGCGCCGCCGCATCGGCCATGTTTTGCAGCCGAGTCTTGTTCACGAAGGCGTGGCTACTATCAAGCGCGAGTCCGGCGATCGCGAGCATGGCAACCATTCCGACGACTACTAGCGGCAGCGCAATGCCGCGCTGACGATCGCAACAGCGTTTATGGCTTATAGCGCGCATTGTCCGATTTACACTGACCACCGATCTTCTCCCGATTCTCGATCGTTACCTTTGAGTGTTTATGACAATGGGTTGCTGAACCTCCTGCGGTTTCGCCACGTCGGAGCGAAGCGCATCCAGTACAGCGTCCAAGCGGTAAGGATCGCCACCTTCGATTGCGTCTGGATCTGGATTGGTCGCCGCCTCAGGGTCGTGAATCTGGCTCCCCATGACGTTGCGTACGGAACTGCCAAACTCCGCAACCGGGACCGTTGGCTGCGGGCTGCAACCACTTGCGAGCACAACCGCGATTAGCAGTTGGCTGGTAAGGATAGTGTTTTTGGACATGCTCTTATTCCTCTTTTTCAGCCCGGCCAAGCCGTGGCATTTGGATTTAGTTGGTACCACGAATCGACTAACGACCCTGCAACTTTCCTTGCACGTACCAGCCAAAGTCGCTTGGCTCAACGAAGTTGTCTGTTGGCAACTGCACGTCACCTGGCGCAAGTGGCTTGGCCAGATGTGCCGTAACCATAATCAGAAGTTCCGTCTCGCCTTTTCTAAACTCCTGACTACGAAACAGGGCGCCAAGACCAGGGATACTGCCGAGACCAGGGAATTTCGTAACAACCTCACGCAGGTTTTCATTGATCAAGCCGGCGACGCCTATAGTCTGACCGTCCGCGAGAACCACGGTTGATTCGGCGCTGCGCTTGGTCAGCGACGGTATGAGAAACGTAGACGACACACCGTTAGTACTTATGGCCACGTTGTTGTCGCTGACCAATTCGCTGACGCTGATATTGAGCTTGAGGCTGATGCGTCCTGAGTCGAGCACGACCGGTAGGAACCGGATGCCGACGCCGAATTCCTTGAACTCGATAGTCGTACCGTCATTGCCTCTGGGCACCGGAATCGGAAATTCGCCGCCGGACAGGAACTGGGCCTCGTGCCCCGTCTGAGTAACGAGCGTCGGCTCTGCGAGTATCTTGGCCAGCCCATTTTCTTTCGCTGCATCAAAGGCCAGATTAAAAAGCGCGTCTTCCGACAGGTAGCTGGCGAAGAATCCCTTGTCGCCAATGACGGCGGGGTTTGCTGCAAAGATTCCACCCGGAGACAAAGCACCGCCCCCGTTTACGCCACCCCAGTTCCAATGATTGCTGCCCTGAAGAAGAGCATTGAAGCGGACATCCAGTCGTTTGAGTTCCGTTCGCGCGATCTCTGCAACTTTGACTTCCAGCATCACCTGTTGCACGCCGCCAACGCTCATCATGTTGATGACTTCGCCGACACTTTTGTCTTCGCGCGTGGAACGTCCTTCTTCGAGTTCAAAGGTCTCTGAGTCGACCGCTGACGCAATCTGCGTGAAGTAGCCCCCCGCGATTCGCAGTGCGGCATTCATATTTACAACATTCGAGACGCGGCCGGCTAGCACGATATTTCTCTGCGCTGAGTAAACCTCGATTTTTTCCTTCGGCAAAAGACGAAAGAGTTTTTCCTTTAGCGACTGAAGATCATGCGTTACTTCGACATTCACTGTCCCAATAAGGTTGTCACCCCTGTCCCAGAGCAGGACGTTGGTGGTACCGAGATCTTTGCCGAGCACATATAGTTGGGTGGACTGCAGGATTAATATGTCAGCTACATCCGGGTTGCCGACGGAAACCCGTGCGGCAGGGGAGTCAAGCGAAACGACGCGTGACTTGTACAGCGGCACAGCCATCGAGTTCTCAGCACCGTCGCCAAGCCGCGTCTGCTGACTCTGGGCAGCCACCGGATTGAGCCAGAAAAGGATCATGAACACCAGTAGCATCATCCATGCATTATCGATTCTGAATTGTGATTCACACATCGCGTTTTGCCTCGTTGCTATTCTTGTCGGTAAAGATCCGGTCATGGCTCAGGTTTTCGTCTTGGTCTTGTCGACAGACGTGCCACGTATGACCGTGATCTCCGTTGGTGCCGGCCGGCTTGGCGCGGGCCTTCTGACTACTCGTTTTTTTGGTGGCGCGGCCGGTGGTGGGACGTAGTCCGGCTCCATCGGGTTACGCAAGGTCAATTGAATGGTTCCTTCGGTTCTAGCGCGGAACAGCTCCTCGGCCTGTTTCGGCAACATTTCGAGAGTAACTGCACGAACAATGACAGGTTCGTTGTCTTGCGCCGATGCCGTTTGATCAACCGCGAGTACCTTGATGTTTCGAAGTATCGTCTCGGTTATCGCACGCTGGTTAGGAATTTTGCGCGACGCAAGAACGTCAACCGTATTTCCTGGCAAGAGGAATCCAGCCACGCCTACGACATCGTCTACGCGCACCGTGACGGCACGCATGTTTTCATCCACAAGCGCTGCAAGGGTGCTCCCGGCTGAGTGCGCCCGAAATCGTTCAGCAACCAGGATTTCTCCCCGGGAAATGTTGGTTGTCGATACTTTTCCCACCACTTGCTCGATGGATGTAAAGAATCCATCGGGAGCCAATCCTTCAGGCATTGCTACCAACTTCAGATGGCGTTCTTCAACTTTGGTTGTGAATGGTATCGTCACCGCGGCAGCCACAATATAAGCCGAGTTGGCTCCCGCTCCCTGATCGGGCATAACACGCGCAACGACCCACTTATTCGCGACAAATGCCGCGCCGACCGCCATTAGAAGAGATACAAGAATCAACACTAATCCTCTACGTTTTGCCATGCTCCTAATCTCCTGACCAGGACGAATGTCGCCCTGTTACTTCGACATGTTCATCTACCGAAACGAAATAGTTGTCCCACGCCCAGCGCAGGTGATCGATGCTCACGTCGCGCGAATTTTCTTCGTAAACTGCGTGATCGACAGCCATGCCGAGCAAATCTCTTGGATGGCACGGTAAAAGAGCGACGTGCCTTCGGGTGTGCAGTTCATTGATTAGATAGTCCAAAACCTGTGGGTTATATTCGACGTTGTACGTCCTACAGGCTGCGCGCCAAATGTGCGCGTATTGCTCCACTGTCAGAGTTCCGAATTCGATCTTGTATCCGATGCGCCGGAGAAAGGCTTCCTCAGCGAGTTCCAGCGGATGAATGTTCGTTGAAAAGATAAGGACAATGTCGAATGGAACTGTAAAGTGGCGGCCGGACCCGAGAGTAAGATAGTCCCGTTTTTCTTCCATGGGCACGATCCACCGGTTGAACACGGCGGCTGGTGATACTTTCTGTCGGCCCATATCGTCGATAATGAACAAGCCGTTGTTGGCTTTTAGCTGCAACGGCGCCTCGTAGAGCCGTGTTGACGGGTCGTAGTGAACCTCAAGCATTTCGCTCGTCAACTCGCCGCCCGTAATTGCTACCGGTCTTTCGCAAATGAGGAATCGCGGATCGTGGCCCTTTTCAAGTTTCAAGTTGTTGTTGACCGGCTTCTGTTGCAACCGCTTGTGGATCAAAGGGTCGAATACCTGTACGACGGACTCATCAATTGCAATGGCATGCGGAATCAGGGTCGGCTGACAAAAAAGGCGGCTCAGGCGTTGTGATATGTAGGTCTTTCCGGTGCCGGCCGGGCCATAAAGGAACATCGCGCGACCAGAGTTCAAAGCCGGGCCCAATCGGTCCAGTAAATCAGGATCCAGCACTACGTCATCGAACGCCGCACACATCGAGTCCCGGGTCACTGAGCGTTTGTGTATGGTCTGCGCACGGGCGATCCGGGCGTAGTATTTCAAAGGTACCGGGGCAGGTCCGAGATAGCCGCTGCGCATCATTGCGTCCAGCGCTGTTAGCCGTCCCCTTTCGGTCAGGGTGTAAGCGAGGCCCGCACTGCTCGCTTGGCCAGGACGAACCTCTACGCGCGCTTCGGTTCGCATGAAGTTCAGCACACCTTCTATGATTGAGCCCGCGAGCGCGACGCTTGTCGAAAGTTCGCCGAGAGACAATGTACCGCGATCGAACAGGTGTTTGGCGATCAAGTCAGCGACGAACGTTTCCGACAATCCGGTCTCAGATAGCCGGGTCGGCCGTGGCGCGAGATTTGACACCCGTAATAGTCCTAGCTGGTCCCAATCGCGATTGCTCAACGCATTTTCCGGCGTGCTCATCGCACTAGTTCCAGCAATGACCTGGGCAACAGGCTCAGGTACCAGAGCGCCGCAAAACTGCCGGCGGCAATCGCTGGCGCATACGGGATTTTTGTAACGGGGCTTCGGGCGCCCAAAGAGGGTGAACCCGTGAGTAACTGCGCGCCGGTATTGGCTCGGCTCAGGACTCGCGTGGCCTGCGATTCAAGAACGGGCCGCACGCATTGCCAGGTGATGAAAATAATGCTGAAGACCGCGCCAGCCATCATCGTGGCCATGCCCGCCACTACCGCGCCCCACGGGCCCAAAAAGCAGCCGACGACACCGAGCAGTTTGACGTCACCGGCACCCATGCCACGCACTGCATATAGCGGCAAGAACATCGCCAGTCCGACGAAGAGTCCGCCACCGGCAGTCATCAGGCCATCGGCTCCACCACTCATTGTGTGCAATATCAAGGCAAGGCTGAGCGCCGGAAAAAGCAGTAAGTTCGGTATGCGATGGTTCTTGCAGTCTGTAACTGTGGCAACAGCAAGTACAACAACCAATATCAAGATCGCAGTCGAGTTGAAGATGTCCTTGTCAGCAATCATATTCTTTTTACCTGCCGCACTATGATTGACTCCGTTCCGAATTTGAACCGGCGACACCAGAACCAAGGTGCCGCCGGAACAAAGTTCCAGCGTGGCCAGGCGCCGCTGGCCCCGGTCTGGCTACAGCGCACCCGTAATAGTGACGATTTGGGCTGCTACAGCAGCGCCAAGGCCGGTGAAGGCCGCAACCACTGCTACCGTAATGAGAGCACCAGCAACCGCGTATTCCACAACGGTCAATCCCTCTTCGTCCTGCATGAATTTTCTTAACTTCTGAATCATGATCATTCTCCTGATCGTTATTTTTAGTAGTACTACTATCGTTCGAATTCGGAGGACTCAGATGTTTTCGCCAAGTCACTCCGGACACGAAACAAACCGTATCCGAAATCACTCGGAGTGAATTAGAAGTATTTTGTCGACCTAGAGAACTAACTTGCGGTACCGAGCTGAGTCTGCCCAATCTTGTAATTTGCGTGTCTAATCTGTGAACCAGTTCCGCTATTATGACAAGCGAAAAATAGCGGATAACCGCAGCACTTGTTAGCCTGTTAGTGCACAAAAGGATACGCCGGCCAAAAAAATAAGACTCCGGTGCAAATAAAAAAACAAGGACGTCCCGTGCAACGAACGAAGCTGATTTGGTTTGACATGACGCTTACTACTCGTCATGCAGAGGCAGACCAAAATTTCCAGGACAACTTCGATATTCAATACTGTTCGAATCCGAACTGTCTTGATGAAGAGGTTGAACTTGAGCCTGGGGCGGCTTTTTGCTTTGAATTTGATTATCCGGATCGACCCGGAATGTCGCTCTTGTGCAGTACCAAAGAGCATTACCCGCAAATTCCGATTCTAATGATAACGACGCAGCATTCGGAGAGCCTGGCGGTGTGGGCCTACCGAAATCGGGTGCTGGACTTCCTTGTCAATCCGGTAATGAAGAAAGATATCCTTCGATGCACGGAATTGCTGCAAGCGATACAAACGACAGAAAATCGACAAAATACACGGTCGATAATCGATTATAGGTCGGTTATTCCGATGGAGGTTCCGTCGGGTCAACGAACCGGCAACGTGAGACTGGCTACTGCTTTGCACTTCGTGCAACGGAACTTTCGAAGAAAAATACGCAGTGCAGAGGTTGCGGGACTTTGTGGCATGAGTTCGTCTCACTTTAGCCGCGCATTTGCCGAGACATTCTCTCTCACTTTTCAAGAATTCGTACTTCGCTACCGCATTTTCGAAGCATGCAAGGAGCTTCAGCATCCAAACGTTTCGGTTGCAAATGTCGCAGAGTCAGTCGGCTTCAACGACTCATCGTATTTTGCGCGAGTATTTAGACGTTTCGTCGGTTTGACGCCGTCCAGTTTTTGCGAGCGGATTGGCCTCGGCGATTTTGATCAGCGAATGGAGCGCTTGGCTGAGAGCCTGCAATTACCCGAACTTGAACCGACCAGGATCACACACGAGAAAGTTTATTTCGGCAAAAACAGCCAAATCGCAAACTCACGTGGCTAGAGTTGCGAAGGAATCAATATGTTAGAAGAAGACAACAAAAGCCGATTCAGCAATAAGGCCATAGCCGCGAAATCGCCCTTACGCGCAGTCGGCTTAGCACTTACTAACAGTTCATTGGCAGCGCTGTTCATTTTCTTTGCCATCGCCAACGGCAGGAGTTTTCTCGAAAACCCGCGTTTGAGCGTTTTTCTAATTGTCCTTACCGAAACGATTGTTGCGATATTTCTGATAATAAGGCGAGACCCGGAGGAGACAGGGCATTCCTGGCCGATGTGGATTTCCACGACTTGTGGAACGCTTGCTCCGTTCCTTCTTCGGCCGGTGGAAGGGACGGAAGATCTGATAACCGGCGGCATACTGCAGGTGATCGGATTTATCATACAGATTGTGGCTCTACTGTCTTTGAACAAAAGCCTCGGTCTTCTCCCCGCATACAGGGGCGTAAAGTCGGGCGGGCTCTATGGTTGGGTGAGGCACCCGCTGTATTCGGCGTATGTAATCACCTTCCTGGGGTATTTGATGAATAATCAGAGTGTGTATAACGCCGCTGTCGTTTTGGGCGGCACCGCTTTTTTGATCATGCGTATTCATTACGAGGAAGCCTTGTTACGCAGATACGATGACTACACTCGTTATGCGACGCGCATCCGGTGGCGCCTTATCCCAGCCGTCTGGTAGAAAGACAAGAGAAACCACAAATAGGGACCCAAGTGTGAAAATAAACAGGGGTCGGACCCGTGGGTCTGACCCCTGTTTATCTATGGCGCCCGGAGAATGGAGTAGTTTCCTATACGGTTTGGCGTTTCGCAAACGAGATTCGCGGGTTTTTCCCCGCCTTAGTGGCCATCTTTACCAAGTATTCGATTGAGAAGCCGCTCACCTTCCCGCCAACGATTTTACTAATCTTTGGTTGTGGCACATCAAAGTACTCCGCAGCTTTCATCTGAGTAAGTTTCTTCCGCTTAATAAACTTCTCAATCTCGACCGCGAGGTCTACTCGCATCGCCAATGCAACGGACTCTTCATCGGTAAATCCGAGATCTTTGAAAACGTTACCCTTAGTAACCTTTGTTTTCATAACTGATACTCCATTTCCATTTCTCACTTTTCATCCCTGGCCATTGTTGTGATTATACCTAATATGATCTATTTCTAAATGTAAGAATAGACTTTTTTAGGTATATTTTTGCAGACGTAGTCGGCCAGAAGTGTTACCCATGTCTCCGAAATACACCCCTTGGTAGATGGCGCGCCCGGAGAGATGGGCCTCCCTTCGGTCGGCCTGTCGTCGGGCTAACGCCCTCCTTGGATCGAACTCTGGAGTTCGAATGTTATCCGGAGCTTCAATAAAAAAACGGGGCCGCAAGGGCCCCGTTCATTTTATTGGCGCGCCCGGAGAGATTGATTCAGATCGCCTGAGGGCGATCTTCACCCCTGCGGGGCGCCTGCGGCGTCTAAATCGCTAACGCGATTTATCGAACAGATTCGAACTCCCGACCACCTGGTTCGAAGCCAGGTACTCTATCCAGCTGAGCTACGGGCGCAAGTGTGGTTTTGCTGAGGGCCGAATGTTCTCATTTTTTGCTGTCAGAAGGGAAATAAAGAACTGATCACCGGCTGGCCGTCAGGATCGTCGACGGACTATTATGGGATCGGAGGATTTCCCATGCTTGAAAAATTCAAACGTTATCCGCTGACCTTCGGTCCTACACCAATCGAAAAACTGGGTCGCCTGTCCGAGCACCTCGGCGGCAAGGTCGAGCTCTATGCCAAACGCGAGGACTGCAACTCAGGGTTGGCCTTCGGCGGTAACAAGATTCGAAAGCTCGAGTACATCGTGCCCGACGCCATCGCGGCCGGCGCCGACACGCTGGTGACCATTGGCGGGGTTCAGTCGAACCACACGCGCCAGGTTGCCGCGGTAGCGGCAAAGATCGGCATGAAATGCTTGTCGGCTTCGCGGAAGAAGTGCGCGCGCAGGAAGCCGAGATGGGCGTCAAATTCGACTACATCGTCGTTTGCACGGTAACCGGCTCAACGCATGCCGGCATGCTGGTCGGCTTTGCCAAAGATGGCCGCGCACGTAACGTGATCGGCATCGACGCCTCGTGTACGCCCGCGCAAACCCGTGCACAGGTGCTGGACATCGCACAAAAAACCGCGGAGCTCGTCGAACTGGGCAACGAAATCACAGTCGACGACGTGGTGCTCAATGAGGACTACGCGTATCCCGTCTACGGCGTGCCGTCAGCCGAAACCAACGACGCAATTCGGCTGTGCGCCCGGCTGGAGGGCATGATGACGGATCCGGTGTACGAAGGAAAATCGATGCAGGGCATGATCGACCTTGTACGCAAGGACTTCTTCCCTGCCGGCTCAAAAGTGCTGTACGCGCACTTGGGCGGTGTACCTGCGATCAACGCCTACAGTTACATCTACAGAAACGGATAACACGCGCAAAAAAATACCCGCAACAAGTGCGGGTATTCTTTTTGCCTTTTACGTCAAGCAGTGACTAGAACTCATACTTGGCGCGTGCGTACCAGAAACCACCGTTGAAGCCGAACGGCGAGAATTGGCTGTACTTGTTGCCAACGCCGCTTGCCGCACCCGGATTGTCTTCGGGCGTCTGGTCGAAGATATTCTGGGCACCCAGTACGAGGGTTAACGCGTCCGTGACATGGTAAGCGCCTTCGAGATCCACGAGGAACTCACCGCCGTAGTCGTTGCCATCTTCAGAATCGAACCAGTCGTCGTAGTAGCTGATACGGCCGAGGAAGCGCCAGTCGCCATTCGAGTGATTAGCCGTGATCGAGTACCGGATCTCCGGGAGACCGTCCTGCAACTCTCGAATACGGGTTGCGTCGACTGTATCCGGGTTCGACTTGGTTACGTCAGTATTGGTGTAGTTGAACGCGAGAGAAAAGTCCGTTGTACCGCCGGCCATATCCGCCGCGGTCGTCGCGACGATATCAACACCGGATGTTTCCGTATCGAAGTCGTTGGTAAAGAAACGGAAGTTCTGCAAGTTGCCGGCGCTCGTTACACCCTCTGCGATCAAATCATCAACCTCCTGCTGAGTCAGCGAGAAAAGCTGCGAAACAGTAATGCGATCGGTCATGTCAATGTTGAAGTAGTCCGCAGTTACGTTAACTGGGCCGACGTCAAAAATCGCACCAACGGAAATGTTGATCGACTCTTCTGGGTCAAGCGGCTGACCACCCCTCACGGCAGCAACAGGAGATGATGACGGAATCGTGCCGTTATTAACGAGATCCATAAGAACCAGGTCAAACTCGGTCGATACGTTGAACGCATTCGACTGGCCCGGCGTGGGTGCACGGAAGCCGCTGCTCAGGCTGCCGCGCAGAGCGAAGCTGTCGTTCACACGGTAGTTGGTCGAGATCTTGCCGTTCATCGTCGTCAACCATCCAGCCATCAGTCAGCTGCAGCTCGATATCCGCATAAACCGCGAAGTTGCCGCGGCTCCAGGACCCGGCGGCGATGTCGCCAAAGCCCGGGAAGCCATTGGAAGCCGCACTGAATCCCTGATCGGCCAGCGGGCCGATCTGGTAGGACTCGAGCTGGCCAATGCCAATCTTGAACGACTCGTCACGATACTCAACACCAACGCCGATGTTAGCGTTGTCGCCCAGGGCGTGGGAGGCGTCCAGGTTGACGTTAAACTCTTCCTGCTCATACAAACCCGGATCAAACGTCGTCGGCGTATTCGGACCCAACGAGGCATTCACGGTGTTGGAAATGAAGAAATCCACTTCGTTAAGGCCGTAACTCACGCTCGCATCCCAGTACCAGCCGCCGGATGTTTCACCCCTGACGCCGGCGACAACCGAGTAATCAACGAGATCGCCACCAAACTGCGGAGTGAAACCACCTGGAAAAATTTCCTGGAAGCTGAAGCAGTTCGGATCAGAAAACACCGTAGCTAGCGCTGTCGGGTCCGGAACATCGTCGGTAATGGTAACGACCGGGCAACCAGCGGTGCCGTCAAGGACACCGTCCGCGGCATCGAGCATATCGCCGATCAGCAACTGCGAGCCGTTCAGATCACCGGAGGGGCCGAATACCGCGCTTCGGTTGTTCGGGTTACGAAAATAGAACCCGCCCGTTACGGTCTTGGACACATAGTTGGCGTGAGCGTAGAGCTGCACGTTGTTTTCCAGGTCGATGCCGAAGTTGCCCCAAAGTTTGATTTCGTCTTCGATTTCGGGCGAACCCCATACCTGTGCCGGGTTAGCGACCGCTGTATTTCCCGCAGCAATAATGGCAGCTGCGTCGTCACGCTGCACGCTGCGATCGGTCGGATCCGATTCGCCGTATTCAAAACTCAGGTTCGCAAAGCCGTTGCTACCAAGCGGCAGGCCAAGGTTACCCATTACTGAGAAAGCCCCACCGTCGCCCTCCTGGAACTCGCCGTATTTCGCCTCGATCGAGGCACCGTCACTGGAGTCTTTCAGGATAAAGTTCATTACGCCGGCGATGGCATCCGAGCCGTACTGGGCGGATGCGCCGTCACGAAGCACTTCAACCTGCTTCAGCGCGATCGCCGGGATCGCGGAGATATCCGGTCCCTGTGCACCGTCTGAAACGCCGTTGCCGAGCCAGTAAATGACGGCCGCGCGATGACGCCGCTTGCCGTTAACCAGCACCAGCGTGTGGTCAGGAGCGAGTCCGCGAAGGTTGGCAGGACGCACGATCGTTGCTGCGTCACTGATCGGCTGCGCGTTCACGTTATAAGAAGGAACCACGGTTCGCAGCAGATTGCTGAGATCCGTGGCGCCCTGGTTGCTGAAATCTTCGGCGCTGATAACGTCGATCGGCACCATGGAATCAGAAACCGAGCGTTCGCGGGCACGCGTACCCGTGGTCACGATTTCTTCAATCATTTCGTCGCCGCTTTGCGCTAAAGACTGTTGTGGTGCGGCAACAGATAACGGCAAAAGCAGGCTTAGCAGCAAAGTCTTGCGCTTGGTCGTAGTCATTTTTTTGGTTCTCCAATAAAGGTCAAGAGTCAGCGTTTTGGATATAACCCATTGAAAAATAGGAATTAAAACTGCAGCATTCGCCGACACGGACGAGCACTGAGAAACAATCCACTGAAACTTATATCGTGTTGTTGTTATACAACAACAATCTCACCGTTCCACTATGCCAATGATCGGCCGGGGGAGTCAAGCGTGATAGAGGAAAATACGCATTGATTATGCGCGCGAAAGATGGATTACCCCTGCGCTGCGATAGTCTTTCGCAGCAACTCGCGGTTATCGAGCATCCAGGGGTGAAAATCATCGCGGTAGAACAGTCGAAAATCCGTCGCAACCTCGCGAATGATGCCGTTCTTGCCGAACAGGAACGCATAGCCCTCGCGCCAGAACGACAGGGACAGAACCGGCTTGCCCTCCATGCGGCGCATCTGGCAGATGGAGAGAAACACGTGGTATGGGAAACGCAGGCGCACGATGCGCATGACCTGGCGCAGCATCTTGCGCTTGCCGCCGATGGCGAGGTACACGTCATAGGCAACCGACTTGTGCTCGGTCTCCTCTATCGCGTGCCATTGCCAGAGCTCGGCCATGGCGGGATGCGCGCCGTCCATCCAGCGTGAATTTCGCATCGAGCCCGCCGCGAACATGGCCGTGATGTGTTCGAGCACAACGGTGGCCGCCAGCTGCACGATGGGCGGCTCTTTTTTCGCCCGTTCGATTTCACGAATATAGAGTGATTCGAGTTTCTTAAGGTCGAAGCCGCGTGCCTCGGCGAATACCTCGTTATAACGTTGGTGTTCGCGTCGATGGATGTACTCCTGCTGCACGAATACGGCGGCATCACTTTTGAGCTTTGGATCGTCAATGCGCGGCAGGTAGTGTTTCACGCTGTCGACGAAGAACTTCTCGCCGGAAGGAAACGACAACGAGAGTGCGTTGAAGAACGCTGTCTGGAAGGCGTGACCACCGTGCCAGTCGACGGCAAGCGGTTCGCGCAGGTCGAAGCTGCGATTGCGCGCCTCGAAGCTCATATCGCCGGGGGTTTTACTGAAAGCAAAATTTGTCATATGGTCTATTGTAACAATCAAAAACAGGGCAGGCACGAAGAAGGCCACGCTCCGAGCCGAACATGACCACGACTGCATATCTAGAAGACGCGAACAAGATCGTCATTCTGAACCCCAAGGGCGGTTGTGGTAAGACCACGCTGGCCACCAACCTGGCGAGCTACTTTGCGTTGCGCGGACCGCCACCCACGCTGATCGACACCGATCCCATTGGTTATACGACGCGCTGGCTGGAACGACGGCCGCCAGACCGCGCCGAGATCAACGGCATTACCATCGACGAGTTAGCCCCGCGCGGCACGCACGGCTTGTCTTTTCGCAAACCCAGGGAAGCCGGGGCCACCATCATCGACACGCCAGCGGCTCTGGAACAACGCGAGATTTCTGAACTCACTCACGATGCGGACTGCATCCTGATTCCTGTCCTGCCCTCCGCGTTTGATGTACATGCGACGACCACTTTCATCGCGAGACTCCTGCAGCTCACCGATTTTGAACGCCCGGTCGCCGTCATTGCGAACCGCACGCGGAAAAACACGCGCAGCCTCGCCATGCTGCTGGAGGTTTTAAGGAGTTTCGAGACGCCAACCATCGCGATCCTGCGTGACAGCCAGAATTACGTGCATGCCGCCGACCGCGGTCTTGGCATTTATGAACTGCCGTACCACAAGGTGAAACAGGACATTGAGGCGATGGAGCCGATCGTCAACTGGCTTGATCAAGTGCTCGTGAAAACACTACAACCCGGGCTGGTATCTCGATTCAATCCGCTGCCGAAACTCTTCTCGTCGTCATCGACGGAACTGTCGACCGCCGATTGACGGACCACAACGTCAGTTGACTTTGCGGTCGTGCCCTTTCCAGAACGGCTCCCGTAACTCGCGCTTGAGAATTTTACCCGGGCCCGATTTCGGCAGTTCCTGGTCAGACAGCGTGATCGCTTTGGGCAATTTGTAGCCCGCAATCTGGGTGCGGCAGAAGTCGATCAATTCCTCAGGCGTTATTTTTTCGCGGGGCACGACGACCGCGTGTACGGCTTCGCCCCAGGCCTCGTCCGGCACGCCGAACACCGCCGCTTCCAGAACCGCCGGATGCTTGTAGAGCGCCTCCTCCACTTCCGAGCAATAAACGTTTTCGCCGCCGCTAACGATCATGTCCTTGGCACGATCGACCAGGAACACGAAACCTTCGTCGTCCATGTAACCCATGTCGCCGGATCGATACCAGCCGTCCACGAGTACCTCGGCGGTTTGCTCGGGCTTGTTCCAATAGCCTTTCATGATGTTCTTCATTACGCAGGCCCGTGACCAGCGGTGATGTTTCGGTCATGCCGTATACGTGCACAAACTCGGCCGTCGGAAACGCCTCGGCCGCGCGCCGCACGACTTCCGTTGCGATCGGCGAGCCGCCGTGTGCCACCATCCTGAGCGAGCTCGTGTCGCGCGGTTCTTTATGCTGCAGCTCGGCAATCGCCGCGAGCATCGTCGGTACACCCAGCGTGTGTGTAACTTTGTGTTTTTCGATCAGGTCCAGTGCGGTCGCGGGATGGAATACTTTTAGCGGAATCTGGCAACCGCCTGTCCAAATGCCGCCGAGTATGCCGTTTGAGCCGGCGGCGTGAAACATCGGCGCCATAACCAGGAAAACACTGTTCGCCGCCGGCGGCGCCACGGTCATAAAGTGAATGCAATTTGAAATCAGGTTCCTGTGCGTCAGCATCACGCCTTTCGACGCGCCGGTCGTACCACCCGTGTAAAACAGGCCAGCCAGGCTGTCTTCGGTGACGCCGACGCCGAGCTCCATTTCGTTGGCGCCTTCGAGCAAACCGTCGTATTCATCAGGAATCATCACGACGGTTTCAACAAGCTCAGACAACGCGCCGGGGTCGCGGTCGGTCAGCAAGATTTTCACCTCGGCATCCTTGATAGCGTACTCAAGCTCGGGCCCGGCGTGACGGGTATTGAGCGGCACAATGACAAAGCCGGCCGCCGGAATCGCGACGTAGCTCTCGAGGTGGTGGTTGGTGTTGGCCGCGAGCACTGCGATGCGATCGCCGGGTTCCGCACCCTTGCTTTTCAGTACGGCCGCGAGCCGACGGCAGCGCGAGTTTAATTCCCGGAAAGTAAAGTGGCGGCCCTCGGAAATCACAGCGGTGTGATCGCCAGCAACTTGTACGGCGCGCATCAATGGATCGGCGAATGTCGGCATGGACGTAAGTCTCTTAATTGTTTTTTTCAGTATAGCGAGAAACCAGGCCATTCGCGTAGACTGCACTGATGCAGATGCTGCAAAAAGAAGTCTCGATACGAGCGCCGCTGGAGGCGGTGTGGAATGCCTGGACCACAAAAGAAGGCCTGACGTTCATCTCGCCCGAGTCCAACATCGAGCTGCGCATCGGCGGCCCCTACGAGTGGTTCCTCCACGGCGAGCCCGATGACGAGGGCAAACGCGGCAGTGAAGGTTCACACGTGCTCGATTTTCTTCCACAAAAAATGATTACCTTTTCGTGGACGTTTCCGCCCGAGGTTCCGGAGCTACGTTACGCAGACGAACGTACCCAGGTCGTCGTGTTGTTCGATGAAGTCGGCGAAGGAGTGGTGCACGTCAAGCTACACGCACAAGGCTGGCAGGATGGCGAACCGTGGCAGCGCGGCTGGGCCTACTTCGACAAGGCGTGGGGATTCGTGCTCGATGCGATGAAGCAGCATCTGGAGTCGCGTTAGCGGGTGGCTCGTGGCATGCTGTGTATTGACGCTACCGACAACGCCGGGCGACTAAAGCGGCGTCACTGCAAGGGGGTCTCATGCTACTCAATCCTCACCAACACAATCGACCGTATCACGACGAAACGTCGACGCAGATCATGCGCAAGACCATCGAGTTCTTCGAGAACAAGGGCCGGCGCCGCATCAAGGAGGACGACCACGAGCGTGTCTGGTACGCCGACTTCCTCGATTTCGTCGCTCAAGAACAGATCTTCGCCAAGCTGATGACGCCACCGGCCTATGCGGACAACGCCAAAGACGTTCGCTGGGACAGCTGGCGCAACTGTGAATTCAACGAGATCCTCGGTTTCTACGGCCTCGCCTACTGGTACACCTGGCAGGTCAGCATGCTCGGCCTCGGGCCCATCTGGATATCCGGTAACGAAGCGGTCAAGAAGA
>CAMYLB010000254.1 GCA_947259145.1 uncultured Woeseiaceae bacterium
AGGTGCCATCGATCTTCAAGTAATCGATTGGAAGATGCTTCAGACTCGAAAATGAGCCGAGCCCGCTGCCGAAGTCGTCGAGCGAAAATTCGCATCCTATGCCATGCAAGACCTCAATGAATCGCTGCGCATGCTGCACATTCGACAGTATTGCGCCCTCGGTGACTTCGAAACATATTGTCGATGGCGACACACCGGAACGATCGAGCGCATCAACGACGAAGCCAAGGAACGCTTCGTCGCCCAACGTCTGGCTCGACAGGTTAATCGCGCAGCTGCGCTGCGTGGGCAACTTGATTTCGCCGCTCGATATTGCCGCAAGTGAGGCGTTGATCACCCAGCGATCGATCTGCGGCATCATCTGGTAGCGCTCGGCTGGTCGCAGAAATTCCGCCGTGTTCGTTGCGCGGCTTTGGCCATCATTGAGCCGAATGAGTACCTCGACCGAGGGTCCTGAATCAGCCCTGCCGCTCATCGCAATAATAGGCTGCACGGCAAGCTCAAAACGGTCCTCGTGCAAGGCCGTCTGCAATTGTCGAAGCCACTGTATATCGCCGCGCTCCCGGGCTACAGCTTCGTCGCGCGCCGAATATACGTGTACCTGACCCCTACCCTGCTGCTTCGCCATATAGCAGGCTGAGTCGGCAGCGCTCATGACGTCCTGCAATGTGCCGCTCGCATGGCTGATTTCCAACAGGCCAACCGAAATGCCGATATTGAAGATCTTGTCCTTCCAGACGAATCGGTAGGCCGCGACTGCGTTGCAGATATCTGTGGCGATCTGACGCGCTTTTTGTATCGGACAGCCGATCAGTAATGCACCGAATTCGTCGCCTCCGAGACGGCCGACGAAATCCGAGTCACGCACCTCGTCTTTAATCAGCGCCGCCACCTCTCGAAGCATGTTATCGCCCGCCAGGTGACCACAACTGTCGTTAACCGCTTTGAAGCGATCGAGGTCCATGTAGTACATGATGTGTACGGCTTCTTCGGAATGCGCGGTGTCCATGGCCTCATCGAGTCGGCGTTCAAACTCACGGCGATTGATTAGACCCGTAAGCGGATCATGCGTAGCCTGGTACGACATTTTGCGCGTGAGTCCGCGCAGCTCACTGACGTCGTGAAACACGACGACCGTGCCTGAAATACTGTTGCTGGGTCCCCTTACGGGCGAAGCCGTTATCTCTACGGACTGCTCGTGCTCGCCATCGCTGCTAACCATGACCGCGCGTCGTCCCATGTTGACCCGTCGACGCATCGCCAGACAACGTTCGACCGGGTCACCCAGTGGCCGTCGATCCGCGTCATCAATCAATGTAAACAACTCGCCGACCCGATGTCCGGCCGCGTCATCGCGGTTCGTCCCCGTCAGAGTTTCGGCAGCGAGGTTCATGTAGTCGATTCGACCGTCGTTGTCCGTTGTGATGACGCCCTCGGAAATCGACTCAAGCGTGTATTGCGCCTGCCGCTTGCTGCGCGACAGTGACACCTCGAGACTCTTGCGGTGGCTAACGTCGCGCGCGACCGTCAGAATCGCGCGATTTCCGTGAAAATCTATATTCGAGCTCTGTGCTTCAACCCACAGACCGGTCTGATTGCCATTAATTAGCTGCATCTCGATTCGGCGAGGGGCGTTTTCTCCCGCCAGTCGTGTTGCGACCGTTTTACGGAAAAGTGCGCGATAAGCTGGCTTTACGAGGTCGGCGATATCCCGGCCAACCAGCTGAGCCGCGTCCAGACCGACGAGGCTTGCAGCGGACTCGTTGGCCAACAGGATTTTGTCGTCGTGAATGATGACGATTTCGGGGAGCGTTCGCGCAAAGTCCTTGAACAGGCGGTCCCGACCCTGAATCTTCTCGTCGCGCTCGCCCAGCGCGTCGAACAAGCGATTCACTGTGTGTGCGAGTTGACCGGTGTCGGGGTCATCCGGCACAGTCAGTCGCCGGCCGACCGAGGCGTCCCTGGACGCCTCCAGCATCTCATCATTGAGCCGTTTGATGCGCCCCGCCAGCCGTCTCCCTGAGAGCCAGGCAATCACGGCTGCGACAACAGCCAGTGAGGCCAGCGCCGCGAGTGAAACGATAATGAAGGTAGGTGACATTCTGAGCCCGGGTTACGATACTGCGAGGTTAGTTAGGGTCATTTGTTGTTATTATTAGGGCTCGTTAGGCGTCTCCGCAGCCGAAGATGTGACGAACAGAAAGCGTATATAAACAAACATCTGTAAGCATATCCCAGCAACGTGACCCCGCCGCGGCGATTCACCATAATTCGGGATGCACTGCCCGGGCGAGCCGCGCAGCAATTCCCAACGTGGCGACGATAGCTTTATCTTTCTATTTGAATTCATGCAGTTACAGGTAAGACGACTATGAACATCGATTTCGCCCGCCGACAGATGGTCAACCAGCAGGTGCGGGGCTGGAACGTTTACGATGAAGACGTCCTTTCCACCCTGCGAGAATTGCCGCGGGAACAGTTCGTGCCCCCTGAATACAAGCCGCTGGCGTTCGCCGACACGGAGATCGCTATTGGTCACGGGGAACACATGATGTCGCCCACGGTCGAAGGTCGTGTTTTGCAGGCCCTGGGGCTTCGCGGCAGCGAGCGCGTTCTTGAGGTTGGTACTGGAAGCGGATTTCTGACGGCCTGTCTTGCGAGGCTCGCGGCGGACGTCACGAGCATCGATATTTATGACGATTTCCTGCAAACAGCCGCAGGTAATCTTGCCGCTTGTGGTATCAGCAACGTTGAGCTACTGGAGATGAACGCGATGCAAGAGTTACCTGGCGGCGGCTTCGATGCTATCGCGGTCACGGGATCGTTGCAGTCTTTTGATCCGCGCTTTGTGGACGCGTTGAATCCGGACGGCAAACTGTTTGTAGTCGTCGGAGACGCGCCAGCTATGGAGGCGAAGCTCGTTCTTCGCACAGAAGACAATGACTGGCAAACGGTGTCTCTTTTCGAAACGACGCTCGCGCCATTGGTCAACGGCGCGTTGCCGCCGCAGTTTTCTTTTTAGCAAAGGCAAAGGACGACACGAAAAAAGAAACCAGTTCGACGCTCGATGCATCTATGATTCGAGGGTTGGATATGCAAACTGGTTTAGTGATGTAGTAGACTATAACACTTGGCGTCTTTTACGGCCCAATTCCGGAACGAAAAAAATGAAAAAAGTGAAGAATATTAAGCCTTTAATGGTCATTATCGGCGCATTCGTGTTGCCGGGGGCCGCGCAGGCCGCATCGCTGCTCGAAATCTACCAGCAGGCGCTGCAAAGCGATCCCCAGATTCATGAAGCCGAAGCGCGGCGACTCGCCGCACTGGAAGCGAAACCACAGGCCAGGAGCGCTTACCTGCCGCAAATCAGTGCTGGCGGCGAATACTTGACATTGGATCGTTCCGGTCCGATTGGCATTTTCGATCCGATGACAGGCCAGCGCCTGACGGTCGATGCCGATATCGAGACGGATGTAGTCTCCTGGAACGTCACGCTCCGTCAATCGGTGTTTCGCTGGGACCAGATCGTCAACATACGGCGCGCCGACAAACTCGTTACGAAGGCCGAGGCTGTCCGCGAATCAGCACAACAGGACCTGATCGTGCGCGTAGCCCAGCGCTACTTCGACGTTTTGGCAGCAGAGGATCGCTTGACCTCGATCCACGCGGACAGAACGGCTATCGCGCGGCAGCTCGAACAGGCGAAGCAGCGATTTGAAGTCGGCCTGATCGCCATCACCGACGTGCAGGAATCGCAGGCAGCCTACGATAAATCGGTAGCCGACGAAATTGGCGCCAAACGATCGCTGGCAACGGCCCGTGAATTTCTTCGCGAAATTACTGGCGAATACGTTTCAGAATTATCGGCGCCGGCAGACGACTTCCCGCTGATCCTGCCCGAACCGAATATCGAATCGAGTTGGGTCGATTTGTCCCTGCGCCAAAACCTCGCGTTGACTGCCAGCCGAATCGATGAACAGCTGGCGCGCGATGAAATTTCATTTCGCCGTAACGGTCATTATCCGACGATTGATCTGGTAGCAAGCACCAATGAGGATACGACCGACCAGACCACGACAACCCCGTTCGGCACCACCTCGGACGAGCTGACCAATCCCCGTGACAGCATCAGTGTGCAGTTGAATGTGCCGCTGTTTGCCGGTGGCGGTACATCATCGCGTGTTCGCGAGGCTGTCTATTTGCATCGTGCTGCGCGCGAACAACTGCAGCGCGTCACACGCGAGACCGAACGGCAGGCTCGTGACGCCTATCTTGGAGTGATATCAGAGCGCAGCCGCGTCAAGGCGCTCAAACAAGCGGTTTCGTCCAGCCGGACTGCGCTGCAAGCGACCGAAGCCGGATTCGAAGTCGGC
>CAMYLB010000255.1:0-2878 GCA_947259145.1 uncultured Woeseiaceae bacterium
ACTCATTCACTGAGAAAAAGCGTATCCGCAAGAACTTTGGCAAACGTCCGACGATTCTGGACGTGCCGTACCTGTTGTCGATTCAGGTTGATTCGTACAGCAAGTTCCTGCAGACGGACAAAACAATTGAAGACCGCGAGAACCGCGGTCTACATGCTGCGTTTCAGTCGGTATTCCCGATTGTCAGCTATTCTGGCAACGCGGCGCTCGAATACGTGAGCTATCGCCTGGGTACACCGGTATTCGACGTCAAAGAATGTCAGATGCGCGGCCTTACCTATGCGGCTCCAATTCGCGTCGTTGTCCGCCTCGTTATTTATGATAAAGAAGCCAGTGGCACTCCAAAGCCGGTTAAGGACATTCGCGAGCAGGAAGTCTATCTCGGCGAAATGCCGCTGATGACCGACCACGGTACGTTCGTAATCAACGGTACCGAACGCGTCATAGTTTCCCAGTTACACCGTTCTCCTGGTGTGTTCTTCGATCACGACAAAGGTAAAACGCATAGTTCGGGCAAGCTGCTGTTTTCGGCGCGAGTGATTCCCTACCGGGGTTCATGGCTCGACTTCGAGTTCGATCCGAAGGATGCTGTGTTTGCACGTATCGATCGCCGCCGCAAATTGCCGGTGACTATCATCCTGCGTGCGCTCGACATGACCAACGAGGAAATGCTCGACTTGTTCTTCGAGAACGACGATTTTTATCTTTCCGAGAAAGAAATCAAGATGGGCCTCGTGCCCGAACGACTGCGTGGCGATACTGCGTCGTTCGACATCAAGCTTGGTCGCAGGGTTATCGTCGAGGACGGCCGCCGTATCACCGCGAAGCACGTGCGTGACATGGAGAAATCCACAGTCGACAAGCTTGTGGTTCCGAATGAGTACCTTGAGGGCAAGGTCCTTGCCCACGACATCGTGGATACCGAGACCGGTGAGTTGCTGGCCGCATCGAACGCGGAGCTTACCCTTGAGCTTATTGAACAGCTGATCGCGGCGGGCATTGAGCAAATCCGTACGCTATACGTCAATGATCTTGATCATGGTCCGTTCATCTCCAACACGCTTAATATCGATCCTTCAACGACGCGTCTCGAGGCGTTGGTTGAGATCTATCGCATGATGCGTCCGGGCGAACCGCCTACCAAGGAAGCGGCCGAAAACCTGTTCCAGAATCTGTTCTTCAACCCCGATCGCTACGACCTGTCGGCCGTCGGTCGCATGAAGTTTAATCGCCGTGTCGGTCGCGATAACTCTGAGGGTGTGGGTGTACTCGACAGGGAAGATATCCTCGACGTGCTCTCGACACTTATTAATATTCGCAATGGCTTCGGAACCGTCGACGATATCGACCACCTCGGTAACCGTCGCGTGCGCAGCGTCGGCGAGATGGCTGAAAATGCGTTCCGTGTTGGCCTGGTGCGTGTGGAACGCGCCGTCAAAGAGCGCCTGACACAGGCTGAAGCGGATGGCCTGATGCCGCAGGAAATGATCAACGCCAAGCCTGTTGCGGCGGCCGTCAAAGAGTTCTTCGGCTCCAGCCAGTTGTCGCAGTTTATGGACCAGAACAACCCGCTGTCGGAAGTCACTCATAAACGTCGCGTATCGGCACTTGGGCCCGGCGGCCTTACGCGAGAGCGTGCAGGCTTCGAAGTCCGCGACGTGCATCCGACTCACTATGGCCGCGTATGCCCGATCGAGACGCCTGAAGGTCCGAACATCGGCCTGATTAACTCGCTGGCGGTCTATGCCCGCACCAATGCCTATGGCTTCCTCGAAACGCCGTACCGCAAAGTTAAGAAGGGCAAGGTCACGTCGGAGTTTGACTACCTGTCAGCGATTGAAGAGAGCCAGTTCATCATTGCCCAGGCAAACTCCGAACTCGACAAGAGCGGCAAGTTCACGGAAGAGCTGGTTGCCGTTCGCCACAAGAACGAATTTACGCTGGCCGGTCCCGCTGACGTCCATTACATGGACGTCAGTCCGCGACAGATCGTCTCGGTCGCTGCGGCGCTGATCCCGTTCCTCGAGCACGATGATGCCAACCGCGCTCTGATGGGGTCAAACATGCAGCGCCAGGCCGTCCCGACGCTGCGCGCCGAAGCGCCGCTGGTCGGTACCGGGATCGAGCGCGCCGTGGCCATCGATTCGGGTGTCACCGTAGTTGCGCGTCGCGGCGGCTATGTCGACTCGGTCGATGCATCGCGTATCGTGGTTCGCGTCAACGACGATGAGACCACAGCAGCAGAGCCGGGTGTCGATATCTACAATCTCACCAAGTACACACGTTCGAACCAGAACACCTGTATTAACCAGCGTCCTCTCGTCAAGAGTGGCGATTCTATTGCTGCGGGCGATGTGCTCGCGGACGGGCCGTCTACTGACATGGGTGAGCTGGCGCTGGGTCAGAACCTGCTGGTCGCGTTCATGCCGTGGAACGGTTACAACTTCGAGGACTCGATCCTGATTTCGGAACGCGTCGTCAAGGAAGACCGCTTTACCACGATTCACATTGAAGAGCTGCAGTGCGTCGCTCGTGATACGAAACTCGGACCTGAGGACATTACGTCCGATATTCCGAATGTCGGTGATGCGGCGCTTGCCAAGCTCGACGAGTCGGGTATTGCGTTCATTGGCGCCGAAGTCAAGGCTGGCGACATCCTGGTCGGCAAGGTAACGCCGAAAGGCGAGACCCAGCTGACGCCCGAAGAGAAGCTCCTGCGTGCGATTTTTGGCGAGAAAGCATCTGACGTCAAAGATACGTCTTTGCGCGTGCCACCAGGCATGGACGGTACTGTTATTGACGTTCGCGTATTCACGCGCGACGGCGTCGAGAAAGACCTGCGCGCATTGGCCATTGAGAAAGCCGAACTCGAAAGTGT
>CAMYLB010000255.1:2890-9602 GCA_947259145.1 uncultured Woeseiaceae bacterium
CATGGACGGTACTGTTATTGACGTTCGCGTATTCACGCGCGACGGCGTCGAGAAAGACCTGCGCGCATTGGCCATTGAGAAAGCCGAACTCGAAAGTGTCCGCAAGGACCTCGATGACACGTTGCGCATCCTCGAAGAGGATATCTACGAACGTGTAGAGCGTATGCTCACGAACAAGATGGCTCAGGGTGGCCCGAACAAGCTGAAGTCCGGCAGCAAGATCACCAAGGCTTACCTCGTAGAATTGCCGCGCGAGCAGTGGTTTGAGATTCGCCTGAAGAATGACGATGCGAACGAGCAGTTGCAGAAGGCGTTTGAACGCCTGAAGTCGCAGCGTGATGAGTTCGATCGCCGTTACGAAGAGAAGAAGAGCAAGATCACGGCTGGTGACGACCTCGCCCCGGGCGTACTCAAGATGACCAAGGTTTATCTTGCAGTTAAGCGCCGTATTCAACCGGGCGACAAGATGGCTGGCCGGCACGGAAACAAGGGCGTCATCTCGACGATCGTTCCGGTCGAAGACATGCCGTATCTTGAAGATGGCAATCCGGTCGATATTGTCCTGAACCCGCTTGGTGTTCCGTCGCGGATGAACGTCGGCCAGGTACTGGAAACACACCTGGGCTGGGCCGCGAAGGGCGTTGGCAAGAAGATCGACGAAATGCTGAAAGCGCATGAGTCGATGGCGAAGCTGCGTCAATTCCTGGAGTCCGTGTACAACAAGACTGGCGGTAAGTCCGAAGACATCAAGTCCTTCAGCGACGCGGAAGTCCTCGAACTGGCTGGTAACCTGACTAACGGTGTGCCCACGGCGACGCCGGTTTTCGACGGTGCGACCGAAGCTGAAATCAAGGGACTTCTTGAACTTGCCGGTCTTGATGAATCGGGCCAATCGACCTTGTATGACGGTCGCACGGGCGACAAGTTCGACCGTGATGTCACCGTCGGCTACATGTACATGTTGAAACTGAATCACCTGGTTGATGACAAGATGCACGCCCGCTCGACAGGGCCATACAGTCTCGTTACGCAGCAACCGCTGGGTGGTAAGGCGCAGTTTGGTGGTCAGCGATTCGGTGAGATGGAGGTCTGGGCGCTCGAAGCCTATGGCGCCGCCTATACCTTGCAGGAAATGCTGACGGTCAAATCGGACGATGTTCAGGGCCGTACCAAGATGTACAAGAACATCGTAGACGGCGAGCACTACATGGATGCCGGCATGCCGGAATCGTTCAATGTGTTGGTTACCAAAACCCGGTTGATGACTTCGATGCGATCCGCATCGGCCTGGCATCGCCGGACATGGTGCGCTCCTGGTCGTTCGGCGAAGTCAAGAAGCCGGAAACCATCAATTACCGCACGTTCAAACCCGAACGTGACGGCCTGTTTTGCGCGAAAATATTTGGTCCCATCAAAGATTATGAGTGTCTTTGCGGTAAGTACAAACGTCTCAAGCACCGCGGCGTCGTGTGTGAAAAGTGCGGTGTCGAAGTCACACAGACCAAGGTTCGCCGTGAACGCATGGCGCACATCGAGCTTGCGAGCCCGGTTGCTCATATCTGGTTCCTGAAGTCACTGCCGTCACGAATCGGGTTGATGCTCGACATGACGCTCAGAGAAATCGAGCGTGTCCTGTACTTCGAAGCCTTCGTGGTTGTCGAGCCGGGCATGACGGATCTCGAGCGTGGTCAGCTGATGACCGACGACATGTACCTCGACGCGCTCGAACAGTATGGCGACGAGTTCGACGCCCGCATGGGTGCCGAAGCGGTTCGTGAAATGCTAATGACCATCGATCTGCAGCGTGAGATCCTCAAGGTTCGCGAAGACATGGGTGCGACGCGCTCCGAGACGAAGATCAAGCGTCTTTCGAAGCGTTTGAAGCTCATCGAATCATTCGTTGAATCCGGCAATAAGCCTGAGTGGATGGTTCTCACAGTTCTGCCTGTATTGCCGCCGGACCTGCGCCCGCTGGTACCGCTCGACGGTGGACGTTTTGCGACGTCGGATCTTAACGATCTGTACCGCCGGGTAATCAACCGTAACAATCGCTTGCGCCGTCTCCTGGAACTAAACGCACCGGACATCATTGTGCGTAACGAAAAGCGCATGCTGCAGGAGTCCGTAGACGCATTGCTCGATAACGGCCGTCGTGGTCGTGCGATAACCGGCACCAACAAACGTCCGCTGAAGTCGCTTGCTGACATGATCAAGGGCAAGCAGGGCCGTTTCCGCCAGAACCTTCTTGGCAAGCGTGTCGACTACTCTGGCCGTTCGGTCATCGTCGTCGGACCGACACTCAAGCTGCACCAGTGTGGTCTGCCAAAGAAGATGGCCCTGGAGCTTTTCAAGCCGTTTATCTTCTCGAAGCTGCAGCTGCGTGGCGAAGCAACGACGATCAAGGCGGCCAAGCGTCTTGTCGAGCGTGAGGGCCCGGAAGTCTGGGATATTCTCGAAGAGGTAATTCGCGAACACCCACCAACATTGCACAGGCTCGGCATCCAGGCCTTCGAGCCGGTGCTGATTGAGGGCAAGGCAATCCAGCTGCATCCCCTTGTTTGTACGGCATTTAATGCTGACTTCGACGGTGACCAGATGGCCGTTCACGTACCGCTGTCTCTCGAAGCGCAGCTGGAAGCGCGCGCGTTGATGATGTCGTCGAATAACATTCTTTCGCCCGCTAACGGCGAGCCGATTATTGTCCCGTCGCAAGACGTAGTGCTGGGCTTGTATTGGATGACACGCGAGCGCGTCAACGCCCGGGGCGAAGGCATGCTCTTCGCCAGCCTTGACGAAGCGCGGCGTGCCTATGAAACGGGCGCGGCGGACCTGCAGGCGAAGGTCAGCATACGCGTCACCGTGCATGAGCGCGATGAGGGCGACGAGATACGTGAGATCACGAAGAGCGTCGATACCACAATCGGCCGCGCGCTGCTCTCGGATATCGTGCCCGATGGACTCGAGTTCGAGCGTGTCAACCAGGCAATGTCGAAGAAGGCAATTTCGAACGTCATCAATGCCTGTTACCGCCGACTCGGCTTGAAGAAAACCGTCGTCTTCGCTGATCGACTCATGTATACGGGCTTCCGGTTTGCAACCCGGGCCGGTATCTCGATTGGTGTCAACGACATGGTCGTGCCCGAAAACAAGGAACAGATCCTGGCAGTTGCGGAAACCGAGGTTAAGGAGATCCAGGACCAATATGGTTCAGGCCTCGTTACCGACGGCGAACGCTATAACAAGGTTGTCGACATCTGGTCACGCACCAATGACCAGGTTGCGAAAGCGATGATGGACAAACTGGGAAGCGAGACTGTCAACGACGCCAAAGGCAAGAAGGTTGAGCAGGAGTCGTTCAACTCGATCTACATGATGGCTGATTCCGGTGCTCGTGGTTCTGCAGCCCAGATTCGCCAGCTTGCCGGTATGCGCGGCTTGATGGCCAAACCCGATGGCTCGATTATCGAGACGCCGATTACGGCTAACTTCCGTGAAGGCCTCGACGTCTTGCAGTACTTTATCTCGACTCACGGTGCTCGAAAAGGCCTGGCCGATACGGCATTGAAGACAGCGAATTCCGGTTACCTGACACGCCGCCTGGTCGACGTCGCTCAGGATCTGGTTGTCACCGAAGTCGATTGCGAAACCCGCAACGGCGTTGCGATGGCACCGCTAGTTGAAGGTGGTGACATCGTCGAAGCCCTGGCCGAGCGCGTATTGGGTCGCGTCCTGGCTGAGCCGGTACTCATAACGGGTACCGACAAGGTCGCTTTCGATGCCGGCACGATGCTCGACGAGGCTACGGTACAACGTCTCGAAGATTTGCAGATCGACCATGTTGTCGTGCGATCTCCGATAACCTGCGAAGTTCGTTACGGCGTTTGCTCACAATGTTATGGGCGCGATCTCGCACGCGGAGATCGCATCAATATCGGTGAGGCGGTTGGCGTCATCGCCGCACAGTCGATTGGCGAGCCGGGTACACAGCTGACGATGCGTACCTTTCATATTGGTGGTGCTGCGTCGCGTTCTGCTGCGATCAACAATATTGAAATCAAGTCGAAGGGCATTGCAAGGCTCGTCAACATCAAGACGGTTGCTCACCATAAGGGCTACCTTGTTGCCGTTTCTCGTTCCGGCGAAATCTCGGTTGTTAACGAGATGGGCCGTGAGCGTGAGCGCTACAAAGTACCTTACGGCGCCACGATTACGATCCAGGACGGTGCCGAGGTCAAGCAGGGGCAAGTGGTTGCCAATTGGGATCCGCATACTCACCCGGTTGTCACCGAGGTCGAGGGTAAGATCAAGTTCGAGGACTTCATCGACGGCATCACGGTTGCCGAACAGGTTGACGAGTTCACGGGTCTTACCAGCATCGTCGTTCTTGATCCGAAGAGTCGCGGTGGTTCGGGCAAGGATCTGCGCCCGGTGGCAAAGCTGGTTGACAAAGATGGCGCCGATATTTGCTTCGCGAACACTGACATCCCGGCTGTCTACGCATTGCCTGTCGGCGCCATCATCTCCATGGGAGATGGTGCGGACGTATCCGTCGGTGATGTCATTGCACGTATCCCGCAGGCGTCTTCCAAGACTCGCGACATCACGGGTGGTTTGCCGCGCGTCGCTGACTTGTTCGAGGCGCGCAAGCCCAAAGATCCCGCGATCATGGCAGAGCACACTGGTACGGTTAGTTTCGGTAAGGAAACCAAAGGCAAGCGTCGTCTTGTAATTACCGAAGAAAACGGCGAGAGCCATGAGGAGCTGATTCCGAAGTGGCGTCACCTTAACGTGTTCGAGGGTGAGCAGGTCGTGCGTGGCGAGACGATCGCTGACGGCGAGCCTAATCCTCATGACATCCTGCGATTGCAGGGCGTTGAGAATCTGGCCGATTACCTGGTTCGCGAAATCCAGGATGTTTACCGTCTTCAGGGTGTGAAGATCAATGACAAGCACATCGAAGTGATCATTCGCCAGATGCTGCGCAAGGTCATAATCGCGACGCCGGGTGACAGTAACTACCTGCGCGGCGAGCAGGTAGACAAAGCTCGCTTCTTCGAGGAGGCCGAACAACTCGTAGCCCAGGGCAAAGAGCCACTGACTTCAGACCCGGTTCTTCTCGGTATTACGAAGGCATCGCTTGCTACCGAGTCGTTTATCTCGGCGGCATCGTTCCAGGAAACGACACGCGTACTCACCGAAGCGTCCGTTCGCGGCCTGCGCGATGAGCTTCGCGGCCTCAAAGAGAACGTCATTGTTGGCCGACTGATTCCCGCGGGCACAGGTTTTGCGCATCATGCCGAACGCCGGCGAACGCGTGAGCAGGATCTGGCGGATCAGCTCCGGGATCTCGAGGACTCGCAGCTGGCCGAAAAGGCGGCGGCCGAAGCCGCAGACGAAGCAGAGGCGGCCGCGGAAGCGCTGGCCGATGCCGGCGAGGCGCCTTCAGAGGGTGGTGAAGAAAGCAGCGCGGCATAGCGGACCAGGGTTCTGACGAGGCTGTTAGCTTGTCTTTGAAAACAATGGCTTAGCGGCTCCCGGGGGCAGTCAGTGATGGTTGCTTGACACTGACTTCCCGGCATCACTAAAATGCCCGCCCTTAACCCCGGGGCCCGTCAATAGACGAGCCCCGAACTACTTTAGGGCTCGGCTTTGGCTCGGCCCTGGATTCTCCCGGCCTCTGGACCCATGATGTCCGGTGGTTGGGTGCGCGCGTTTTCTTGTAACGTACAGATTTTTTTGACCATTTTAATAACCAGATAAAGAGTGAAGGCCCATGGCCACAGTGAATCAACTAGTACGTAAACCTCGGGCCACAAAGCCTGCGAAAAGCACGGTACCGGCACTTGGCGCCAGTCCGCAAAAGCGCGGTGTTTGCACGCGCGTTTATACGACGACGCCGAAAAAGCCTAACTCGGCTATGCGGAAGGTGGCTCGTGTGCGACTGACGAACGGCTTCGAAGTTACGAGCTATATCGGCGGGGAAGGCCACAACCTCCAGGAACACAGCGTTGTGTTGATTCGTGGTGGCCGCGTCAAGGACTTGCCGGGCGTCCGTTATCACACCGTACGTGGCACTCTCGATTGTGCCGGCGTATCCGATCGTCGCCAGGGCCGCTCGAAGTACGGCACCAAGCGCCCCAAGTCTTAATAGAAGCAAACAGGCATCGTAGGAGCGCCCCTTGGGCGCGACAAACGAATCCAGGAAGAACATATGTCCAGAAGAACACAGGCCCCGAAACGCACGATTCTGCCCGATCCGAAATATGGCAGTGATCTGCTTGCGAAGTTCATGAACATGATCATGAACGACGGCAAGAAATCCGTTGCGGAGCGCATTATTTATGGCGCCTTAGATCGTATTTCCGATCGCGAAACACAGTCGGGCGAGAAGGCACTTGAACTGCTAGAGACCGCGCTTGAAAACGTTAAGCCGATGGTCGAGGTGAAGTCCCGACGCGTTGGTGGTGCAACTTACCAGGTACCGGTCGAAGTTCGTCCTGCTCGTCGCCAGACACTGGCCATGCGATGGGTTATCGATGCTGCCAGGAGGCGCAGCGAAAAGTCGATGGCGCATCGGCTCGCACATGAATTGCTCGATGCTGCCGAGAATCGAGGCACCGCCGTCAAAAAGAAAGAAGATACGCATCGTATGGCGGAAGCCAACAAGGCGTTCTCACACTACCGCTGGTAGAAGGCTTTGTCGTGGCCCGTA
>CAMYLB010000256.1 GCA_947259145.1 uncultured Woeseiaceae bacterium
AAAGCTACAATCGAATAGAAAAAGTCCATTTCCAAATCCTCATTTAACAGAATGTCCAGAGTTGGTCTCGGAACGAGACAAAGCATAGGCATAGATCACGACATTGAATGTGACGTAGTGCACGTTAGGCTTTAATATCCGTCGGCAATTTGCGGTCTTATGACCTACCTCACACGATCAATCGCCGGATCGGATCTCGTAGAAGCTCAACTCGCGCAGGAAGACCTCTTTATCCACGGGTCTCGCGCGATCGTCGAGTGTGTCGGACAAGCTGATATCGTCACCCAGCTCGGATGATTTCCAGGGGATGATCACGAGCGACTTCGGGGCTTCCTCGTTGCCGAGGATAGACATACCGGACATCGTCTTCGGCTTCTCGATGCCGTCGCCTTTGGCTTCGACCGCCGGTGTTTCTTCTTTGGGCTCGTCCTTCGACTCCTCAGCGAACGAAGGCAGACTTATGAGCAGCAGCGCTGCAGCGATCATGAGTGATTTCATCATCATTACTCCGCCTGGCCCATGCGCTGACGAATATCTGCCATCCACATCGTGGCTTCTTTGTCGCCGGGGACGGTCGCCATATACGCTTCGTAGTTCTGCAGCGCGCAGTCCAGATCGGCAAGATACAAATCGCATAGAACGGCCAGGTTACGCCTGGCGAAATGGTAGCCAGGATAGGTCGCCAGCGCGGCCTGGTAGCTTTGCCGCGCGGCAGCGAAGCGACCGGTCTCGCGATACACGATACCCAACTCATTGTTCGCAATCGGATGATTCGGGTTTGACTCCAGCGCCTGCAACAACGCGCTTTCGGCAGCTTCGAGCTTGCCCTCGCGATGATATGCGATGCCGAGATCAATGCGCGGCGCGCTCAAATGTGGCGCCGCTTCAACGACGGCTTCAAGCAATTGAACGCCCTGTTCGAGCTGCCCCTGTTTGAGATGGGTCAGCGCTTCATCATAATCAAGCCGCAGATCGCCGCTTATTCTTGTCTCTTCGGTGATCGTAAATCCGACTTCCTGCTGGATTTCGATACGCACCGGCGTAAGCGATGACCCTGTCGTCGCACAAGCGGAAATCGCGAATGACGATACCAACAGTAGTGCGCCACAGCGAGAAATCAGGACATTCCGATTACGATACGATGTATTCATGATGGCTCCCACGACGCTAGTTGCGACCGATTTCCAGTTCACCGGATATTTGCGCCGTCGCTTCGGGTGACGCTGGTGTGTCGGCCGATTCCGGCATTTCGCCATCTCGTGGCGCCTCGATTCCTGGCTGCGGAGCTATCGGCATGCGGTACGCATAGGTGTCGATTGACCCCAGGAAGCCGCCGCTGATCTCATTCTTTGCGTAGCGTCCGGGCATCAGGACTGCCAGCTTGTCGAGACTCTTCTGCACCCATGGGTTGAAGATCCCGTTTGCAAGTAACTCGAAGTTCTCCTCGTGTACATCAATGGATCGTTCCTCGAAGGGATAGGCCTCTTCCTCGATCACCATTTCATAGTCGATCTTTTCCGCGTCACTAAGTCCCGGCGGACGTTCGGAGTCCAGCAGCGCCGCGCTGAACTCGAAGTAAATTTCGGCGATATAAAATGTCGCGGCTGCCGTTACTTCGGCGACTTCATAAGCAACGAGACTTTCGAACGCAGCCATCGCTGAATCCATGCGGCGTTGCTTCTCAGCCAGGCTTTCTTCGAACGGTTGGCCGAGCTTGAGGCTCGCGAACTGCTGATAGCTCAGTTCGGCCAGAACCAGGGCGGCGCGCGCCGCCAGGAACCTGCTTCGGTCCGTACGCAACGCCCCGGCATCGCGATCGACGGTAACAATCTCATTCAATTTCTGGTGGTAGCGCTCGTAATCCGACTCGGCCTTAAAGATCTCGGCGAGTCGCGAACGAGTTTCCATCGCGATGTCGAGTGGCTGCGGATACAGGGCTACATATTGCTCGTACACCCGTATCGCGTCGCTAACAATGTTAACTTCGTCGTAAAGTTCCGCCGCAATCAGGAGCGCTTCGCGCCCAAGTTCCGGATCCGTTGATTCGGCGGCGATTCTCTCGTGCTCGGCGGCCGATCGTGCCGTCTGGCCGTCCTCCCGATAAATGTACGCCAACTGCTTGGTCGCCTCGCCGCCCAGTTCATGGTCAGGATGCGTTTGCCGGAAGTCTTCCAGAACATCGGACGCTTGCGCCCAGTCCTGGAGCTTCATTAGCGCTGCCGCCGCGTCGTATTCAGCGGAAGTACGTATCTTCGAGCTTGGCGCTACGTCCTTGATCCTCAGGAAGTGACCCGCCGCCATACGATAGTCCTCGAGAAGATTGGCCTGCTCACCCTGCTTGTAAATTGCCGCAGCCAGCCCGTCGACAACTGCGGCCCGCGTTTCATCGTCGGCCGGTGTCAGCGCCAGCACGTTCATGTAGGCCTGCTCTGCACCCTGGTACTCGGCCAGGTCGATCGAGGAGTGGGCAACCACGGCCCAGGCCGAGCGAATCAACGACGAATCCGTGGCCGGATAACGCTCAATGAGGGTTTGCGCCGACTGTATCGCGAGATTGAAATCCTCCATTTCATAGAGGTCATCCGCGGCTTTGCCCAGCACAACTGGAGCTTGTTCGTGCTGCTGGAAAGTATCAGCAAACCTGAGGGAACTCGTTACCGTCGATTTCCTGACCTCCACGCGCCTTGCACCGGTTGCTGCCTCGAGATTCTGGCGATGCGCATAGATCGCGGCATAACCGGCGGCAGAAGCCTGCTCATGCTCGCCGTAGTCATAAGCTGTGCGTTCGTACTCTATTGCCGACTCGCCATAGTCTTCGTTTTCCAAGAGCAGGTCCGCGAGTTGATAGTTGATTTGCGGCGATTCGGCGTCGGTCGGAAACGAGTACAGAAACTGGCGGTACCAGCGCTGCGCTTCCGTGAAGCTGGCCGGCTTATCATCGATAAAACTCTCGTCCTGGTAGACCGCATGGTAGTGCCCTGCCAGGTCGGTCAGATTGGTCTTGAGAAAGCCGACCACTTCTGTCGAGTTGTCGACATCAAAGTAATTCCAATACTCGGCGTCCAGCGCGTAAATCGAGGCAAACTCTTTCTTGGACTCAACCACGAGCAGCGGGAAACCGGCTTCACCGTAAATTTCGACGACGCGCATGCTGAAATGCGGTGAAACCTTGTGAAAGGGATGCAATTTGATAAAGGACTTGTAGACTGATGCCGCGTCGTCGTATCTGAGCTTGGTGAAATAGAATTCGCCCAGGTTGCCGTAGATCTTGTCGGCATAGCTGCGCTGGCCAGTACCCGAGAAGTACTCATCAACAACTTCAGGGCCACCCAGATTCGAAAAGCTCAGGCTGATTACACGAAACGTATCCGCTATACGGTGTTCATCGTTTTCCTCGTAATCCTCGTCGAAGTCGTAGCCAATCGACTGCCGGTAATCGAGCATCGCCACATAGTTGTGCAATGCCTCTTCGTAGAATTCCTGCTTGTATAAGGTCCATCCCAATTTGTACAAGGCAAGCTCGTAGTAGGACGATGTAGAGCCCATCCTGATGATCGACCCGTAGGCGTCTTCTGCGTCGTGATACTTTTTCCTGACGAAGAAATATTCGCCGCGCCGAAAGTACACCTCGTCAACATATTTCGAGTATGGATATTGGGCGACCAGCCGGTCCATGACCGCCATTGCTTCGTCAGGCTGGCCGATTTCGTCGTATGCGCGCGACATCTGGTAGAGCACCTTGTCATTGCGCTCGTAATCCGGATAGGTCTCGAGAATCTCCTGGTACGTCTTTATCGCTTCCCGCGGCCCCGCAGGTACCGACTCGCTGCCGGCACCGGGCAGCTCGGCGTCAAACACCGTGGTCTGCGACAGCAGTTGCGCACGTTCTGTTGCCCGCTTTTCGAATTCCCGTTCCGATTCCGAAGTGTCAGTTGAACCTGTCGTCTGTCGCGCGGCGACAGTTGCTTGCAATTGCGTCGCTTTGTCCGGCGCCGCCAACTCCACCAGTTCGCCGCTGCCAAGTACTCCGTATGCCTGCTCAATCTGCAGGTCGGCAAGACGCCGCATTGCCTCCGGCGTTCGTGCGCTCTCTGAAGTTTCTTCCAGGTAGCGGCGGTAGCTCTCCGCCGCGCGATCCAGGCTGTCATCCAGGTACACCTCGTCGACGTCGGCTTGCACGTTCTGCAGTTCGGCGAGTGTGCCGGGATTGCTGCTTGTCGCACAGGCGGTCAGGCCAACGCAGGCCGACAATAATAGGCCAGCGCGAAGCGTGCCTTGTCACCGTAGTTTTCGAGATGGCTGCGGCGTGCCTGTAACTCATCGATCGCCACGACTTCGAGCTGATGGCCCTGGCGAGTCATGAGCAAGTCGACCTTCTTGATAGAGCTGCTAACGTTCGCGCGCAGGCTGCTGATTGGTTTTTCGTAGCCAACGTAGCTGTGCGTCGCGGCCTGCCGCGCCCGGACAAATTGGTCGTATTGTTCCTCCACGACAGCCATCGCCTCGTCGAGGCCACGCAGATTGCGGTCGAATTCGGTAAACCGCTCGTGATACTCGGTCTCCAGCGTCCAGGTCAGCAGTCCCTTGAGCCGCTTGATGCGCGCCATCCTGGATTCACCTGTCGGAGGGTCCGAGCTCTGCGCCTGCGTTTCGATCTGTTCGAGGCGCTTGAGGACGGCCTGCTCGCCGCGGGTTGCCAGAAACTCAGGGCGCGGCGTTGTGAGCAAGTCGTCACGCCGCCGCACCAGCATTTTGTGCTGCTCGATACGCAGCCGCATCCTGGAATCCAGCTCACGAAATTGCGTATCCACTTCCGGGAGCAACGGTTCATAATGATCGTGTCGTATTGCCACCATGTCATCGAAAGAGTCGAAACTGGCCTGCCATGCAACGAGTTTTCTGCGCAGGTCAGCGAGATCCAGGAAGTTCTGCAGGCCAGTCTGGAAATCGTGTGATGCCAGCAGTTCCATCAGGTAATACGTTTCCGGTGTCTCTGGCAGTGACCGCAGCCGGACCACCCAGTCCTTGTTCTTGCGAATCTCCTCACGAACCAATGCGTCGAGAAACTTGCCTGCCCTGATGCTTTCGATCGACGCATTCAGTTTCTCGACTTCCGCACTGAACGAATCCAGTGCCTGACCGTAATGAACGGCCGCACGACCGTGAATATTCAGTTTGCCGTAGGCGTATGGCAGTGCCAGCATGGCTTCCTGGGTTGCACGATCGGTGACCTCGCGCTCGGCGAGAATGCTCCAGGGAACTACAGCTCTTTCCAGGTTTTCGATGGACAGGTTTGCCCAACCGGAGCTAAGCAAGGCCTGGTTTGAGAAGGGTCCGTCGAGACTCACGCGGTCCAGAAACGGGATCGCTTGATCGTACTCGCCGGTCTCGAGGAGCATCGTGCCAAGCACGAGATTGGATTTGTCCCGGATAGCCAGCTCAGCGGGATCGCTGGTCGATGTCTGTCCGGCGCGCTCTAGCTGCTGCTTTGCCGCTTGCGGTTGTCCGTCCTGCAGATAAGCGATGCCGAGATTGTACGCGGCGAATCCGCCGTAGCCGTCGGAGTCCTGCAGGCGTTTGAGCACATTGACCGAGTCAGCCGGCTTGCCCTGGGCCAGATAGATGTTGGCGCGAAGGAATTCGATGTCGTCGCGGATCGACTCGGGAACCTTGCCCTCGATACGCTCGAGCGCACGCATCGCGTCTTCCATTTGCCCCTTCTGGAAGTGAATCCTGGCGAGTCTGTAAGCCGCATCGTTGCGTACGACTTCATCGACAGCACCCTCGAGTACAGCCCGGATGGCGCGGCCCGCACGATGATGCATCCTGTACCT
>CAMYLB010000257.1 GCA_947259145.1 uncultured Woeseiaceae bacterium
GCGAGTGTCCGAACGTCGAACGGTGGTCCGGGTGCTGGCCATATTGCCCGGCTGCAATAACATATGCCAGATTTTCTATAGCCCTCGCACGCAATAAAACGTGCCAGTGTGCTTTGCCGGTCGTAACCGTGAAGGCAGCCGGCACTGAAAAAACGGTTGCGCCGTCATCGACGAGGCGCCGGAACATCTCCGGGAACCTCAAGTCGTAGCAAATCGAAAGGCCCAAGCGGCCACACGGCGAGTCCACGGTGACGATCTCATCCCCCGGGTACATCGATCGTGACTCCCGATAGGTCTCCTGCTTGTCCACCAGATCGACATCGAATAAGTGAATCTTCCGGTACAGCGCCCTGGCTTCGCCGTCAGGGCTGTATACCGGGCACGCACCGTAGACGCGCTCCGCGGCGATGTCCGGCGACACCAGCGGCATGCTTCCGGCCACGACCCAGAGCTTGTGGCGACGGGCTGTGTCCGCCAGGAATTCCTGTATGGGCCCTTTGTCCGGCTGTTCGGCGTGTTTTGCCTTGTCGGTCGCTCGTTCCGGCATCAGCGCAAAATTTTCAGGCAAAACGGCGAGCGTGCAGCCATCCCGGGCTGCCTCCGCCAGCAAACGGTCGGCAAGATCCAGGTTGGCCGACACTTCCGGCCCGCTGTTCATCTGAATGGCTGCTACACGCATCGTTGATTCCGGTTCGCGGATCTTCGCCGTATTCTACTCTGCACCGGCAACGCAGCCGGCGAGCTCGCCGTGGCTCACGAAGTCGGCGGAATTGGTGCCGTCAACAAGCGGCTGATCCCAGGAGCCGCTGATACCATAGTAAGCCTGGCCGACCTCCTGCAGCGGTTTCTTGAAGATCTGCGAGAAGATCAGCAGGACAGCAGCCGCCGGCGGCCCTCCTACCATGGCGCCGACTATCGGCAGCGTGTTGCCGACGTTTGCGCTGACCACGGCCACCTGGTCATAGTCACGGCTGGCAAGGCCTGCCCGCCCGACGATACCGATATCAGCGGCTGGACCTTCGAGTGACAGGTCGCAGGTATACGATTCTCCATCGACAATACGAAACGTACCTGCGATTTCGTCGAAACCAAACCCCTTGTTGAACACATCGCGAAAATCTAGCGATAGGCGACGGGGAAGCGCGACGATACTCATGAGCCCGAACATACGTCCCGCGCCCGGTTCGACTTCCTCAAGCTGGCCGTTTCCGAATCGCACCTGCACGTCCCCATCCAGGACACCGAGGAAATCGGCACGCGGACCTCCGGACCAACTGAGATCGACGACCGCGTTCATCTGGTCGCCGGCAATGCCGGGCGAAAAATCGAGCCGGGTCATCGTCTGCATGACGTCAGTGCTTGTCAGTGTTGCCGTCACGAACGTGCGGCTCCCAAGTGGGTCCGACGCGTCTGCAACCCATCTACCCGTGCCGACAATTTCGAAGCTCTTATCTTTTGTCCTGATTGTCCTGGCTTCAAGGCCATCTTCGATACGTTCCACGAGGACTTCAATCGCGCCGAGTTGGCGATTGCCGAGCGCGAAGTCATCGGCCGTCAATGTAATTGGCGGCAACTTCCTCGGGTCCAGAATCGACGGCTCATCGGTGGACTCATCGTCACCGGGCAGGTGCAGCCGCTCCATCTCCAGCACCATCGCGCGGTCAGATCCGAAGTCATACGGTACGAACACGGAGCCGACGACGTCCTCACCCTCGAGTTGAACGAGCCAGTCGCGCGCGCTGCGATCCAGGCGCACGTGATGCCCCTGCAGGTGCTGACCCACAGCGTAAAAATCGGCAACAAGCAGATCGATGGAACGAATCCAGTCAGCCGTGCCGACTTCCCTGTCACCGCTGCGCGACAAACTGAGCCAATCGTCGAGGCGCACAATGCTCGCCTCGCCGCGGATGTGCAGGCCACGAGTCTCTGCGGGCTGCACCGCGTCGCCACCCATCGTGACCACGCCGCGATCGAAGTCCCAGCTGTCTGCGGGACGATTGAAGGAGAGTTGCCAGGCGATGCCGTTCTCGGCAAACCCGGCGCTTTCTATTATTTCGCCTCCCGGTATGAATCGAATGTCGCCCCTGACTTGCATGGCAGTCGCGTCGGTTTTACCCACCGGGTCAGGGAGAGCGAGGCCCAGGCCTTCCAGGTCAGCGTCTATCTGAATAGTCAGCGGCGACGGTGTTTCCTGTTTGCCGCGTGGAAACAGTATGCGTGTTTCATAGTCCGTGCCACCGCTAATCAGGCCCTCGAGCGGCATGCCGAGCTCTTCGATGATTGCTCCCGCGGTTACAAATCCTTTTGTACTCGCAATAACACTGAATCGCGGATCATCCGAATTTGTCAGATCAATAACGACCGGCTCACCAAGAAAGCGCGCGCCGAGAGACTCCGTTGAAATATCGTTCCGCGCGATCGTCACTTCGCCAATCAGGTCAGTAATCTCTGCCGGAAAACCGGCGATCGCGAGCGTGCCATTGTTGCTCCTTACACGAGTGGTGAATTCGAATCCCTTTGGATTTTTTAGCGGTACCATTAGATCGAGCGTGAACGATGCGTCTCCCGACACGGCGACACGATCCAGCTGGCCACCGAAAATGTCACCGATCGGACTTTGCATGGAGAAAGCCCGAATCGTCTCAAGCGTACCCGTCGCGAAAGCATCGATCGTAAGAACCGGATCACGCAAGTCTGCAATCTCAATCTTGGCGTCGACTGTCTGGTTACCCGCGCTGACAGATCGGTTGCTCACCGAGTACAAGCGCATGTTGTCGAGAACAACCTCCATATCGGACCGATCGGCAGCCGGCCATCGCGGTTGATACTTGAACGTCAGGTTACGAACCGACGCCTGCACGAGGAACCGACCCTCGCCGTTATCAAACGGGAACTTGTCCAGGGGACCGTTCAGCGTCGTTGTACCGCGCGGTATCGAGCCTCTCACGAGCGCCGCCTGGAACCAGTCGTACAGCTTGGGCTTGATAACCTTCTGGGGAAGATACTGTTTTACGGCAGAGACATCAGTAATGCTCCACGTCGCGTCAAGATCAATTTCCGGTGACGACTCGCCCGCATGAATGATCAACTGCACGTTGCTCTGGCTATCGAAATCCTTGTTACGAATTCGAATACTGTCCGATAGCACGGTCGTTTTAGCGTCACCGCTTCGCCAGATGACTGTGCCCTCTGCAGAGTCGATGCCAATCGGACTCGGAAGGTACTCGGGCATGTCGACAATCATGTCGGTCGAGCGAATTTCGACGCGACCGCCCAATCGATTTGCCCGCAACACGCCGGAAAATCCTCTCACGCCAGGGCGACTACCATCAGCGGCCACACCCACTGCGTCCAACTCTGCGGCTATATCAAAGCGCGGTGAATCCGAACCAATATCGGATACTGTCGCGATCAGATCGCGCACCCGGCCGCTCGGCGCGAAACTCGATAGTTGCTGTTGTCGATCCACATTTAGCAACGGTATGAACAGACTGGCGTCCTCCAGATCCAGGTACGAAGCACGAATATCCATCAACACGACTTTTCCCGCGTCATCCGTACTGACCTCGGCTCGCAATGACGCCTCAGGCCATTCGTGGTCGGTTGTCGTAACCTGAAGTTCTTCGGCGGCGACGAGCCAGCCATCCGATGCGATGTCGAGCTCAAACCGACCGCGAATGTCGAACAGCTCATTCGGTTTCAGCGAAATCCCGGCAAAGTCGACGTCAGCACTGGCGTTTCGAACGCGACCGTTGGCCCAGGCAAGCGAAAAATCTGCATCGCCAGTCCCTGACAGCGCATGCCGATCACTGTTCCTTCGCAGATGCGACCACCCGGCCAGGTCAATGTCATCGGCCTCTACGACTATGTCCCAATGACGTTCTTCCTTTGGCAGCGTACGCAGCTGCGTGGCTGAAATGCCGAGTTGTCGGCCCAGATCGTCCGGCAAGCGAAGGTCCGCATCCAGCGCAATACGATTCCTGTCGACGCTGACCGTTACGCGCGGTACTTCGAAAAATTTTGGCCGCTCGTCGCCCGGCTGCAGAAAAATGATCTCGATGTCCTGGCCGATCAACTCGACATCAGACTGGCCGGGACTGCGGCCCGTATTCATTTCGAGCAATTCCCCGGCGGGAGCGCCTTGAATCCACCACTGCCCATCTTCCAGCTGGCGTACTTCAATGCTCGCACCACGAATAACGACGCGATCGACAACCCTTACGCCTTCAAC
>CAMYLB010000258.1 GCA_947259145.1 uncultured Woeseiaceae bacterium
TCACCCAGGGCAGAAACTCGATCGACTATACGACCAGCAACTCGGTCAATTATTCTTTCGTCAACGAACTCAACTTCGGCCAGGGTCTCAGCGATGCTGATATCCGCGCGCAGATACCGCGCTCGGCGTTCGCATACGGCCTCGAGCTTGGCCTGCAGACGATCAATATCGACTACTCGACGTCCGTTGGTGATGTGTTCCTTGCCCTGGGTGCCGAGGTCCGCGAGGACTCGTATGAAATTCGGCCTGGCGACGAGTATGCCTACAGCGATTACGACTCGGACGAATTTGGTGACCCAATTTACGTCCAGAACGCTTCTGGCGGTATCCAGGGCTTTCCGGGCATATCGCCGGCCAACGCGGTTGACGAAGACCGCAACGTCATTTCGTTTTATGCCGATGCGGAATACCAGGCCACCGATAACCTGCTGATCAACGGCGCCGTTCGCTACGATGATTATGACGGCTTCGGCGATACGACCAACTTCAAGCTGGCCGGCAACCTGCGCATTACGGACAACTTCCGTCTGCGCGCGGCCGTGAGTACCGGCTTCCGTGCACCGTCGATGCAGCAGCTGTATTTCAACAACATCAGCACGCAGTTCATCGGTGGCGTCCAGATCGAAACCGGCACCTTCCGTAACGACAGCTCGGTGGCGCAGGCTATCGGCATTCCAAAGCTGAAAGAAGAGGAATCGACTAACTTCAGTCTTGGTGCCATTTTTGACTTCAGCGACAGCTGGAATCTGACCGTTGACTACTATTCGATCGACATCGATGATCGTATAGTCATCAGTAACAACCTGGGCCCAGGTCTGTCGGACGCGCTGGATGCAGCACTCATCGCAAGTGGCTCTGGCGGCGGCCAGTTCTTCCTGAATGCGATCGATACGGAAACCAGCGGTGTGGACATCATCTCGACGCTCTCGGATCTCTCGCTGCTAGGCGGCGAGCTCTCGTTAACGTTTGCCGCGAATTTCACCGAGACCGATATCGCGCGAATCTTCACGACGGCTCCAACGTTGGGCGCTATCGATGCATCAGATATCTTCGGCGGCTTCCAGCCATCGGTGATCGAGACCTGGCAGCCGGAAGACCGGGTCAGCCTGTCCGCACTGTGGACTCGGGACAAGTGGACGGCTAATGCCGCCCTGAACCGCTACGGTGAGTACACCACGGTAGACTCGGGCAGCCAGACCTACGGCGCCGAGTTGCTGTTCGACCTGCGCGTCAGTTACGAAATGGAGAACGGTCTGAGCTTCTATGTCGCGGGTAATAACATCTTCGATGTAACGCCGGATGAAGTTACCAACTCAGGATCACGCGGCGGCTTGTTCGAATCAGCGCCCGGCTTGGCGGACCTGGGCAGCCCGACCGTCTTCAGGTACTCAAGACGCTCGGCGCCATTCGGTTTCAACGGTGCGTACTGGTCCGTCGGCGCGAACTTCCGCTTCTGACACCAGCGCATAGCCGTAACAGGCGGCACACGCCCGGCTGGGGCGTGTGCCGTTTTTTTAGCGCCGCTGGCCGCGCATATTGAGGTAAGCCTGTTCAGTAATGCGCGAGTTTTCCGCTGCCAGCTCAAGATAGTCGAAGTAGGCCTTGCCGATTTTTGCCGAGGCCGGATCGGCTGCCATTAGTTCCGCAACGACGTCTTGCATTGTCGACTGCAATAAATCGAGGACTTCGGCAGGAAACGGCCGCAGCTCGATATTCGGGTCTTCCTGCAGGCGCTTTAACGACAGTGCGTTACCGTGCGCGTACTCGGCAGCCATGTCCGCCGTAACCGCCTGGCAGCTTGTGCTGACAATGGCCTGCAGGTCAGCCGGCAGCGACTCCCACGCATCCTTGTTAATGATGGTCTCAAGCCCCGAGCCGGGTTCATGCCAGCCCGGGTAATAGTAGTAGCGCGCCGCTTTTTGCAGGCCGAAGGCTGCATCGTTGTACGGGCCCACCCATTCGGTCGCGTCAATCGTGCCGGTTTGTAATGCCGTGAATATTTCCGAGCCAGGCAAGGTCACCGGCGTCGCGCCAGCGCGGCGCAACACCTCGCCGGCCAGGCCCGGGATACGCATTTTCAGACCCTTGAGATCCTCTGCTGTATTGATCTCCTTGTTGAACCAGCCGCCCATCTGCACGCCGGAATTGCCGGTCGGAAAGGGCACGAGGTTAAACGGCGCGTACAGTTCTCGCCACAGCTCGAGACCGCCGCCGTAGTAAAGCCAGCCGTTAAGCTCCAGGTTGGTCAGGCCAAACGGAATCGTGGTGAAGAACTGCGCGGCATCGACCTTGCCCTTGTGGTAATACGACGCGTCGTGGCCCATCTGCACCGTGCCGCGGCTAACCGCGTCAAACACCTCGAAGGCCGGTACCAGCTCGCCGGCACCGTACACCTTGATCTTAAGGCGGCCCGCGCTTGCCGCCTCGACACGGGTCGCCAGGTTCTCAGGGCCCATCCCGAGGCCCGGAAATTTCGGCGGCCAGGAGGTAACGCACGACCACTGGAAGGTCTCCTGACGGGCCGCATCGTCGGCCTCACAATCCGGGTCATTTTTCGCGCAGGCCGAAAGGGTTGCGGCTGCTGCGAGCCCGCCTACAAATTGTCGTCTTTTCATTGTGGATCCGCCGCCAGGTGTATTGGGGCTAGTCTATTGTGAGCCCGCCATGAAGCCAAACGCAAAAGTGGGGTTCTGTAGTCCATTATTAATCCCACATGATTTCTATTTAATGGATTTTTTGTGACTGTCACTCCCACTTGCTCCAAAAATAACCGGGTCTTTCAGCCAGGATTCGACTTTCCCGGGTCCGGCCGGCGGGAGTCGGCCCTATATTACCGTCCCTGGCCATCATAAGGGCCCCATTTTCTGACTGTATTTCCCACCGGCCGGTCCATCGAGTCTCCCATCTCCGCACACGGATTGTGGCTTATCATTCTGCCTGAAGCATCGATAAAGGCCCGGAGTGGGCCAGATTCTTGGGAAATCAGGGCAATATGATTGGACTACTGCAGCGCGTCAGCTGCGCCGAGGTTGGCGTTGGAGGCGATGTCATCGGCCGGATCGGGCGAGGACTCCTCGTGCTTGTCGCGGTCCATCGCGACGATTCCGAGCCGGACATTTCGAGGCTGGCCGATCGCATTCTTGGCTACCGGGTCTTCCCCGACCCTGCGGGCCGCATGAACCGTAGCCTCCGGGACGAGGCGGGTGGCCTGTTGCTGGTGCCCCAGTTCACGCTTGTCGCCGATACGAACAAGGGCACCCGGGCCAGTTTCACGAAAGCCGCATCGCCGCAGAAGGCCGCCGCTTACTTCGACGAACTCGTTGCAATTTGCCGCCGGGAACTCGCCATCGTCGAAACCGGCTCGTTTGGGGCCAATATGCAGGTCAGCCTGATCAATGACGGCCCGGTGACGTTCTGGCTCGAAACCTGAGGCGTTGGGCCCCATGTGACGCCGGTACGGTTTTGTTGCGCACGCGGAGGTATCATGAACATAATCCGCGCCCGGCCCTGGTCGGCGCCTGCAAATACGTATTCGACAGGGGCAAAGCCCCAGGAGTTTTGAGATGTTTTCCAACATCGGGCCCGTACAATTAATTATTGTGCTCGTTATCGTTCTGGCGATCTTCGGTACCAAACGTCTGCGCACCCTGGGTTCAGACCTGGGCAGTGCCATCAAAGGTTTTCGCTCCGCCGTCAGTGACGCAGACAAGGAGAACGAGCAAATCAGCGAGTCCTCAAAAGACGCCGACTTCGACAACACGCCGGCGGAAGAAACCCGCAAAGAAAACGACGCCCGTTAGTTATCAGCCATGTCCGGAATCGGCGGTTCAGAATTTCTACTGCTTTGCCTGATCGGGCTCCTGGTCCTGGGCCCCGAAAGGTTGCCGCGCGTTGCCAGCCAGATTGGCACCTGGCTTGGGCAGGCGCGCCGCATGACGCGCGTCATGAAACGCCAACTCGAAGAAGAGCTCAGCGTCGAAAAGAACATTGGCATTAATCCCGACGATCTGCTGACGCCGCGAGAAGACGACACGTTTTCGCCCTTGCACGTTGAAGAGGACGACAGCAAAGAGAAGCCCGCGTGACTGAACCGCTGGATGAGCCTGGCGATAAGCCTGGAGAAGGCACTTTATTGTCCCATCTCGTCGAGCTCCGGAGTCGCTTGCTGAAGGTCGCGGGCGCTGTAATCCTGGTGTTTGTCGGGCTTTTACCGTTTGCTCGCCGGATCTTCGAGTTTGTTTCCGAACCGCTGCGGGATGTTCTTCCTGGTGGTCAAATGATCGCAACGGCGGTCGCATCACCATTGCTCGCCCCGTTCAAGCTGACTTTTTATGTCGCACTCTTCATTGCGATGCCGGTCGTGCTTTACCAGACCTGGGCATTTGTCGCGCCCGGGTTGTACAAGAAAGAAAGGCGCTTCGCGATACCTTTGCTTGCGTCGAGCATCCTGCTGTTTTATTCGGGCATTGCTTTCGCCTACTTCGTCGTCTTCCCGTTGATTTTCGGTTTCATGACCGCGATCGCACCCGAAGGTGTCGAGGTGATGACCGATGTCACCGCCTACCTGGATTTCATAATGATGCTCGTGCTGGCTTTTGGCCTTGCATTCGAGGTGCCCATCGCTGCCGTGTTGATCGTCTGGACCGGGCTGACCACCGTCGAAAAACTGGCCAAAGCGCGGCCGTACGTCTTTCTCGGGGCTTTCATCGTTGGCATGTTCCTGACGCCGCCTGATGTAATCAGCCAGACACTGCTCGCCGTGCCCGTCTATTTGCTCTATGAGCTGGGAATCATCATGGCGCGCCTGTTCACGCCAAAAGCAAGCAACAACGCCGAAGAGGCCACAACGACAGACGCCTGACGCCCGTCAAGTGGCGGGATGGGCGTCAAATGGTGTTTAATGCTCAGCCTTGGGCCCTAAAACCAGAGCAACTGGTGGCCTACACAATTCAGGGGAAACCATGACTGATTCCGTTGCCGCGACCGCGGACGACTATTCACGTGGCGGCGAGTTTCTCGGCCATCCGAAAGGCCTGTATGTCTGCTTCACGACGGAGCTCTGGGAGCGATTTTCATTCTACGGAATGAAATACCTGCTGCTGCTGTACCTGACGAAATACCATCTCTTTACTGACGAAGCCGGCCTGGATGTTCTGGGCTCATACGCCGGCCTCGTTTACGCGCTGCCGCTGATCGGCGGCATGATAGCCGACCGTTTTCTAGGCATGCGCAAATCAGTCCTTTTCGGCGGCATCCTGCTGTCCCTCGGACACATCCTCATGGCGGTCGAAGGCTTCCAGGCGATCAACTACGCAGCGGGCACTCTGTTGACCAGCGATCTCACGCTGGCAAGCGGTGAGGTGCTTGCGGCGGGCACCGTGCTTTCCGAGGCCATTACGTTCCGCGACACTGAAGCGCTGAAGGTTTTCTACTTCGCGCTCGCCCTGATCGTCATGGGCGTCGGTTACCTGAAACCGAATATCTCCACGATTGTCGGCAGGCTCTATTCCATCGATGATCCGCGTCGCGACTCCGGTTTCACGATCTTCTATATGGGCATAAACATCGGGTCATTCGCGGCAACATTGCTGTGTGGCTGGCTCGGTGAGACCTACGGCTGGAAATACGGTTTCGGCGCCGCGGGTATCGGCATGATCTTCGGCCTGTTCACTTTCATGTACGGCCAAAAGTACCTGATGGGTCATGCGGAACCGGCCGAACCCGAAAAGCTGAAGAAGAGCTTCCTGGGTCCCATCAACGTTGAATGGTCTATCTATCTCCTGAGCCTGCCCGTACTCGGAGTGCTATGGCTGCTGGTGCAGCATGAACCGGTCGTGTACCTGATGCAGAACGTATTCCTGGTGATCGCGATCGTGGGCCTGATTCTTTATTCGATGGTGCATACCAAGCAGGACCAGAACAACACGATTGCCTACACGGTAGCGGGCATAGCGGCCGTCGGGGCACTGTATGCGATCGGCGTAAACCTGCACTTCATTCCGGGCTCAGAGTCCCTGGCTGAAAATGTGTTGTACGGTTCCATTATTCTGGTTGTCGCCTTCGTGATTTACGGCTTCATGACGCACAACTCGGCTGAATTCGGTCGCACGGTTGTGCTGATGATTCTGATTCTTTCCACCATCGTTTTCTGGGCACTGTTCGAACAGTCCGCCGGCTCCATGACCCTGTTTGCAGATCGCGTCGTTGACCGATCTGTTGGCGATACAACGTTTACGGCCGCGCAGTTCGGCTCGCTGAACGCCGGGTTCATCATGCTGCTCGCCATCCCGTTTGCCGCTTTGTGGACCTGGCTCGCAAAGAAGCAGCTTGAACCATCCACGCCGGTCAAATTCGGGCTCGGCATATTTCAGGCGGGCCTCGGTTTCGGCGCACTCGTTTACGGCGCGCAGCATCCCGATCAATACGGCCAGGTTGCGATGATTTGGCTGATACTCGCCTACCTGTTTCACACAACCGGCGAACTCTGCCTGTCGCCCGTCGGGCTTTCCGCCGTGACCAAGCTGTCTATCGGCAATGTCGTCGGCGTCAGCATGGGTACCTGGTTCCTGGCCACCGCACTGTCCGAAACGGTCGCCACGCGCCTTGGAAAACTCGCGGCGATCAGCACGGACGGCGGCGATATTCCTGACGCTGCGACGGCGCTCGCCACCTACACTGAGCTTTTCGAATTCCTGATGTGGTTCGGCCTTGGTACGGGCCTCTTAATGATCATCATTTCGCCGATCCTGCGTCGCTGGATGCACGGCATACATTAATCAGACACCAAAAAAACTGGGAAATATTCATGAATCATCTCGTAAAACTCGTTGCGGGCCTCGCGCTCGTGTTGATATTCAATGCCTGTGCTCAACAAGATGCTGACGAGAGCTCGACCGCTATTTCGACGGAAACTGCCGACGAGTTTGTTGCTCGCGCAAACGCCGAACTCGCCGACCTGGGCAGGGAGCGGGAAGCCGCCGAGTGGGTACGCTCGACCTACATTACGCTGGACACCGCAGTCATCGCGTCTGCCGCCAGCCAAAGATACGCGAAGTGGCACGGCGACATGGTGCAACAGGCGCTGCAATACGAGGACCAGGACCTTGACGCCGAAACCCGACGCTCGATCGACCTCCTGAAGCTTGGCACCTCGGCACCGTCGCCCGGTGACGCCGCGAAGCGCAAAGAGCTTGCCGAAATCACGACCGACATCGAGGGCATGTACGGTGCCGGCAAATACTGCCGCAGCGCAAACAACTGCATCTCTGGTTCCGAGCTTGAGCAACTCATGGCGGACACCCGCGATTACGACGAATTGCTCGAGTACTGGACCGGCTGGCGCCAGATCGGCGTGCCGATGCGCGACAAGTACGCGCGCTTTGTCGACCTCGCGAATGAAGGCGCCCGGGAGCTCGGTTATAGCGACCTGGGCCAGATGTGGCGCTCCAACTACGACATGAGCCCGGCAGAATTCGAGCAGGAAAGCACCCGGCTATGGGACCAGGTCAAGCCACTGTACGACGAGCTGCATTGCCACGTGCGCGCGAAGCTCGGTGAGGTCTACGGCCCGGACACGGTGCCGCAGGGCGGCCCGATCCCGGCGCACCTGCTCGGCAATATGTGGGCACAGGAATGGGCCGCGATCTACGACCTGATCGAGCCGTATCCCGGTATCGGCGACATCGATGTCGACTCCACACTGAAAACAAAAAACTATTCGCCGCAGGAAATGGTCCGTTCAGCCGAGAGCTTCTACGTGTCCCTGGGCATGCCTCGGCTGCCGGAGACCTTTTGGGAGCGCTCGCAGTTCTCGAAGCCGAGAGATCGAGAAGTCGTTTGTCACGCGAGCGCCTGGGGAATCGATGGCGGCAAGGACCTGCGCATCAAGATGTGCATCCAGCAGACCTACAATGAACTGCGCACCATTTATCACGAGCTCGGCCACAGCTATTACCAGGGCGCTTACAGGGATCAGCCGCGGCTGTTTCAGGGCGGCGCGCACGACGGCTTCCACGAGGCCATCGGCGATACGGTTACGCTTTCGATGACGCCCGGCTACCTGGCGGAAGTCGGTCTCGTCAACGCCTCCGACGAAGATCCGCGTGCGGCCATCAACCGCCAGATGCAGATGGCGCTGGACAGCATCGCTTTCCTGCCGTTCGCCAAGCTGATCGACGAGTGGCGCTGGGGCGTCTTCTCCGGCCAGATCGCGCCGGAGAACTACAACCAGGCCTGGTGGGACCTCAGAACGAAGTACCAGGGCATCGTGCCGCCGGTCGAGCGTTCGGCAGCGGACTTCGATCCGGGCGCCAAGTACCACATCCCGGCAAACGTACCGTACTCGCGCTACTTCCTGGCGCGCATCCTGCAGTTCCAGTTCCAGCGCACGCTGTGTGACATTGCCGGCCACGATGGTGATCTCGCGTCCTGTTCGATCTACGGCAGCAAGGAGGCCGGCGAGAAGTTCTACGCGATGATGGCGTCCGGGCAGAGCGAGCCCTGGCAGGACTCTTTGGAGAAGCTGACCGGCACGCGCGAGATGGACGCCACGGCAATCATCGACTATTTCGCACCGCTCATGGGCTATCTGAAAGAACAGAACGAAGGTCGAAGCTGCGGCTGGTAATATTAAACCAAAGGCGGGGCACGCCCCGCCGGCGATAGAGCAGGGGACAAGCATGGCAAAACAACAACAAAATACCGCCCCGGGCGGTTTTCTCAGCACCGTTGAACGCGTGGGCAACAAGCTGCCCGATCCTGCCGTGCTTTTCATCGCGCTGCTGTTCATAGTCTGGGTACTTTCCTGGCTGCTGTCGTACGTATCCTTCGACATCATCGACCCGCGCTCCGGCGAACCCATCGTCATCATCAACCAGCTGACCGGATCGGCGTTCACGACGTTCCTCATGGGGCTCGTAAACAACTTCGTCACTTTCGGTCCGGTCGGCACGGTGCTCGTTGCGATGCTGGGCATCGGCGTCGCCGAGCATTCCGGCTTCATCACCACGGCGATCCGCGCGCTGCTGAACGTCACAGCCGAATGGCTGCTCACGCCAATGGTGATCCTCGTCGGCATCGTCAGCCACTCGGCGGTCGACGCGGGCTACGTGCTCGTCATTCCGCTGGGCGGCGTGATCTTCTACGCAGCGGGGCGCCACCCGCTCGCCGGCATCGCCGCGGCGTTCGCCGGCGTCTCGGGCGGCTTCTCGGCCAACTTCGTGCCGAGCGCGCTGGATCCCTTGCTGCAGGGCCTTACGCAAGGAGGCGCGCGCCTGCTCGACCCGGCCATTGAGGTCAACACCCTCAACAACTACTTCTTCACGACTGCATCATCCGTGCTCATCGTCGCGCTCGGATGGTGGATTACCGATCGAATCGTCGAGCCGCGCGTGCGGGGCACGGAGATCGACGGCGACGCCGAAGACCTGCCCGAAGTGCACGACCTCAAGCCCGAGGAGCGCCGGGGCCTGCGCTGGGCGCTGATCACCATGGTGCTCGGACTCGTTGTCCTGGTCCTGACGCTTATTCCGGATGCCTCACCGTGGCGAGACGCCGGCGGTAACCTTGCGACTTTCTCGGCGCCGATCATGCGCTCCATAGTTGCCCTTATCTTCTTTTTGTTCCTGCTGCCCGGCATTGTGTTCGGCTATGTTTCCGGTTCGTTCACCAGCACGAAGAACATCATCGAGGGGATGACGCATGCGATGCACAGCATGGCCTACTATCTCGTCATCATGTTTTTCATCGCGCAGTTCGTGGTCGCGTTCGGCGCATCGAATCTCGGCACGCTGCTCGCGCTGGAGGGCGCTGCGGGCCTCAAGGCCCTCGGCATGCCGCCTGCGATTACGATCGTCGGGATCATCCTGCTGACTGGCTTCGTCAACCTGTTCATCGGCTCGGCCAGCGGCAAGTGGGGCATGCTGGCGCCGATCTTCGTGCCGATGCTGATGTCGCTCGGCATTTCTCCGGACCTGACGCAGGCGGCTTATCGCGTCGGTGATTCGAGCACCAACATCATCACGCCGCTGATGCCGTATTTCCCGCTCGTGGTCGTTTACTGCCAGCGCTACGTGAAGAACACTGGCATCGGCACGTTGGCGGCGATGATGCTGCCGTACTCGATATCATTCCTGACGGCGTGGACGATCTTTCTCTTGATTTACTACGCGATTGGCCTGCCGCTCGGCTTCGCGTCCAGCTATACCTATCCATAAACACTTCGGACCAAAAGACGAGTTAGCCATGCATGATTTTGAAAAACTGGGCGCTTTCTATCTCGGCAAACGCTATGACGGCGATACCGACAAGCTGACGGAAGATCTGGTTCTTTACGATTCCAAGGACCTCACGACGCACGCCGTAATCATCGGCATGACAGGGTCGGGCAAGACCGGTCTCGGTATCGGCATTCTGGAAGAAGCGGCGCTCGATCATATTCCGGTTATTGCGATCGATCCCAAGGGCGACATGGGCAACCTGCTGCTGACCTTTCCCAAGCTGCGGCCCGAGGACTTTCGTCCCTGGATCAACTCGCGTACGGCGACGGACAAGGGTCAGACGGCTGACGAGTTCGCGGCCGCACAGGCCGCGCTGTGGAAAAAGGGGCTCGGCGAATGGGGCCAGACCGGCGAGCGCATTGCTCAGCTTCGGAAAAATGTCGACCTTGCCATCTATACGCCAGGCAGCAACTCCGGTGTATCGGTCTCGGTGCTGCAGTCTTTCAGCGCGCCCGACCAGGCACTTATTGACGACATCGATTTGTACCGCGAACGCGTGCAATCCACGGCGACCGGCATACTCACACTTCTCGGCATTGACGCCGACCCGGTCGCCAGTCGTGAGCACATCCTGATATCGCGACTACTCGACAAAGCCTGGCGAGAAGGCCGCGACCTCGATGTACCGGGCCTGATCACCGAGATTCAAAACCCGCCGATCACCAAGGTCGGCGTCATGAATCTCGATTCCTTTTTCCCCGCCAAGGACCGGTTTACGCTTGCGATGCGCCTGAACAACCTGCTCGCAGCGCCCGGTTTCGAAGCATGGATGCAGGGCGAGCCGCTGAATGCCAAGAAGCTTTTGTATACCGAAGAAGGCAAGCCGCGCATCTCGATCATGTCGATTGCTCACCTTGATGACGCTCAACGTATGTTTTTCGTTTCGATGTTGCTCAACGAGCTCATCGCCTGGATGCGCGCTCAGCCGGGAACATCCAGCCTGCGTGCCATTCTGTATATGGATGAGATTTTCGGCTACATGCCCCCGGTCGCAAACCCGCCGTCGAAAACGTTATTTCTCACCCTCTTGAAGCAGGCGCGCGCCTACGGCCTGGGCCTCGTACTGGCCACGCAAAACCCTGTCGACCTCGATTATAAGGGACTATCCAATACCGGCACATGGTTCATCGGCCGACTACAGACCGAGCGCGACAAAGCACGCGTTATGGAAGGCCTGGAGGGCGCCAGCGGCGGCAACTTCAACAAACAGGACATGGAGCGCACGATCGCCGGGCTCGGCAAACGACGCTTTTTGCTGCACAACGTGCATGAAGACGCGGCCGTCGTATTCAATACGCGTTGGGTGATGTCGTATCTCGCTGGCCCGCTGACGCGCGACCACATCCGTTCTTTGATGTCCAAGGCCAAGAGCGCGCTCGCCGCCGTTGCAAAAGCCGTCTCGAAACCGAAGCGCAAGAGCCACGAAAGTGCGCCGGCATTGCCGCCGTCGGTCGAACAGTTTTTCATAAAGGGGCAGGCAGAGGAGATCGTTTATCACGCGCGCCTGATAGCGGCCGGCGACATCGTTTTCACGAGCGCGCGTTACGGCATTGAAGACGAGCGGCGCGTGTTGCACACAGTTGAATTCGAGGACGGTCCTGTCGAAATCGACTGGGATAATAGCGAGGCACTCGGTGTCTCCGTTGACAATCTCCTCGACGCAGGCGCCGAAGGCGCAAGCTACGCTGACTGCCCTGCCGCGGCCAATGATGTCAAGGCGTATGCTCGCTGGAGCAAAGACTACAAGCGCTGGCTGCGACAAAACGAGAACATCACGCTGTACAAGAGCAAACGCTTCCGCCTGACGTCGTCGGCCGGAGAAACCGAAGGCGAGTTTCGCGTCAGGCTGCAGGGTGCAGCAAGCGAGATTCGTGACCAGTCGATTGCAAAGATCCGCAAGCGCTATGCAAGCAAAGTGACGACGCTCGAGAATCGTCTGCTACGCGCCGAGCAATCTATAGCGCGCGAGAAACAACAGTCAACCAAGAAGAAGCTCGACACGGCGATATCTTTCGGCACTGCCATTCTGGGCGCCGTGCTTGGCCGCAAGAAGCTGTCCAGCGCCACGGCGACAAAAATTGGCTCGGCAATAAAGACTGCCGGCGGCGCGAGCAAGGAAGCAGCCGACGTTGGCCGCGCGATGCAAACGGCAGAGAAGGTTAAGTCCGAAATTAGCGACCTCAATGCTTCTCTTGAGAAAGAGGTTGCCGATCTCGACACCGCATTCGACGCGCAGGCGGAGGAGCTTGAAGAAATTGTTGTGCGGGCAAAGAGCACGGACATTCATGTCGCGCTGACCGGCCTTGTCTGGTTGCCGTATGCGATCGACGAGAAGCGCCGGCTTCGTCCGGCATGGAGTTGATCTGTGACTGAATTAAATCGCGACTAGTCGCCCAGGCAGGCGCCGGCGAAGGCTTTCGTGACGCCGGCATTGTCGAGCTGGCACACGTTATCGTAGGTGACTCTGTCCATGCCACACACGGGCGCGTACTCCCGCGGACAATTCTCTCCGAGATTCACACAAACGCCCGCATATTCGATGCGCACGCCACGACGCTCCGCCTGACAGGCATTGCCGTAAGTCATCCCATCAGAGCCGCACACGGGAACAAACAGGTTCGGACACGGCCGCACATTGCAGATGCCTTGTTTGAAGGTTTGCAGGCCGGCCTTCTCTGCATGGCAGGCGTTGTCATATGTGACCCCGTCATCGCCGCAAACCGGTGCGAATACGCGCGGACAGTTTTCCGGATCGCATCGATCCTTGCGCTGCACCGGAATACGCTCGGCATCGGCCTCGCATCGATTGATGAACGTCCGCCCGTTCATTCCGCAAACCGGCTCCCTGATGGAGGGACATCCGTTCGGCGTGCAGGCTCCGAGGCCCGCCAGCTCGACGCGTGACTTCAGTGCGAAGCACTCGTTGATGTAGGTATTGCCGTCGACACCGCAAACCGGGTCGAAGGTTTCCGGGCAGCCGTTCGCCTGCTCCGGGCACATGCCCTGGTTCGCGATATCGACCCCTGCCTGCTGTGCGACGCATTCGTTGCTGTAGGTCTGTCCGTCAGCGCCGCAGACCGGGTCATACTGCATCGTGCAGGCAACATCCTGAGCCTGTGCGTTCGACACAAAGCTCAAGATGATAAGTGCGATAGTTCGTGCTTGGTTCATTTTCTTGCTTCAGAGGCGCCCCGTTAACTGCTTAGAGCGTTAAAACGCGGTCCGGTTCAACGAATTCGGGCGGCGCCCCAGTAATTGTACGTGAGCGCCTTCAGGCCCGGGATGTACATGCGATTGTCATCTTCGATCAGGAAGCCGGCCTCCTCGAGGAGGGCAACAATATCGCGATTCACATTGCAGCCGCCGGCAACTTTCTTCCAGGCCGGATTCAGCCGATCCTGCCATTTTTGTACGCTACTGTCCGGGGCCTTGCCGTGCTCGCAGAACAACAAACGTCCTTCGGCTTTCAGGACGCGGCGCACCCCGTGCAGCGCTTCCGCCACCTCGGCAATCGTGCACAGGGTGTAAGTCACCAGCACGGTGTCGGCGCTGTCGTCGTCGAGTGGTATTTCCTCGCCGGGCAGATCAATCAGCTCTACTTCGAGCGAAGACCTGGCGATGGCTTTGCTCGCAAGGCGGCGCATGCCGGGGGACGGCTCCAGCCCCCAGATGTGACGAACCTTTTCGCGATCATAGAACGGCAGATTGAGGCCGCTACCAAACCCGATTTCGAGTACGTCGCCGGTTGCCCGCGGCACGATTTTCTCGCGCTGCTTGCGGGTCGGTTTGGTGCCGCAGGCCAAATTGATCAAACTTGGCAGCACCTTCTCCTCGTACCATGTCATCGCACGAGCTCGCTGATCGTAACGAGTTGTATTCCCTGCTCGCTCAATTTTGGAAGTTCTATCTCGAGCAGCGCGAGCGTTGACTCATAGGGGTGACCAATTGCGACGACGAAACCCCGCTTTTTCGCCAGCCGCTTCATGCGCTCAAATTGCCGCGCGACAGTTTCAGGTGACCGGTCAGGATCGAGAAACACATCGCGCCTGACTGCCTGGACACCGGTTTCCGTGGCAATCTGCATAGCGACACTTTCTGCCGTCGTATAACTGTCGACAAAAAACAGGTCATTCCGTGCGCTGATCTCTTCCATCAGCCACAGCATGTGGCCGGGGTGCCTTGTCAGAAGGCTGCCCCTGTGGCCGTTGACACCAATCACGTGTGGCACCGTCTGTAGTGCCTCAGCAAATGTGGCAACGACCGCCTGTCGGCTCATGTCAAGATCGATGCCGATCGGCTCGTTGTCTTTGTCTTCAGAGTTCGCCTGCAACGGCAGGTGCAACAACACTTCCTTACCCTGTGCATGCGCCCAGTCCGCGAGTGCGGCCGCGCGCGGTGTTCCAGGTAGTACGGCGAAGGCAACGGGGCCCGGCAGCGCGATCGCCCGCCGACCAGCCGCGAGCTGGTAGCCGAGGTCGTCGATGATGATGGCCACCCTGGGCTGCTGTACCACGGCGCCGCTGTACGCCGCGATCAACAGCATCGACGCTGCAATACAGGCTCGTGTCCAGCTCATTGGGCGTTGCTGTGCATCACCGGGCGAGGTTGCAGGTATTCGATCGCCCCTGCCAGCTGCGCGTCGGCTTCACGATCGACGATGCCGGAAAGGGTGAGGTCCGGAAAGCCCGGCGTGTCCTCGACGAACACGTTCGGCTCGATGCCCACCTCGTGTATCGAGTCTCCCGACGGCGTGTAGTATCGAGAGGTCGTAAGCTTGATCGCGCGGCCCTTCGACAATGGCATTACGGTTTGCACCAGCCCCTTGCCAAATGTGGGTGTACCGACGATCAGCGCGCGATCGTGATCCTGTAACGCGCCGGCGACGATTTCGGACGCTGATGCCGAGCCCTTGTTCACAAGGACGACCATGCTGGCACCGTCAAGAAGCTCGCGGGCCGTATTGTCGCTGAACTGACTCACCCGGATGTAGCCGAAAGATGGGGCAAGAAGCTCCTTATGCACGCTCGCGACACGAATGACCTGCCGACGCATTTCATGCGCTATCGCGACGTCATCGCGCAACACGGTAACCGTTACCCTGGAGCCGGCGTGGCCTCGCAGGCGGCCGACCGTCTGCTGCAGGCTGGCCATTTCGATGGCAACACCGTCAACCGCGATAATCTGGTCGCCACTTTG